>JAJDXW010000403.1 GCA_022823045.1 Gammaproteobacteria bacterium
GAAGCCGCGGCAACCGCCAAGTGCGGTGCCAATGCCTGATCGATGAGTCAGCCGAAGGCGGTTCTCCGCACTCGGCGCTCGAAGAAAGAGCGCGTGGGAAGTGAGAGAGGAGACCGCCGCATGCTGGTCCTTGGCGCCCCATCTTTCGCCCCTTTCGGGGCATCGATCCGCCTGCACTCTCGGGATGGCCACCAGTTCCCACTGGGCCTCCCCGGGGGGCGGTTCGTAGCCGACTCCGGTACCTGACTGGCACGGGGAGGGCCGCAGGCCCTTCGCTCGTTCGTTCCACCTCGGTCCAGGTGCCGCTTCGCGGCCGACGAAACCGACCCCCTGAAGGAGACTCTCATGAGTGCAACCCCCGAGAAGCCCGCCGAGAACGGCGTCAACGTAGAAGCCCTGCTCGGCGCCCGCGAGGCGCTGGGCGAGACGCCCGAGGCGGGCAAGTTCGTCTGGCGGGCCACCAACGAGTGGCTCCACGGAACCCACAGCCGATCGTCGGTAGAAGGCTACTTCGGCCTCGGTGGCGAACACGACCACAAGTCGACCTTCGCCTTCGAGTCCGATCACCCTCTCGTGTTCGCGGCCGAGGACAACGCGGCCACTCCGGTCGAGATCGTCCTCGTCGGGCTCGCGAGCTGCCTCACCGCGGGGGTCGCGGCGGTCGCCCAGAACCGGGACATCCAGCTCCGTTCGGTGAAGGCGACGGTCGAGGCCGACATGGACATCGCGGGGATCCTCGGCGCCGACCCCGACGTGCGGAACGGCTTCAGCGGGGTCCGGGTCAACTACGAGATCGACGCCGACGCGGATGCGGACGACATCGAGGCCCTCGTCGCGCAGTCGCAGAAGCGCTCGGCGGTGTTCGACATCCTGACCAACCCGACGAACGTTACCGTCGAGGTCGGGTGAGCGCCGGCGTGCCCCGCACGTCCGCTCTGGTGGTCGGGGCCGGCCATGCCGGCCTCGCCATCAGCCACTACCTCGCCGCGTGCTCGATCGACCACCTGGTCGTCGAGCGCGGCGAGGCAGTGGGGCATTCGTGGCGAATGGAGCGGTGGGACTCGCTCCGGCTCCTCACTCCGAACTGGCAGGCCCGGGTTCCGGGCCTCGCCTACGACGGCGACGACCCGAACGGCTTCCTGGACATGGCCGGCGTGGTGGAGTTCCTCGAGCGGTACGCCCGTCTCGTGGCCCCGCCCCTCGCGACCCGCACCACCGTCGAGTCCGTGCGGAGGAAGGGCGACGGGTACGAGGTGGTGACGGACCGCGGGGTGTGGCACGCGGCGACGGTGGTGCTCGCATCCGGCGGCTTCAACGTCGCGAAGGTTCCACCGTTCGCGGACAGCCTTCCGGACTTCGTCGAGTCCGTGACTCCGATGGAATACCGCCGCCCCTCGGCCCTTCGGGATGGCCGCGTCCTCGTCGTGGGGGCTTCGGCGACGGGGGTCCAGATCGCGGGCGAGGTCCATCGCTCGGGCCGCCCGGTGACGCTCGCGGTGGGGGAACACGTCCGCATGCCGCGGACCTACCGCGGGAAGGACATCCTGTGGTGGATGGACCGGACCGGCCTCCACGACGAGCGCTACGACGAGGTCGACGACATCGTGCGCGCCCGCCGGGTTCCGGCTCCCCAGCTTGTGGGAACCCCGGAGCGGGCCACCCTCGACCTCAATGCGCTCACCGGCGCGGGCGTTCGCCTCGTGGGCCGCCTCGCCGGGGTCGCGGACGGGAAGGCGCAGTTCTCCGGCTCGCTCCGCAACAAGTGCAACCTCGCCGATCTGAAGCTCGGCCGGCTGCTCGGCACCATCGACGAGTGGATCGCCGAGCACGGACTGGAGGGGGAGGTGGAGCCGCCCGAGCGGTTCGCGCCGACCCGCGTGGAGGAATCGCCTTCGCTGGTGCTCGACCTTGCCCGTGAGGGGATCCGGACGGTCATCTGGGCAACCGGGTACGAGCCCGACCACTCATGGCTTCACGTGCCGGTGCTCGACCACCGGGGACGGCTCCGCCACGACGGCGGGGTGGTGAGCGGCGCGCCCGGGCTCTATCGCATCGGCCTCAACTTCCTCCGCCGGAGAAAGTCGAGCTTCATCCACGGGTCGGACGACGACGCCCGCGAGATCGTCGACCACCTCGCCGGCCACCTCGGAGCGCGCGCCCCGGCCAAGGTGGCGTAAGCGTCCACATACGTCCGCCCGGCCACGAACCGCGCGAGGCGGGACCGCCGGTCCGCCGGCTACCCCGCCTGCTCCTCCGAGCGGTCCGTCGCGGGGGGCGGGGTGCGGGAGAGGGCGGCGATCTCGGCTCGGAGGGCGGGGGTCATGTCGATCTCGACCGAGTCGAGGGAGGCGCGGAGCTGATCGAGGTTCCGCGCGCCGATGATCGGGGCGGTGACCGCGGGATGCGCGCCCACCCAGGCGACGGCCGCGCCCACCGGGTGGAGCCCCCGCTCGCGGCAGAACGCCGCGAACCGCCGGGCGGTGTCGTGCATCCACTCTTCGCCGTAGCGGACCCGGTACATCTGGTTGGCATGGAGCCGGCTCCGGTCGCCGCCGCCCCCGCTCGCGTACTTGCCGGAGAGGAGGCCGCCCGCCGCCGGGCTGTACGGGATGACCGCGATCTCGTGGGCCTCCGCCATCGGCAGGATCTCGACCTCCGCCTGGCGCTTGACGAGGTTGTACATCGGCTCGAGGACCTCGAGCCGCGTCCAGCCGTGGCGCTCCTGCGCCGCGAGGGCGGCGAGAGTCTGCCAGGCGGCGTAGTTGCTGGCGGCGGGGTAGAGCACCTTGCCGGCGCGGACGACGTCCTCGAGCCCCCGCATCTGCTCGTCGATGGGGGTGCGCCGGTCGAACTGGTGCAGGAAGAGGACGTCGACCCGGTCGGTGCCGAGCCGCTTCAGGCACGCCTCGACCGCCCTCGTCACGTGGCGGCGGGAGCTGCCGCGGGCGTTGATGTCATCGCCTTGCGGGTTGTAGCACTTGGTCGCGACCACCAGATCGTCGCGGTGCCCCTTCATCAGGCGCCCGAGGGTGCGCTCGGACTCGCCGTCGTTGTACGTGTCGGCGGTGTCGAAGAAGTTGATGCCGGCGTCGCGGCACGCCGCGTACATCGCGGCCGAGGTGGCCTCGTCCGCGTCGCCGCCGAAGGACATCGTGCCGAAGCAGAGCTCCGAGACCTGCACCCCGGTCCGTCCGAGGGGTCCGTACTTCATGTTGCGCCTCCCGTTCCTGCCCTGGTTCCTGCCCGCTGTCCGGTCGCTGTCGCTGTCGCCGTCCGGGCGCGGCCGCCCGCCGCCCGGCCCGGGGCGAGCCCCGGGGCGGCGCGTCCATTGTCGCCGATCCGGCCGGCGTTCCCGCGAGTCGGGCGGTGTCCGGTGCCGGCGAGGCCCCGGAAGCGATCGGGGAGGGTTGCAACCGCGGCGCAGGGCCGTAGAGTGCCCGGCCGGAACCCATCGCGCCAGAGGAAACCGGAAATGGGCGAGCGGCTGAAAGGAGTGAAGGCGGTGGTCACTGGCGGCGCGGGCGCGATCGGGCTCGCGACCGCGCGGGCCTTTCTGCGCGAGGGCGGTTCGGTCTTCGTCGCGGACCTCGACCGGGGAGCGGTGGATGAGGCCGTCGCCTCCCTCGCGCCCGAGGCGGGGGCGGGCGTAGCCGAGGTCGCGGGCGGCACCGCCGACGTGCGTTCCCCCGCCGAGGTGCGGGCGCTGATGCGCGACGCCGCGTCGCGCCTCGACGGCCTCAACGCGCTCATCAACAACGCGGGGGCGAACGTGCGGAGCCTCCTCGTGGACTACTCCGAGGCGGACATCGACCTCATCCTCGACGTGAACGTCAAGGGCGTCGTCCTTTGCAGCCAGGCCGCGGTTCCCCTCATCCGGGAGAGCGGCGGCGGCTCCATCACGTCCACCTCGTCGCAGGCCGGCCGGCGCGGGTGGGACCACAGCACCGTCTACGGCGCGTCGAAGGCGGCGGTCGTCGGTTTGAGCCGCGCGATGGCCGTCGAGCTCGCCCCCGAGATCCGGGTCAACTCGATCTGTCCGGGCCACGTCCGGGACATCGGGATGGCGTGGCGGACGTTCGGGCAGCGCAAGGCCGAGACGGAGACGATGGAGGCGTTCGGGGACGCCTTCGCTCGCGAGCACGTCCCCTTGAAACGCCTTCAGACCGCCGACGACATCGCGGCCGGCTTCGTCTTCCTCACCTCCGGCGAGGCGCGCGAGATCACCGGCGCCTCGCTCAACATCGGCGGCGGCGTCTTCATGGACTGACTTCTTCTCCGCTTTGCGGAAGGAAACGCATACGATGCGGAGATCGTCGACTACCACTAAGGGAGGCGGTTGGACATGACGCGACTGGAGCCGGTTCATCCCGGCGAGATTCTCAAGCACGACTTCATGGAGCCCTTCGGGCTTTCCGCCAACGCGCTGGCGAAGGCGATCGGCGTCACCCCGGCTCGGATCAACGAGATCGTGCGCGGACGGCGGGGCATCACGGCGGCAACCGCGTTGCGGCTTGCCCGGTACTTCAGTACCGACGCGCAGAGCTGGATGAATCTTCAGGACCGATACGAGCTATCGCTCGCGGAGAGGGACGATGCGGATTCGTTGAAGGCGATTCGCCCGCTGAGAGCCGCGTGAGGAGGCAGCGGAAAGGATGAACTTCGAGGAGCATGCGGCGAAGCCCCTGCTGCGGGCAGCCGGGATCGAGACGCCGCGAGGGCGCGTCGCGCGGAGCGGTGCCGAGGCCCGGGAAGCGGCCGCCGAGCTCGGCGGGCACGTGGTGGTCAAGGCCCAGGTGCCGGCCGGGAAGCGGGGCAAGGCGGGCGGGATCCGGGCCGCGGACGACGCGGCCACGGCCGGCGCGGCGGCGGAGGCGATCCTCGGCATGGCGATCGCGGGGCACCAGGTCGAGGCGGTGCTCGTCGAGGAGCAGGCCGCGATTGCGGCGGAGTACTACGCGGCGGTCCTCAACGATCCGGCCTCGAAGGGGCCGCTCGCGATGTTCTCCCCCGAGGGGGGCATGGACATCGAGGAGGTGGCGACGGCGAAGCCGGGCCGGGTGCGCCGCGCGCCGGTCGACATTCGGCGCGGCCTCGATCTCGCGTCCGCGCGGTCCATGCTCGCCGGACTCGGCCCGGAGATCGACGAAGCGGCGGTCGCGGCGGCTCTCGTGGCGCTGTACCGGGCGTACCGCGAGAACGACGCGGAGCTGCTGGAGGTGAACCCGCTCGCCCGCCTCGAGGACGGGCGTCTCGTCGCCCTCGACGGCAAGCTCTCCCTCGACGATTCCGCGGTCAAGCGCCGGGAGGCGCTCGCGGGCGCCGGAAGCCCGGATCCGATGACGGCGCTCGAGGCGCGCGCCGAGGCGCTCGGCCTCAAGTACATCGAGCTCGACGGCGACGTCGGGGTGATCGCGAACGGGGCGGGGCTCACCATGACCACCATGGATGTCATCACCCACCAGGGCGGACGCCCCGCGAACTTCCTCGAGATCGGAGGCGAGGCGTACACCAAGGCGAAGCCCGCTCTCGAGCTCGTGCTCGCCAATCCCCGGGTCAAGTGCCTCGTCGTCAACTTCTGCGGCGCGTTCGCGCGGACCGACGTCATGACCGGCGGGGTGCTCGACGCGTGGGAGGCGTTGTCGCCGTCCCTCCCGGTCTTCTTCAGCGTGCATGGGACGGGCGCTACCGAGGCGCGGGCGATGCTCCGCGAGCGCTTCGGGGTGACCCCGTACCCCACCATGGACGAGGCGATCGCGGGTGCGGTCGCCGCGGCGGCGGCCAGGGACGCCGGAGCGGAGGGCGCGGCATGATCGTGCGGGGCGGGGAGCGGGTGCTCGTCCAGGGCATCACGGGAAAGCAGGGCACGTTCTGGACCGAGCGCATGCAGGCCTACGGCACGCGCGTCGTCGGCGGGGTGAATCCGAAGCGGGCGGGAGCCGAGCACTGCAGGGTGCCGGTCTTCGCGAGCGCGGGGGAGGCGATGCGTGAGGTCGGCTTCGATGTCTCGGTGCTCTTCATACCCCCGCTCGGGGTGCGCGCGGCGGCCATCGACGCAATCGAATCGGGCTGCCCGCGCCTCGTCGTCCTCACCGAGCACGTCCCGGTGCAGGACGTGATGGAGGTGCTCGCGGCAGCACGGGTGAACGGCGCCGCGGTCGCCGGGCCCAACACTGCAGGGCTCGTCACCCCGGGCGAGTGCTTCGTCGGGTTCATGCCCGCCTTCGAGTCCGACATCTTCCGCCCCGGCCGAGTCGGAGTGGTCTCGCGGAGCGGGAGCCTCGGTACCCTCGTCTGCCTCAATCTTGTGCAGGCAGGGTTCGGCGAATCGGCGTTCGTCGGGATAGGGGGCGATCCGATCATCGGCACCACCACGCGCGATGCGGTGGCGGCCCTCGACGCGGACGACCGCACGGACGCGATCGTGGTGGTCGGCGAGATCGGAGGCGCCATGGAGGAAGAGGCCGCGGAGTACATCCGGGGCATGGGCAAACCCGTCGTCGCGTTCATCGCGGGCGGGGCCTCGCCCCCCGGCAAGAAGATGGGGCACGCGGGTGCGATCGTGATGGGCGACAAGGGTTCGTACGCATCGAAGCGCCGGGCGCTCGAGGCGGCGGGGGTCGAGGTGCTCGACACCCCTTCCGGCGTCGGGGCCGCGATCCGGGCCGCCCTCGGCGGAGGCTGATCCGGCTCCGCGCCGGCCGTTCAGTCCACCTTGAGGTCGGCGACCGCGGCGCCGTTCGCGTCGCGGAGCCGCCCCGGCTCGACCGCGAACACGCTGAACGGGCTCCCCGCCGCGGCCCAGATCCGCTCGAAGCGGAAGAGGCCGGCGTCCATGAACACGGGCGCCGGCGTCGCGTGCCCGAGCGGCGGAACCCCGCCAATCGCGTAGCCCGTCGCGGCCCGCACGAAGTCCGCGTCCGCCCGGCTCACCGTCTCGCCGAGCTCGGCTCCGAGCTTGCCCGTATCGAGCCGGTGGTCGCCGCTCATGATCGCGACGACCGCCCGCTCCCCGGCCCGGAAGACGAGCGACTTCGCGATCTCCCCCACCGTGCATCCGACCACCGCCGCCGCTTCCGCCGCCGTCCGGGTCGAGCCGGGAAGAGTGAGGACTTCGCAGTCGAGGGCGGCCGCCTCGAGCGCCGCCCGCACCCGCTCCGGCCCCCTGATTCTCTTCGCCATCAGGGTCTCCGCGTCACAACTGGCCGTCGTCGGGCCAGTCGTCGAGGAGGGTGCGGTAGGCGGGGTCGTTGTAGCGCGAGAGGGAGAACGCGTCCGCCCAGGGCGGCAGCGCGCCGCCCGCGACGTGTGCGGCGAGGAGCTCGCCCCCCGCGCACGAGCCCATGATCCCGAAGCCCGAGAACGCGGCGCAGACGAATGAGCCTTCGAGGGGGAGGGGACCGACGAGGGGGCGATTCTCGCGCGTCCGGACATAGTAGCCGCCGTCGACGAAGGGCCTCGGCAGGTGGCCGAAGTAGCGTTCGAGGGAGGGCAGCATGCGCGACATCCCGCGGAGCACGATCTCGGGGTAGCGCGGATCCCAGTCGAACGGGTACTCGGGCGCTTCGCACTTCTCTTCCTCGTAAGTCCAGTAGAGGATGAGGGTGTCGGCGTCCGGGCCGCCGTCCGGACGCCCGTGCGCCCCGGCCGGGAAGGGCTCGAGGAGGGCGCGCCCCTCCGGGTCCTCCGCGAGGGCCTCGCGCTCATCCGCCGACCAGGGGAGCCGGATCGGGTCCGCCCAGATGAAGAGAGGGGTGTCCCGGGGGACGGCGCGTTCGCGATCCGCGAACGACATCTTGACGTGGCGCTCGAACCAGACCGGAAGGTCCGCCCCGAGCCACGCCGCGACCTCCTTCGCGAAGGGTCCCGCCGCGTTCACGAAGACCGGGGCCGCGATCCGCTCCGAGCCGCCGTCGCGAAGCGAGACCCGGGCGCCGGCGACCCGTCCGCCAGCCGACAGCACCTCTTCCACCCGGCCGGGGACGAGGAACGCCCCGTGCCGGCGGGCCTCCTCGAGGAGGTGCATCCCGAGCTGCTGCGCGCTGAGCCACCCGCACCGCCGGGCATGCAACACCGCGACGACCTCCGGGGCGAGCCACGGGAAGTGCCGGCGGATGAGCGCGCCGTCGACGACGAGGTCGGCGCCGTCGGGCATGTCCGTGTAGCCGTCCATCCGGTGGGGGACGTAGTCCGCGCCCCCGCCCCGCCCGTCGTGGCGCCGGAGGGCCCCCGCTCCGAGCGACTCGGCCTCGCGCCCCGCCGCCTCGAACGCGGCCACCCGCTCCGGGTCCGCGGTCGCGAAGAGGTATCCCCGGCGGTTGAGGTGAAACCGGTTTTCGCTCGACTCGGCCAGCTCTTCGAGGAGGTCCACGCTCCGGTTCATGAGCGAGACCATCGCGTCGCCCGGCCCCGGCCACCAGTTGCGGTAGCACTCGGTGGACTTGTCGCTCGTGAGGGACAGCGGCGGGCGCTCGTCGACGATCGCGACCCGCCCGAACCTCCGCCGTGCCGCGAGATGCCAGGCGCACGCAACTCCCGCGATCCCCGCCCCGCAGACAATGGCGTCGGCCGTGCGGCTCACGCGCGTGGCTCCCGCCCGGTCTTCGCCGAGGTCATCGGACGAGCAGGGTGCCGAGCCAGGCGGCCCCGAGGCAGAGCGCGACGCTCAGCAGCACGTTGGCGGCGCCCGCCAGCCAGCGGCCGGCCTGAAGCAGGGCCAGGGTCTCCACCGAGAAGGTGGAGAAGGTGGTGAACGCCCCGAGGAACCCGGTCATGACGATGAGCCGAACCTCCGGGGCGACATGCATCCGCTCCGCGAAGAGCGCGAACAGCCACCCCATCACGAAGGACCCGGCCACGTTGACGACGAGGGTCCCGAGGGGGAAGCGCGGCCCGAACGCCGCGGCGGTCGCGGTCGAGACGCCGTGGCGGGCGAGGGCGCCCACCGCGCCCCCGATTGCAACCGCGAGGATCTGGGACAAGGGATAGCGGCTAGTAGGCGTCCGCTTCGAGGGCCATCAGGGTGTCCGCCCCGGAGCGGATGGCCGCGTCGAGCGCCGCCGTCTCCGGGAGGAGGCGCCCCATGAAGTAGCGGGCGGTGGCGAGCTTCGCCCGGTAGAACCCGGAGTTGTCGGAGGGCGCGCGCTCGAGGGCCGCCTCCGCCATTGCCGCCCAGAGATAAGCGAGACAGACGAGCCCGGTGAACCGGAGGTAGTCGACCGCGGCCGCCCCCAGCTCTTCGCGGTTCTCGGCCGCCCGCTCAAGGAGCCAGCCCGTCACCACCTGGAGGCGTTCCAGCGCCGCCGCGAACGGCCCGAGGAACTCCGCGAGCGCCTCGTCCCCCTCGCGTTCCTCGATGAATGCGCGAAGGTCCGCGGCGAGCTCCCGCAGCGTTTCCCCGCCGTTCCCGAAGAGCTTGCGGCCGACGAGATCGTTCGCCTGCACCCCGTTCGTGCCCTCGTAGATCTGGGCGATGCGCGCGTCGCGGACGAGCTGCTCCATGCCGGTCTCCGCGATGTAGCCCGCGCCCCCGAACACCTGCTGGCAGCGGGTGGCGTTCTCGTACCCGAGGTCGCTCAGGAGCGCCTTGACCACCGGGGTGAGGAAGGCCACCCGGCCCGCCGCCTTCCGCCGCACCTTCGGGTCCGGATGCCGGGCGGAGCGGTCGATCTCGAGCCCCACCCAGCCCGCGAACGCCCGCGCACCCTCGTTCCAGGCGCGGGCGGTCTGCAGCATCCGGCGCACGTCGGGGTGCACGAGGATGGGGTCGGCCGGGAGGTCGGGGCGTTTCGGACCGGAGAGCGAACGACCCTGGAGCCGCTCGCGCGCGTAGGCGACGGCGCTCTGGTACGCCTTCTCGGCGATCCCGAGCCCCTGGATCCCGACCGCGAGGCGTTCGTGGTTCATCATCGTGAACATGCAGGCAAGCCCCCGGTGCGGCTCGCCGACAAGCCAGCCGGTCGCGTCCTCGAAGCTCATCACGCACGTCGGCGCCCCCTCGATGCCCATCTTGGTCTCGATCGAGACGCAGGTCGCGGCGTTCCGCTCGCCGGGCTCGCCGTCCGCCCCGACGAGGTACTTCGGCACCAGTAAGAGGCTGATCCCCTTCACCCCGGGGGGCGCGTCGGGGAGCTTCGCGAGCACGAGGTGAACGATGTTCTCCGTCGCGTCGTGCTCGCCGCAGGTGATGAAGATCTTGGTCCCGGTGATCGCGTAGCTCCCGTCCGCGCGCGGGACCGCGCGGGTGCGGATCATCCCGAGGTCGGTGCCGGCGTGCGATTCGGTGAGGCACATCGTGCCGCTCCACCGGCCGCTCACCATGTTCGGGAGGTACTTCGCCCGGAGCTCCTCGGTGGCGTGGGCCTCGATCGCGGTGCACGCCCCGTGGGTGAGCCCCGGCAGCAGGCTGAGGGACATGTTGGCGGAGGTGAACATCTCGTCGATGAAGAAGTTGAGGGTCTCGGGGAGACCCTGTCCGCCGTACTCGGGGCTCGCGGAGACGCCGAGCCAGCCCGCGTCCCGGACCGCGCGATAGGCTTCGCAAAAGCCGTCCGGCAGGCGGACCGTGCCGTCCGCGCGCCGCTCGCACCCTTCCTCGTGCCCCGGCATGTTGGTGGGGTGGACGACCTCCTCGAAGAGGCGCCCGGCCTGCTCGAGCACCCCGTCGACGAGGTCCGCGCTCACCTCGTCGAACCCGGGAAGCTCCGCGAACCGCTCCTCCACCCGGAGGACCTCGTTCAGCACGAACTGCATGTCGCGCACCGGCGCACTGTATGTCTGCATGTCTTGTTCCGTCTTCCGTTCAGTGGCCCGGCTTCCGCCGGTGTTTCGCCCCCGCCGGCGCGCCTACATGTTCGGGTAGTTGGGCCCGCCTCCCCCCTCCGGCGCCACCCAGACGATGTTCTGGGTCGGGTCCTTGATGTCGCAGGTCTTGCAGTGTACGCAGTTCTGCGCGTTGATCTGGAGCCGACGCTCCTCGCCTTCCTCCACGAACTCGTACACCCCGGCCGGGCAGAAGCGCTCTTCGGGGCCCGCGTAGTCCGCGAGGTTGACCGCGACGGGCTTCGCGTCGTCGCGGAGGGTGAGGTGCACGGGCTGGTTCTCTTCGTGGTTGGTCCCGGAGAGGAAGACGGAGGAGAGCTTGTCGAAGGTGAGCTCCCCGTCCGGGCGCGGGTACTCGATGGGCTTCGCGTCCGCCGCCTTGCGGAGCCGGTCGTGGTCGGTGTGGCCGTAGCGTAGCGTCCACGGCGCCCGGCCCCGGAGCAGCACCTGGTCGATGCCGGCGTGGAGGGTGCCGCCGACGAGCCCCCAGCGGAAGCCGGGGCGTACGTTGCGGGCCTCGTGGAGCTCCCGCCATACCCAGGACGCCCGGAACGCCTCGGGGTAGGCGGCGAGCTCCTCGCCCCCCTCCGAGCCCCCCGCCACTGCCTCGAACACCGCCTCCGCGGCCAGCATGCCGGACTTCATCGCGGTGTGGGTGCCCTTGATCTTGGGGGTGTTGAGGGTGCCCGCCTCGCACCCGACCAGCACCCCGCCCGGGAACGCGAGCTTCGGGAGGCACTGCAGGCCCCCCTCGTTGATCGCCCGGGCGCCGTATGAGATCCGCCGCCCGCCCTCGAAGGTCGCGCGGATCTTCGGGTGGGTCTTGAAGCGCTGCATCTCCTCGAAGGGGGAGAGGTACGGGTTCTCGTAGTCGAGGCCGACGACGAAGCCGACCGCGACCTGATGGTCCTCGAGGTGGTAGAGGAACGACCCGCCGTAGGTGCCGGCATCGAGGGGCCAGCCCGCGGTGTGCACGACGAGCCCGGGGCGGTGGCGCTCGGGCTGCACCTCCCAGAGCTCCTTGATCCCGATGCCGTAGGTCTGCGGCTCGACCCCGTCCCGGAGCCCGAAGCGCTCCATGAGACGCCGCCCGAGGTGCCCGCGGCACCCCTCGGCGAAGAAGGTGAACTTGGCGCGAAGCTCCATGCCGGGCATGAAGTTGTCGGTGGGCTCGCCGTCGCGCCCCACCCCCATGTCACCGGTGACGATCCCCGCGACCGCCCCGTCCTCCCGGTAGAGCACGTCGGCGGCGGCGAAGCCGGGGAACACCTCCGCCCCGAGCTCCTCGGCCTGGGCGGCGAGCCACCGGCAGAAGTTCCCGAGGCTGATGATGTAGTTGCCGTGGTTCCGGAGCGAGGGCGGGAGTAGCCCGTTCGGCCACGGGAACCCGCCCCGCTCGGTGAGGAACAGGAAGCGTTCCTCGCTCACCGGCGTGTTGAGAGGCGCCTCGCGCTCCCGCCAGTCCGGGAACAACTCCTGAAGCGCACGGGGCTCGATCACCGCCCCGGAGAGGATGTGGGCCCCGACCTCGGAGCCCTTCTCGACCACGCACACGCTGAGATCGTGGCCCCGCTCCTCCGCGAGCTGTCTAAGCCGGACGGCCGCGGCGAGCCCGGACGGCCCCGCCCCGACGATCACCACGTCGAACTCCATGGATTCGCGCTCGATCGCCGCCTCGTCCATCCTTCCGCCCCCGTGCCTCGCCCGACGCCCCTTCACCGCCCGTCCCGTGCAGGCCGGTCACCGGCCCACACCCGGCGTCACGCCATCCGGACGCCCCGTCTTGCCGCTCCTGCGGGATTATAGGATGCCAATCTCGCGTCGCGACGCTCCGACCGGTGACCACCTCGTCCACGGACTCCTGCGGCAGATCGTCAAGGTCATTGATTCCATGCTTCACGAGCGCCACGTTGGCCTCGCCCTTCGCGTGCATCTGGCGCCAGAGGGACGTCCCGCGCCTCCATCATCTCTGACTCGGTCGTGACGGGTCCGGGTGGCGCCTCTCATGCCCTATCCCCGCGCTCCGCGACGTATGCGGCCTTGCTCGGCGTGGTCCGGAAGCCGGAGGGATTCATGATCTCGGGCACCACCGACTGCTGCTTCCCGCAAGACATTTTTCATTCAGCCAACGATGAACCAAAGGGCGCCGTATTGCGGCGTCTGCTTGAATGACGTGCTATACGCCGCCACGTGTTGACCCCTGTTCAGATCTTTGCTTTCTTCTGATCGCATTCTCGCGTAACTTGACCTCGATGGAGCGCACGTCATCAGGCATGTCTTTTCCCAGTTGCTTCTCGTAAAGATACTCGATGTACAGAGGCAGTGGCATCTTCCAGGGTTCTTGCTTGTGGTTGGCCATGCGCCCAAGCTTTCGCGGATTCAAGCCGAGCTCTCGGGCCATCTGGATCTGTGCGTGAGACAAGTTAAAGCGCCTGCGCGCCTCGATCCACGGCCTCAGCTTCTTTGGAATAAAACCCGGCTTTGGCATTTTCGATGACTTTGG
Source organism: Gammaproteobacteria bacterium (assembly GCA_022823045.1). Classification (GTDB taxonomy): domain Bacteria; phylum Pseudomonadota; class Gammaproteobacteria; order HK1; family HK1; genus JAJDXW01. The sequence goes on from JAJDXW010000403.1 coordinate 13,322, forward strand.
CCCTCAAGCGTTCGGTTGAACGACGCGTTATGCGCCACCCCAGCCGCGCGCATCCTCAACGAACTCGCCAACATACGACAGGTATCCTCTTCGACCGCCCTGTTTGTGCCAAAGCCGTATCGATTTGCGGAGGCGCTTTAGACACCTCAATATCTCGGATACCGTCAACTGCCTCTCATCGCGATGACGCCCACTGATAGAAACCCGATCAATGTTCTCGCGTCCAAGCTGCCGCTCGCACGTACGTAAACACCGCTCATAAACCACACCTGACCGTCCCGTCGGAGGTGGAGGACTCCTTCGGCCTCGCCTGATCTCAGCGGAGTACAATGCTATCAATGCATCAACCGCAGCGAGTACATTTCTATCGACAAGCTCTGGCGTCTCAGATACCACGCTCACTATTGCCACTTCAATGCCGAACAGAATGTCCGCGTACTCTTCTTCAACTCTTGCATTCATTTCTTCTGTCCGGCCGCCTGGCGACCAAGCTCAACCGCGCACCAGCCGCGCAGTGGCGTCGGCCGTCGGTTGGAGCACCGGTTCAGGCGGCTGACTGGTCACTACGCCCGAGACTCTTTGTGGTCTCAATTAGCCGGTCCTCGTACTGTTTCTGCAACTCCATGTAGAAGGCGACGAGCCGTGCTGGGTCATGACCAAAGCGGGCCGAGATGCGGTGCCGCACTTCCCGGATCTCGTCGATTACCGGATCACTCGGATTCCGCTTCATCTCTACCTCCAGGTAGTTCCAAGGGTGTCACCAAAGCCGGAACGAAAAGACCGAGCATGGCATTAACACGGCGGATGTGTCCGAACTTGTTCGCGTTGGCAAGGTGTTGGCAATTCCACGTGACAAGGAAATCGCATTTGTGATGAGACACAAGCGCCAGATGCAGGGCGTCACCAGCAGGATCAGCCGGCATGAGCTTGTGCCGGATGTACGCTTGGACAATCTCGGCGATGGCCGTGTCGATGGACAGGAACGGCAAATCGCGACCCAATGCCAGTCGTTTCTCGGCCCACCCCGGTATGCCCCTGGCCAGCTCGTCGAGCACGGCTGCGCTGGTGACCAGGTCGTAGTCGTCGGCCCCCCCTCTCCCACCACGCTTGGGTCCACTCCCGGCGCGCCTCAATGCCAGAACCGGTGCGCTCTTTTCCAAGCATATCTCGATCACTCGGCTCTGCGAGCAAACGCACCCATAAGCCGCGCGCGGTCAGCGTATCGGCTTGATGGGTTTGTTATGCGATGACTTGCTAGCGTGTTTCACCGCGTCCACCGTGACCACGACCAATCCACCGATGAACACCATGAAGACTACGACGACTAACCACTCCATCACAGTTCCTCCAGTTCGTCGATTTTCCTGTAAGCGGTTCTGCTGACCCAAACCACTCCTCCTGTAGTCAGGACCACCGCGGCTGAGCACACGACTTGCAGAAAAATGGGAGCGTCAACGTAATTCTGAACCAACCATCCGACCAAAGAAATATCGATGGCAACAAGGATAGCAAATACAACCTTCAGCCAACCGATCTCCTCCCTCAACTTGTCTGTCCTGGACATCAATACGGCCTCAGGTTACCCGCGGCGTAACGTCCAAGCTCAGGCGCGCCGCGTCAGCGGCGTCGGCTGGAGCACTGGGTCAGGCGGCTGATTGGCCGCTGGGCCTGGTGTTCCCTGCGGCCTCGCTGAATCGGCGCTCGCATTGCATCTACCGTTCGACGTAGAAAGAGCCGGACTTGCGGACCCATGACCGAAATTCACTGAGAAACCGTGTGGCGGTAGACGGATCGTTCCGAGTGTCGGACTACTTGGCTTCTGATTCATCTCGGCCTCCCCGAGGTCTATCAGTGCCGCCGATCCTACTACCAAAGACCGGTCCTTGTCCACACGGTGGCGAGCTGCCAAACGACCAAGCTCAGCCGAGTTATGTTCCGATGCCCGAAAGAAACTCGCGATATTCGTTTTTGTGACTGCCCCTAAAGTTCGCGCATCCAGGCTTGGTTAAACATCCTTTTGGAGTGATGTAGCTGTCTATTCGCCTCTCCGGTTTCTCCGACCAAGTGATGTTGAATGCTGCGAGCTTCGGATGGAAGCACATCGAAGAATACGCGGGTATGTGGTCGTGCACCCACCACGCAAGTGCCTGCCAATGACGGGTGCGTTCGCAGTACTCGAGGAACGACGGTACAACGATACATGCGGTGGCACCCTTGGCCCCATCGGCACTGGGAAAATCCCATATGTGGCGACCGTAGTTCGCTTCGTTCTTCGCGCAGTTGTACTGGTTATTGTTCTCCGCACCCTTTGCGTTTACTGCCGGGCATCTGTAACCGGACCGGATACTGATTCGACCGAGGCCGCACTGGATCGGCTCTAGCACCTCCTCACACAATCTCCGACCGACTTCAACGACATGTGTTGGAATCTCGGGAACGTTCGGAATACGCTCGATTTGGGCTATTTCAGAATGGAGAAATTCCCTCATGAAAAACGACTTGGAAAGGCGAATGCGCCCGAATTCTTCCAGCAACTTTACGCTCTTCAGTACTCTCACGGTTTACCTCTCGGAAACATAACGTCAAGTATCACGGGCCGCGAGCGGAGCGAGTGATCCCGTGGATGTTGTGGAGTTCAATCACAACTCCCTCAGGCGGGGTACACGCTGAGAGCATGGCCCCGCCCTCGGGGAGCTGGCGGAGCCGGACCGCCGCAGCAAGGCCGGATGGGTCCGCCCCGACGATCACCACGTCGAACTCCATGGATTCGCGTTCGATCGCCGCCTCGTCCATCCTTCCGCCCTGCTCCCGTACCGCATCGGCTTCGTGCGCTTCGTCGGAACCCATGCCGAGTACGACGAGGTCGATGCTTCCACCGTGTAGCGCATCCCGGAGGTCGGCATGGACATCAAGCCAATCAAGACGGAAGCCGATTTCGACCGGGCGTTGACCATGATCGACCGCCTGATGGGGGCCGCGCCGGACACGCGGGAAGGTGACGATCTCGAAGTCCTCGTCACCCTGGTCGAGGCGTACGAATCCGAACGATGGCCCATCGACGCGCCGGATCCGATCTCGGCGATTGAGCACGTCATGGAGGCCCGCGGCTTTCGCCAGAAGGATCTCGCGGCGTTGATCGGGTCCCAGCCGCGCGCGTCAGAAGTGCTCAACCGCCAGCGCCCCCTCACCCTGGCGATGATCCGGGCCCTGTCGGCCGAATGGAACCTTCCCGCCGACCTGCTCGTGCGCGAGTACGAGCTGGCGACGGCCCGGTGACGCGGGCTTCACGCTCAAACGCTGACCGCGCTTGACTTTGCGGGCGGCCCCTCCCTAGATTGCCGCCTCGCGCGTCGGGCGGCGGCCCGGCCGCTCACCTTCCAGCAGCCGAGGCGGGGGCGCATGGACTTCCGGATCGAGCCGGCGACGCCGGAGCAACGCCGACCGAAGCCGGCGGACGAGAGTTCGCTCGGGTTCGGGAGGATCTACAGCGACCACATGTTCACGATGCGGTGGACTTCGGACGGCGGATGGGGGGAGCCCACCGTAGCGCCGTTCTCGAACCTCGACCTCTCGCCCGCCTCCCTCGTGCTGCACTACGGCCAGACCATCTTCGAGGGGCTGAAGGCGTACCGGAACCGAGGCCGCCCGCGGACCGTGAACCTGTTCCGGGCCGCCGACAACGCCGCACGCTTCAACTCGTCGGCGGTGCGCCTCGATCTGCCCGAGGTGGACCCGGACGTCTTCGTGGGCGCGATCGAGGCCCTGCTCGAGCTCGACCACGAATGGATCCCCCGTTCGCACGGGACCTCCCTCTACGTGCGCCCGACGATGATCGCGACCGAGCCCTACATCGGGCTCAAGTCCACCCACGAGGCTCTCTTCTTCATCATCACCGGCCCGGTCGGCGCCTACTACCCGGAGGGCTTCAACCCGGTGAAAATCACGGTCGCCGAGCGGTACTCGCGGGCCGGACCGGGCGGGCTCGGGGCGGCCAAGACGGCCGCGAACTACGCGGCGAGCCTCAAGGCGGAGAAGGAGGCCCTCGGGCGCGGCTTCACCCAGGTCCTGTGGCTCGATGCGGCGGAGCACCGCTACATCGAGGAAGTGGGCTCGATGAACATCCTGTTCAGGATCGACGGCACCGTCATCACCCCGCCGGCCGGGGACACGATCCTCGCCGGGATCACCAAGGACTCGGTGCTGAAGCTCCTCGCGAGCTGGGACATCCCGGTGGCGGAGGAGCGCCTCACCATCGACGACGTCCTCCGGGCGCAGGAGAACGGGACCCTCGAAGAGGTGTTCGGGGCCGGGACCGCGGCCGTCATCTCGCCGGTCGGCGCGCTCGAGTACCGGGGGCAGACCCACCACATCGCGAACGGCGGCACCGGTCCGCTCGCCGAGCGGCTCTTCGACGAGCTCATCGGCATCCAGTACGGGGCGAAGCCCGATCCCTTCGGCTGGATCCGGGAAGTGGCGCCGACCGGCGCGAGCGGCTGAACCCACGGCGGAACCGTTCCCCGGACGCCGGGCGCCGCCTCGCCCGGCGCCGGCCCGCCGCGCGCGCCTGAGCGCCCCGCCCGCGCCCTCGGCCGGCAA
>JAJDXW010000337.1 GCA_022823045.1 Gammaproteobacteria bacterium
CGCAGCGGGTCCGCGGGTAGTCGGGATACGGGAACCAGCCGTACACCATGCGGTTGACCGCGGCCGTGTTGCCCGCGCAAAGGGCCACCCCCGAGATCCAGTTGGGGGTGCCGAGGAGGTTCATGAACCGGCGCCCCGCCCCGTTCTCGGTCTGGGTGTTCCACTGGCTGGTGGCGACCGCGAGAGCCTCCGCGCCGTGCCGGTCCACCACCGCGCGTAGGCGCTCCGCGATCTCGTCGAGCGCCACGTCCCAGGCAACGCGCTCCCAGCGCCCCTCGCCCCGCTCCCCGGCCCGCCGGAGGGGATGGAGGACCCGGTCGGGGTGTGCGAACCCCGAGGGGGCGTGGACTCCCTTCATGCAGATGTTCGAGCGAAGCGGGCGCGGGTCGAGGGCCTTGACCCGGGCCACCCGCCCGTCCTCGACGTCCACCTGCACCTGGCAGTAGATGTCGCAGCTCGAGCAAAGGACGCGTTTCGTTTCCATGGTCGAACCGATCCCCTGCGGCGCTTCGGGACGACCTATGGTAAGCGTAGACGCCGGCGGGCGCGGCACCGCAATTGCGTGCTCCGGGAACGGGACGCCCTTCTCCCCGGCGCCTACGCGGCTGCCGGGTCCGGGATTGCGTCGCGCGGCCGGACCCAGCGCACCCCCGGTGCGTCCTCGCCCCACGCGAGGAGGCGTTCGAGGAACCGCCACGCGGCCTCGTCGTGGACGAGGTGGTGGGAGAGCACCCCGGTCGGAGCCGTAATCCGCGTGTCACGGCGCGCGGCGAGCGCGGCGGCGAGCGCGCCGAGCACGGCGTCGGCGCCCGCGAAGCGCCGTCCGCCCCGCCAGTCGACGAGGTCCACGTGGGTGTCGAGGCGGGGCAGCGGACCCTCCGGCCGCCCCCGGTAACCGGAAAGCACTCGGTACCCGGCCGAGGGAAGCGCCGCCGCCGCGTCCTCCGCCATCCGGTTCCAGGGCGGCACGAAGACCGGGAGCACGCGCTCGCCAAACAGGGCTTCGAGCCGTTCGCGCCCCTCACGCAACTCGTCCGGCGCGACCCTTCCCGCCGGATACTCCGATTTCCGATCGCCGGATACGGCGTGGTTCGCGTGGGCGAAACCGTGCACGAGCACGTCCACCTCGTCGGGCAGCACGCCGACGAGGGAGGCCTTCGCACTGGCCGGGATGACCGCGAGGCCGAGCGGGCAGCCCGGCCGCGCGTCGAGGAGACGCGAGAGCGCGGGCGAAGGTTCCACCGCGTCGTCGTCCCGCCACCAGAGGGTGACCTCCCGTCCCGCCGCCCGCCAGGTATCGACCTCCCGATCGAGCGCCGCCCGGCCGGCGGTCATGGGAGAGGGACCGGGGTATGCATCCGGCTCACCCGGCGTCGCGCGGGACGAGCTCTACATTGGGCTCGACGAGCCGCGGCTCGCCCGACCGCGAGACCTCGAAGCGGTGGGCATGCTCCCAGCGGAGCCGGACCGGCGCCTTCGCCTTCATATCCCAGCCGATGGCGAGCGCGAGGAGGGCCCGCCCCACCCCCTTGTGGGACACGGCCACCACCGGCCGGCGTTCCTCCGCGATCTCCGCGAGCCACGGCCGAAGCCGCGCCTGCACCCGCCGCGGGCTGTCCCCGGCGGGAGTCACGAAGTCGAGGCCGCGCGCCTCGTTCGCCCGCATCGCCTCTCCCAGCGCATCCCGGAGGGCGGGCAGGCTCGTTCCTTCCCATTCCCCCCAGTCCATCTCGGAGATGCGCGGCTCGATCTCGATCTCCTCCGCGCCGAGGGCCCGCGCCGTCTCGCGCGCCCGCCGGAGCGGGCTCGACATCCAGCGGCGACCCGCGCCGAACCCGCCGGGAACGCGCCGGGCGGAGAGCGCGGCGCGCGCGTCGGAAGAAAGGGGAATGTCCCGCCGCCCCTGGATGCGCCCCACCTCGTTCCAGTCGGTGGGGCCGTGGCGGATGAAGAGGAGCTCGATCACGCTCCGCCCGCACGCATCGGCGCGGGCGCCCGCGCCGTGTCCCTCGCGGCCTCCGCCGGAGCGTCGGGCGACCCCGTCCCCACCGGGGAGCGGCGCCGTGCGAACGTCTCGACCAGGTCGCCGATACGTTCCGATGCCCTCTCGAAGGCGTGCTCGCGGGCGACGCGGGCGCGGGCCGCGCCACCCATGCGCCGACGCCGTTCCGGCGCCCGCAGCAGGGCACGAACCGCGTCCGCGAAGGCCCCGGCATCCCCCTCGGGGACGAGCACCCCGGTCTCTTCGTCGCGCACGAGGTCCGGCACCCCTCGAGTGCGGGCCGACACCACCGGGAGGCCGTGCCCCTGGGCTTCGAGCATCGCCATCCCCATCGGCTCGCCGACCCCCGGCCAGACGAAGAGGTCCGCGCCGGCGTAGAGCCCGGCGAGCACCTCGCCTTCGACCTGGCCGGTGAAGGTGGCCCGTCCGGCCGGGAGCCGGCCCGCGAACGCCGACTCCACGTCGCGCCGCGCCGGTCCCTCGCCGGCCACCACGAGATGCCAGCGCGCGGCGGCGAGACCGGGGCGCGCGAGGGCGTCGGCGAGCACCTCGAAGGAGGCGAGCTTGCGTCCGCCCCGCATCATCGCGACGCAGAGCAGCCACGGCTCGTCATCCGGAACCCCGAAGCGGCGCGAGACCGCCGCCCGCGCGCCGGTCCGGCTCAGTGCGGCATGCGCCCTGACGGTGACCGGTGGCGGGAACCGCCGGGACGGACCCGGAGATTCCTCGCCGTCCACCCGCACCGGGTTCCGGTCGGCTCGGCTCTCGTCCGCGACGCCCCCTCCCGGACCGAGGAAGGGGGGAAGCACGACGATCCTCGACCGGTCCCGCGCGACCTGCCGCAACCCCGCCACGTCGTCGCGATTGAGCGCGAGGATTGCGTCTGCGTGCCGAATGGCCTCCGCCGCCGCCTCGTGTCCGATGCTCCACCGCCCCCCGCGCTGTTTCGCCGCGTACGAGGCCTCCGCCACCAGGTAGGGGATGCCGAGGCGTTCGCTCACGACCGGCCCGATCCAGTCGGGAGCCTTGTGGTAGAGGTGATAGGTGAACCAGAGATCGGGGCTCCGGCGGGCGGGGGCTTCCCGGTAGCGGTGAAGCAGCCGGTCCGCGATGAGGGCGCCGATCTCGCGGAGCCGCGCCTGCCGGTCCGCATCGCCCGCCCCGTCGAAGCTGCGGAAGCGCGACGCGACGTCGACCTCCCAGCCCCTTGTCGCGCCGGCCCGCTCGAGCGCCGCGAGGAGAAGCCGCGCGAGCGCGCGGTCGCCCGACGGCACCGGGTGATCGGGAGCCTTGAGCGGGGCGTAGAACGCGACCCTCACGCCGCCCGATCCGCCGCTCTCTCTCCCCTCGCCGCGCCGGGCGCGGGACCGGTCTCCACTTCCACCTCCGCCTCCGTCGCGGAAAGCCCCGCGCCTGCCGCCCCCGCCGCTGCCTCCGGGTCCGGATCCGGACTCGCATCCACCGGCGCATCGGAGCGGCCATCCGCCGCCCCGCGGGCGATGGGCTGCCCATACGGCACGATGCCCTCGTCGGCGGGAGTCCGTCGGCCGAGCAGCGCGCGGAACTTCACGGCGAGCCGGTCCGCCCCCGCGGCGGAAGAGAAGTCGGCGCGCACCCGTCGCTCCCCCGCGGCTCCGAGCCGGAGCCGGAGGCCCCGGTCCCGGAGGAGCCGTTCGATCGCGGCCGCGAGCGCCTCCGGGTCCCCGGGCGGGGAGAGGACCCCCGTCACCCCGTCCTCGATGAGCTCCGGGATCGCGGACACCCGGGTCGCGACGCAGGGCAGACCCTGGCTCTGGGCTTCGAGGAGGACGTTCGGAAGACCGTCCCGGTCGCCGTCCCGGGCGACGCGGCTCGCGAGCACGAAGAGGTCCGCGGCGCGGAGCCGGGCGAGGAGCTCGGGCCGGGCGATCGCCCCCACCCACTCCGTGCGGTCGGCGAGCCCGGCCCGTTCCGCGAGCCCGCGAATGCTCTCGATGAGCGGGCCGCCGCCCACGTGGACGAAGCGCCACGCCGGCTCCGCGGGAAGACGGGAGAGGGCCGCGATGAGATCCGGATATCCCTTCTTCTCCACCGCCCGGCCGACGGAGAGGATCGTCAGCACCGGCGGCTCGCCTTCCGCGCGGGAGGGCGGAGGCGAAGGCGGAAACTCGTCGAAGTCGAGCCCGTGTCGCACCAGCTCCACCCGGCCGGGTGCGAGCGCGTCGAGCTCGGCCCGATTGACGGCGGTGCAGGTCACCACCCACTCCGCGTCATGGAGCTTCTCGCGCTTCTCCCAGCGCGGGGTCGTCCAGATGTCCTTGGCGTGAGCCGACCCGGTCCATTTTCGTCCCGTGAGGTGCGCGGCGTAGCGGGCAACCGATGCCGGGGTGTGGAGGAAGTGGGCGTGGATATGGGTGACCTCGGGGGGCAGCTCGTCGGCCAGGACCACCGCCTGGCCGAAGCGCCGCACCCGGTTGCGGGTCGGATCGCGCACCAGATCGCGCAACCACAGGCGCAGCGTCCGGCCGTACCGGGGCCACCGGCGAACGCGCCGCCAGGCCCGGAAGACCCGGGCCGGCTCCTCGTGGAGATACTCCGGAAGGTAGGTCACCGGCGCCCGCACCCGGGCGTGGACCGGATGCACGTTCGCCTCCGTCGGGTGGCGGAGGGAGACGATGTGGAGCCGGATCCCCCGCGCCTCGACGGCGAGGATCTCCTGGGTGATGAACGTCTCCGAGAGGCGCGGATAGCCCTTGAGGACGAACGCGATGGTCGGCGTCGGGGGCGGCTCGGACACGGGCCCGGGCGCGGACACGTTGCTCCCGGCCGACGGCGTGCGGACCGATCCGCCCCGGACCGGAGCCGGACTCGGGGAGTCGGAAGGCGCTGCGCGGAACCTGTCCATTCGGTGCATGGGTCGGGCGGCTCGCCGCACGCCGCGGATGTCGACGGCGACCGTTCCGCCGCCGCGCTAGACGGCCCGGACCGCGGGCACCGGCCGGCCCCGGCTGCGGGCCGGGTCGCTCACGAGGCCCTCGCCGACGAGGGCGTCGATGTTCTCCAGGCCGTCGAGGAGGCCCGGCATGTACGCATCGGAAGGACGCGACTGGTCGGGAAGCGAGCGGAGCGCCTCCGCCATCCGCCGCGCCGGCTCCGGGAGCCCCGGATTGAACATCCTCACGAGGCCGAGCTCCTGCGCGCGCGACGCGCGGATGAACTGCTCCATGCGGGGCTCGAGACGCGGCACGAGAATGGCGGGCTTGTCGAAGGAGAGGATCTCGCAGAAGGTGTTGTAGCCCCCCATGGCCACGATCCCCGTTGCCCCTTCCATCAGGGCCTCGACCCGCGGGTCGAAGGTGAGCACTCCGCTTACCCGCTCGATGGCCGCCGCCCGGGCGCGAAGCGCATCGCGCACCGCGGCCGGCATGAAGGGCCCGAGCAGGAGCACCGCGGACAGGGGCAGCTCGGGGTCGTGCTCGTAGGCGGCGAGCACCTGGTCGAAGAGCGCCTCGCCGTCCCCGCCCCCGCCGCTCGTCACCAGCATATAGGGCTCGCCCGCGGCGGCCACCGCCTCGGCGGCGGTCTCCGAGTAGCCACGGGCCGGCATCTCACGGCGCAGGTAGCCGGTGTACACCATCCGCTCCGACACGCCGGGCGGGAGCGGGATGCCGGCGAGGGGATTGCAGATTGCGCCGAGGCCGTACACCCAGATCCGGTCGTAGTAGTCGCGGAGGGTCGGAACCGCATTCTTGCGCGCCCATTCGTCCGCGAGGCGGGCCGGCTCGTCCAGCACGTCGCGGAGCCCGAGGACGAGATAGGTGCCGCGGTCCCTCAGCAGGTCGAGGGTCGCGCTCACCTCTCCGCGGAGCCCGAGCGGCTCCTTGTCCACGATGAGCATGTCGGGCCGGAACGCTTCCGCGGTGTGCCGGATGATGGACTCGCGAAGCGCGAGCACCTCGTCGAAGGCGAGGTGGAGGGTGAGCGATGAGTACTCCCCGTTCGAGAGCTTGGTGACCCCGGGGACGCGCACGAAGTCGACCCGGGCCGGGAACTCGAAGCTGCCGATGAGGGGCGAGCCGGAGACGATGAGGACCGAGAGGTCCCGGCGCGCGCGCACCAGCGAGCTCGCGATCGCCCGGCATCGGCGCAGGTGCCCGAGCCCGAACGAGTCGTGGCTGTAGATGAGGATCCGGGTCGAGTCGCCAGCCATTTCGTCGACTCCCGATGGACCGGCGCGCCGCGCGCGCCGGCCTGGTGAAATCCCGTGGGGGAAAGCTTCCCCACCCCGAACCGGGACGCCCGATTGTACCCGCCGCCGCCCCGTGCGCGAACGCACCGCTGTCCGGCGCGCTCCCCGGGAACCATGCTCCCGCTCCATCGAAGGGCAGGCTTTCCCCGATGCGACCTCTCCTGTCCCTCCCGGAAATTGGGGTCGGAGCGGGTTTTCGCAATCGCCTGAAACCGAAAATCGACTCTGACCCCGAATTCCCGATTTCCCGGGAGGCTAGCCCGCATATCTCACCAACTTTCGTCGCGAGGGCGCGGAGATGTCGCTGTGACAAGACGCACGGACCGAAAGACACTGAAGGCGTAGCCCACACTAAGTCGAAGTGGCTTGAGGGAGTACGCCTTGTCACAGCGAGTAGATCCGTGTCCGTAGCAGGAAGTTGGTGAGATATGCGGGCTAGACTAGGGGACAGCCTTTCGGGGGGGATTCGGAACATGCGCCGCTCAGCCGCATCCGTTCGTCTCGTCGCCGTCCTCGCCGCGAGCCTCGCGCTCGCCTCGGGGATCCGCCTCGCGGCATCCGCCGAACCGCAGGGCCCGCGCGACCTCGTCATCGGCATCACCCAGTTCCCCTCCACCCTGCACCCCCTCATCGACTCCATGCTCGCCAAGAGCTACGTCCTCGGCCTCGCGCGCCGGCCGATGATGGTCTACGACCACGACTGGAAACACGCGTGCATGCTGTGCACCGAGGTTCCGTCGATCGAGGCGGGCACGGCCGCGATCGAGCCGCTCGCGGATGGAGGCGAGGGCATGGCGGTGAGCTACGCTCTCGACCCGCGCGCCCGGTGGGGGGACGGGACCCCCATCACCACCCGCGACGTCGTCTTCACCTGGGAGGTGGGGAGCCACCCGCAGTCCGGGGTCGCCGCCCATTCCTACTACCTCCGGATCCTCTCCATCGACGTCCACGACGAGCACCGCTACACCGTCCACTACGACCGCCTCGACTACGATTATCCGAACGTCGGCGCCTTCAGCCTGCTGCCCGAGCACCTGGAGCGGGCCATCTTCGAGGCGGACCCCGCGACCTATCGCAACCGGACCCACTACGAGACCGAGCCCGGCCATCCCGGCCTCTACCACGGCCCCTACCGGGTGACCGAGGTGGTGCGCGGATCGCACATCCGGTTCGAGCGCAACCCCGAGTGGTGGGGGCGCGCGCCGTTCTTCGAGCGCATCGTCGTCCGCACCATCGAGAACACGGTGGCCCTGGAGGCGAACCTCCTCTCCGAGACGGTGGACTTCATCGCGGGCGAGCTCGGGCTCCCCATCGACCAGGCCATCGCGTTCGAGGAGCGCCACGGCGACCGCTTCGTGGTCGAGTACAAGCCGGGGCTCATCTACGAGCACCTGACCCCCAGCTTCGACAACCCGATCCTCCGCGACCCGCGGGTCCGGCGCGCGCTCCTCAACGGGCTCGACCGCGAAGCCATCAGCGAGCGGCTGTTCGGGGGGCGGCAGCCGGTCGCGGCCACGAACGTGAATCCGCTCGACTGGGTCCATTCCGGGGCGACCCGGAAGTACGCCCACGATCCGGCCGCGGCGGCGGCGCAGCTCGACGAGGCGGGATGGACTCCGGGCGACGACGGCATCCGCCGCAACGGCGCCAACGAGCCCCTTCGCCTGGAGCTCATGACCACCGCCGGGGACCGCACCCGGGAGCTCGTGGAGCAGGTCATCCAGAGCCAGTGGCGCGCGCTCGGAGTGGACGTGCGGATCCGGAACGAGCCCCCGCGGGTCTTCTTCGGCGACACCGTGGCCCGCCGCAAGTTCACCGGCTTCGCGATGTTCGCGTGGATCTCGTCGCCGGAAGGCTCGCCGCGGGGAGTCCTGCACTCGGAGGAGATCCCGCGCCCCGAGAACGGCTGGAGCGGCAACAACGTCGCGGGGTACGTGAACCCGGAGGCGGACCGGCTCACCGACGCGATCGAGATCGAGCTCGACCGCGAGCGCCGGCGCGGGCTCTGGGCGGAGCTCCAGTCCCTCTATGCCGAGGATCTCCCCGCCCTTCCCCTCTACTTCCGGGCCAACGCCTACATCCGGCCGAAGTGGCTGGTCGGGGTGCGCCCGACCGGGCACCAGTTCTCGAGCACCCTCTGGATCGAGGAGTGGCGCCGCGCGCCGGAAGGGGAGTAGTCCGGCCGAGCGCGGCTCAACCGTCGGACGGGTCGACCGAGGCGCGGAGCTTCTTGAGCGTCCCGCGGCGCTTCTTTTCGTCGCGCCGCCTCGCCTTCGCGCCCGCCGACGGGCGCGTGGGAACGCGCGGGCGGGGCTCGGGCCGCGCCTCCTCGACGAGGGCGGCGATGCGCGCGAGGGCCGCCTCCCGGTTGCGGGACTGGGTGCGATGGGTGTCGGCGAAGACGACGATCTCGCCGGCCGCGGTCAACCGGCTCCCGGCGAGACGCTCGAGACGGTCGCGGAGGCCTCCCCGGATACCCGCCGCGTCGAGGTCCAGCCGGCCCTCGACTGCGGTCGACACCTTGTTGACGTTCTGCCCGCCCGGCCCCGACGCCCTCACGAACTTGAAGGTGAGCGCGGCCTCCGGGACGGCGATACCGCCGAGGTCGATGGTCGCCATGGGTCCTCCGGCCGCTGTTCGACTCCGTGGCCAGATCGATCTCCGGAACGGCCGCCGCGACGAAGCCCGCCTTTTGGCGTGAATCCGTTCGGCATGCGACGGCGGTGTCGACATCATTCGCACCGGTCGCACCGCACGCACCGGCTGATTGACATCATGATGTGCGGATCCTACCATCATGGGCATGAGAACGACGCTGACGCTTGATGAAGACAACGTGACGAAGTTGCGCGACGAAATGGCCCGTTCAGGGAAGAGCCTCAAGGAAACCGTGAACACGTGCCTTCGCCGTGGCTTCGAGCTTCCCTCGGAGGACGATCTGGAAGCCCCGTTCAAGGTCGAGCCGCGAGCTATGTGCGCACGGCCGGGATTCGACCTGGACGACATCGGCGGGCTACTGGAGGTACTGGACGGTGTGGGGCACCGGTGATCCTGATCGACGCCAACCTCCTCCTGTACGCCTACAACTCCGAAAGCCCTCATCACGAGCCGTCCCGAAACTGGTTGGAGGCCACTCTGTCATCCGGGCAACCCGTCCGGTTTGCGCTGGTCACCTTGCTCGCCTTCGTCCGCATCGCCTCGGATCGGCGAATCTACACCCACCCGCTTTCCCCGACCGAAGCATGTTTGTTGATCGAAAGGTGGCTATCGCAACCCAATGTTCGAATCCTCCAACCGGGACCGCGGACATGGCGGTACCTGGGCAGGATGTGCGAGGAAGGTCAGGCAAAGGGGGCCATGGTGATGGACGCGCACCTGGCCGCACTGGCCATGGAACATGGAGCGACCATCGCGACGTCCGACCGTGATTTCATGCGCTTCCCGGACGTCAGAATCGTGAATCCGGTTGCGGCGTCCACCTGAGCGCCTCGGCAGCGGCGCCGCATGACCGCGCTCGTCGTCGGCCGGCTGTGGCAGGCGGCGCTGGTCCTCGGGGTCATGTCGCTCGCGGTCTACGCCCTCATCGGCTTCATGCCGGGGGACCCCATCGACCTCATGGTGTCGTCGGACCCCGACCTCACCCCCGAGGACGCGATCCGCCTCAAGGCCCTGCACGGCCTCGACCGACCCGTCCTCGAACGCTGGTGGGCGTGGGTGGCGCACGCCGCGCGCGGCGACCTCGGGTACTCGCGGCTGTACGCGGCCCCCGTCCTCGACGTGCTCGGCCCGGCCCTCGCGAACACCCTCGTCCTCCTCGGCACGAGCTTCGTCCTCGCCCTTTCCATCGCGCTCCCCGGCGGAACCCTGGCCGCGATGCGGCCCTTCTCCTGGTACGACCGCATCATCAACTTCGTCGCCCTCGCCGGGGTGTCGGTGCCGGTGTTCTGGTTCGCCCTCGTCCTCATCGTCGTCTTCGCGGTCGAGCTCGGGGTGCTGCCGGCGGGCGGGACGGGCGACATCGTCGCCGGCCGGGCCGCGTTCAGCCGCGTCGACTTCCTCGTGCTTCCCGTCGCGACCCTCGTCTTCGCGTCCCTCGGCGGACACCTTCGATTCATGCGGGCGGCGGTCATCGAGGCCCTCGGGCAGCACCACATCCGCACCGCCTACGCCAAGGGGGCGGGGACCGGGCGGGTGGTGCTCGGCCATGCCCTTCGCAACGCGATGATCCCGGTCACCACCGTGATCGCGCTCGACATGGGGACCCTCGTGTCGGGCGCCCTCGTCGTCGAGACGGTCTTCGCGTGGCCGGGCACCGGCAAGCTCATCTACGACGCGATCATGGGCAACGACTTCAACCTCGCCCTCGCCGCCCTCCTGATGGCGACCGGGGTGACCCTCCTCGCGAGCCTCCTCGCGGACCTCGCCTACGCGTGGCTCGACCCCCGCGTCACCTACCGATGAAGGACGGGTCGCATCCGGGCGGGGCGGGCGGCGGCCGGCGCGGGTTCGCGGCCGGGGCGGTGCTCGCGGGGCTCGCGGTCCTGTGCCTCGCCGCCCCCCTCGTCGAGGCGGTGAGCGGCCTCGACCCCGACCGGGTGGACCTCTTCGCCCGCTTCGAGGGCCCTTCGTTCGCCCACTGGCTCGGCACCGACGAGCTCGGCCGCGACACCGGCCTGCGGCTCCTCCACGGGGGGCGGGTGTCGCTCGCGGTCGGGATCGCGGGCGCCCTCGCCGCCGCCCTCCTCGGAACCCTCGTCGGACTCGTCTCGGGCTACTTCGGGAGCTGGGTGGACGCGACCCTCATGCGCTTCACCGACGGGGTGGCCGCCGCCCCCCTCCTCCCCCTCCTCATCGTGCTCGCGGCGCTGGACCTCACCAAGACCGGCCTCCCTCCCGAATGGGCGGTGTCGGAGGCGGCGAGCGTCGTTCGCATCGTCGCGATCGTGGCCCTGTTCGGCTGGCCGGGAACGGCGCGCCTGGTGCGGGGCGCGACCCTGAGCGTGCGCGAGCGCGACTACGTGCGGGCGGGGGTGGCGGTCGGGGCGGGACCGGTCCGGATCATGGTGCGGCACCTCCTCCCGAACGTCGCGTCGCCGCTCCTCGTCGCCGGCACCCTCGCGGTCGGTCACGTCATCCTCCTCGAATCGGTGCTGAGCTTCCTCGGGCTCGGGATTCAGCCCCCGCTCCCGAGCTGGGGGAACATGCTGAGCAACGCGCAGGACCTCATGGCGAGCGCCCCGATGCTCGCGATCCTCCCCGGCGCCCTCATCTTCGTCACCGTGCTCGCCATCAACCGCCTCGGCGACGCCCTCCAGGAGGCCCTCGACCCCCGGTCTCCATCACGCTGACCGTCCGCCCCGCGACGCGCAAACGACGCAGCCGCGGCGCACGGGCTAGAATGCGTCCCCCTGCCTGCCCGTGGACGGCGATCGCATGCGAAACGCCGGACGGTATCTCTCCATCGCACTCGGCCTCTGCCTCGCGGCCCCGGCCCTGCCTCCGGCGTTGGCGCCGGCCGCGGCCCAGAGCGGACGCCCCCCCGCCCTCGTCGAGGTGGATGCGGTTCGCGAGGAGCACATCGCGCAGACCATGCCGGTGGTCGGACGGGTGGTCCCCCGCGAGCAAGGAACGGTGGCCGCCGCCATCGGCGGCCCCGTCGCCGAGGTCACGGTCCGGGTCGGGGACCGGGTGGAGGCGGGGGACGTCCTCATCGTCCTCGCCCGCGACCTGCCGGAAGCGCGACTCGCTCAGAGGCGGGCGGACGAGGCCCTGGAGGCCGCCCGGGTACGGACGGCCGAGGCGGAGGTGGACCTCGTCCGCCAGGAGCTCGAACGCCTCGAGAAGCTCAAGGGCTCCTCCGCGTTCCCGAAGGCGGTCTACGAGGACAAGCGCCAGGAGCTGGTGCGCCGCCGGAGCCGGGTCCGCGAGGCGGCGGCGGCGCGCGACCGCGCCCGCGTCCAGCGCGAGATGGCGGAGATCGAGCTCGCCCGCACCACCGTCCGCGCCCCCTACGCCGGGGTGGTGACCGCCCGCAGGGCCGTTCCCGGAGGCTACGTCAAGGCCGGAGACCCGGTCGCGACCCTGGTGGACGACCAGCGGCTGGAAGTCGAGGCGGACGTCCCGGCCGACCGCCTCTCCGGGCTCGCCCCCGGCCTCGAGGTGTCCCTGGAGCTCGACGACGGGAGCTTGTACGCGGCGAGGGTGCGGGCGATCGTCCCGGACGAGAACCCCCTCACGCGTACGCGCCCCGTCCGCTTCACGCCCCGCTTCGTACCGGGAAACGGGGCCGGCGGGCCGGCCGCCAACCAGTCGCTCGTGGTGCGGGTTCCCATCGCGGGCACCGGCGCCGCGGCCTCCGTCCACAAGGACGCGGTGGTGAGTCGCGGCGGTCGCTCGCTCGTCTACGTCGTGAACGGAACGCCGCAGGCGGCCCGGGCCGAGGTCCGGCCAATCCGGATCGGAGAATCGGTGGGGAGCCGATTCGTCGTGCTGGACGGGCTCCGCGCCGGGGACCTCGTCGTCGTCCGCGGCAACGAGCGGATCACTCCGGGACAGGCGATCCGTTTCAAGCCCGGTCCGGGAGCCGGAACCGGGGCCCGACCCGACTCCGATCCCGTCGCCCGCTCCGACACGGGAGCGCAATCCCGGCCCGGAGGCGGCGCCCCGTCCGGGTCCGGGTCCTGAGCGGGCGCGCATGAACCTCATCGGCTACTCGATCGCCCGCCCCCGGGCGGTCATCGCCGCGGTCCTCATGGTCACGATGTTCGGGGCGCTCGCGCTTCGCACCATTCCCATCCAGCTCACCCCGGACGTGGCGCGGCCGGTCATCTCCGTGACCACCAACTGGAGAGGCGGCTCACCGGCCGAGATCGAGCGCGAGATCGTCAACCGCCAGGAGGAGGCGTTCAAGGGTCTCGAGGGCCTCGCCGCGCTGGACAGCTCGGCGCAGGACGGCCGCGCGCGGGTCAGCCTCGAGTTCAACGTCGACATGGACATGGACAAGGCGCTGCTGCTCGTCGCGAACCGCCTCGATCGGGTATCGGGATATCCCGCGGAAGCGAGCGAGCCCGAGCTTCGCACCTCCGGCAGCGAGGACAACTCGATCGCCTGGATGGTCATCCGCGCCCAGCCCGGACACGAGCGTCCGATCCACACCTTCGGCGAGTTCGTCGAGGACGTGGTCCAGGAGCGCCTCGAACGCGTGCCGGGGGTCGGCCGGGTGGACGTGTACGGCACCAGCCGGCGCGAGCTCCGGGTCGAGATCGATCCGTTCCGGCTCGCCCGGTTCCGCCTCACCGTGAGCGAGGTCCTCGCCCGGCTGCGGGCGGCGGACGCCTCGGTAAGCGCGGGGGAGGTCGAGGAGGGCAAGCGCCGGTACGTGGTCCGCACCGAGGGAGCGGTCGATTCGGTCGACGATGTCCGCAAGGTGCTGCTCCGAACGGTGCGCGACCCGGCGACCGGCCGCGTCTCCCGGCTCACCGTCGGGGAGGTCGCCGACGTGCGCTTCTCGTTCCAGGAGCCGCGCGCCCGCATACGCCACCTCGGCGCCCCGTCGCTCGCGGTGAGCATCAAGCGTGAGATCGGCGCCAACGTCATCGAGACGATGGACGGGCTCCGGGCCGCCGCCGCCGAGCTTCGCGACGGCGCCGTCCGGAACGCCGGGCTCGTTCTCCGTCAGGTCTACGACGAGACGGTGTACATCGACTCCGCCCTCGATCTGGTGCAGCAGAACGTGTACGTGGGCGGGGCCCTCGCCGCCCTCGTGCTGCTCGTGTTCCTTCGGTCGTGGCGGGCGACCACCACCGTGGTGCTCGCGATACCGGTCTCCATCGTCGGCTCGTTCGTCGCGATGGCCGCCCTCGGGAGGTCGATCAACGTCATCTCCCTCGCCGGGCTCGCCTTCGCGGTGGGCATGGTGGTGGACGCGGCGATCGTCGTGCTCGAGAACATCTACCGACTCCGAGAGAAAGGGGTCCCGGCCTGGAAGGCGGCCCTCGACGGCGCGTCGCAGGTTTGGGGGGCGGTGCTCGTCTCCGCGCTGACGACCGTGATGGTGTTCATCCCCATCCTGATCCTGAAGCTCGAAGTCGCGCAGCTCTTCCGGGACATCGCGGTCGCTATCTCGGTGGCGGTCCTGCTGTCGCTGCTCGTGGCGGTCACCGTGATCCCGGCCCTCGGGAGCCGGCTGCTCGCGAGTCCGCGCACCGGGCGCCGGCGCCTCCGCCTCCCCGGGCTGGACGGCGCGGCCCGGGGGCTCGCGAGGGGGTTCGTCGGCTACGCCGGCCTCGTGGGCCGTTCGCGCGTCGCCGCCCTCCTCATCGTGGTCGTCGTCTGCGGCGCGGCGAGCCTCGCGACGTGGCGCTTTCTCCCCAAGCTCGAGTACCTCCCGGAGGGGAACCGCAACCTCGTATTCGGAATGATCCTGCCCCCGCCCGGCTACAACCTGGAGACCACCACCGAGATCGCGCGGGACGTGGAGGGCGCGATCCGGCCGCATTGGGCGACCGGCCGCGAGCCGGGGGCCGGAGCCGCGTCGGGGACCGCGGGGCAGGCCCGCTCCGAGGGGGCGGCCCGTCCCGCGAACGAGACGGGGCGCCCGAGCCCGGCCGGGGAGCGCGGCA
>JAJDXW010000384.1 GCA_022823045.1 Gammaproteobacteria bacterium
CCGCGGTAGCTGCAACCTCCATCGCCGCCGCAAGGTGACCGGATTGCTCCGTCATCCCGGGTAGTCCGTCACCGGAACAATCCGGTCAAATCTCCGGGGGATTCCACGAAAGAAAGCGCGAAACAACAGCGCGGCACGCGACAAAATGCTTAGCACCCCTTGCCGCGCAAGGCTTCGCGCCGCCCGTCACTACCGGATCCCCGCTTGTCCCTTGGGACACCGCACCGGGGATGCAACCTTCCGCGACGGGCCCGGTCGGTAGTGACGGGCCTTGCGCCTCAGTCTTCGCCCTCCTCGCCGTGCCGCCGCGGGCCGCGTAGCGCCCCGTGACTTCCGCCGAGGCGGCCCGGGAGAGCGTCACCTGGAAGTTGATGCTGGCCTCATCGTCCTCCCTTGCGCGGATGTCCGCCACCGAGCGTGCGACCGGATCCGGCACGGTCACGTTGAGCGCGCTTTGGAGCCTGCGCCGTCCGCGGTGCACACAGCGCCGGTGGAGGAGCTGAAACGGTACAACTTCTGCCGCTTGGCGTATCATTGTCGGTGAGCGGCCCGTGCGTCGGGAGCTGGACGCTCGGCATCCGGGGGACAACCATAGTGCAGCGGAGAGGTAAGCCGGGGCGAGACATCGAGACCTACGCGCACGCTGACAAGGAGCGTGTGAACAACCCGCCCGTTGGCTTGGTCACGCCGGATACCGACCGAGACGCGGGGCGTAAAACCTACGCCCACGACCCGCATCTCGGCCCGCAACTCTCCTGGGCCGGCAAGGCGGAGCATACGTCGTTCGAGGTGCCGACTGTCTCGCTGCACGTCCACGAGCGCATTGACCCGTGCACCATCATCGAAGCGGTGCGCAAGCGGCGAGGTGTGGACCCGCAGCCATCGCTGTTCGCCATACCGGAGGAAAACCCGCCGCTCCGCCAAGCCATCGAATTCTACAAACACCGGCACAACTGGTCCAACCGCCTTGTCGCCGGCGACAGCCTGCTGGTGATGAACAGCCTGCTGGAGAAGGAAGGCCTCGGCGGGCAGGTGCAGACCGTCTATATTGATCCGCCCTACGGCATTCGCTACGGCTCCAACTTCCAGCCCTTCGTGGGCCGGCGCGAGGTCACCGACGGCAAGGACGACGACCTGACCGGCGAGCCGGAGCAGATTCGCGCATTTCGTGACACCTGGGAGATAGGCGTCCACTCCTACCTGACCTATCTGCGGGACCGCTTGCTGCTGGCCCGCGAGCTTCTGGGCGAGAGCGGAAGCTGCTTCGTGCAGATCGGCGACGAGAACGTCCACCGCGCCTGCGTGGTCATGGACGAGATCTTCGGGGCGGAGAACCGGATGGCGACGATCTCCTACGCCACCACGGGCGCGAGCTCGACAACGACACTGCCTGAAGTCGCAGATTATCTGCTTTGGTACGCGAAGGATCGCAAGGTCACGAAATACAGACAATTGTACGAGCCGCTCACGCGACCAGAAATCATCGACTTCTTCAGTTCTTATGTCATGGTCGAGTTACCAGACGGAACATGTAGAAAGCTGACCCCGGAGGAACGGTTCGACCCCGATAGTAACTTGCCCAAGAGCGCACGTATCTACCGACGTATGCCTCTCGATTCTCAAGGTGCCTCTACGACAGGGCGGTCCGGACCCTACGAGTACAATGGGCACGTCTTTCAATGCCGCCCCGATCGACACTGGGCGATCTCCGAAGAGGGAATGGACCGGCTGGCCGAACGGGGACGGCTAGATTCTCCGAAAGGCCGCGATTCGTTGAGTTGGAAACTGTATGAAGACGAGGTGCCAGGGCGGCGGATCAACAATCTCTGGGCGGCGCCGATGTCGGCAAAAAACAAGCGTTATGTAGTGCAGACCGCTGCCAGCGTCATACAACGATGTCTCTTGATGACAACCGACCCGGGCGATCTGGTGTTCGACCCTACTTGCGGCTCCGGCACTACCGCCGAAGTCGCAGAAGACTGGGGCCGACGTTGGATCGCCTGCGATACCTCACGCGTGGCCGTCGCCATAGCGCGCCAGCGGCTGATGACAGCGAACTACGATTACTACGAGTTGGCTCATCCCAGTGAAGGCGTCGGGGCCGGGTTCAGGTACCGGAGTGTCCCCAAGGTGTCGCCGCGAACGCTTGGTTACGACGAGCCGTCCAACGAGACGGCGCTATACGACCAGCCCCACATCGACCGCGCCAAAGCACGCGTCACCGGGCCGTTCACGGTGGAGGCGGTGCCCGCGCCGACGGTAAGGCCGCTGGACGACATTGAGACGTCGGAGCCTCTGCCTGCGGACGATTCTGTGGCACGCTCGGGCCCGACCGTGCAGCAGGGCGACTGGCGCGACGAACTGCTCAAGGCCGGCATTCGCGGCAAGGCCGGGCAACGGGTCTCGTTCGCACGGCTGGAACCGCTGCCCGGCACGCGGTGGCTTCACGCCGTCGGCGAGACGCGGCCCGACGACACCGGCGCCGACGGCTTCCGTGGACCCGCGACCGCCTACGGCGCCGTTCGCGTCGTGGTGTCGTTCGGGTCGGACCACGCGCCGCTGGAGCAACGGCAAGTCTCCCGTGCCGTCGAGGAGGCGCAGCTCCTCGCCCCGAAACCGAGGGCCATCGTCTTCGCCGCTTTCCAGTTCGACCCCGAAGCGGCCAAGGACATCGACGAGACCCACTGGCCCGGCGTGACGTTGCTCAAAGCGCAGATGAACGCCGACCTGCTGACCGACGACCTCAAGAAGAAGCGGGCGGGCAACGAGAGCTTCTGGCTGATCGGTCAGCCCGACGTGGCGGTAGAGCGCGTCACAGCAGGTGACGATAAGGGGAGGTTCCGGGTCTCAGTCCGGGGTTTCGACTACTTCAACACCAGGACCGGCAACGTGGACTCTGGTGGCGCGAACCGGATCGCACTCTGGATGCTCGACCCTGACTATGATGGCCGAAGCCTATTCCCGCGCCAAGTGTTCTTTCCGATGGCCAGCGCCAGGGACGGCTGGGCGAGGCTCGCCAAGAATCTCAAAGCCGAGATCGACACGGACCTGATCGAAGCCTACCGGGGCACCGTCTGCCTGCCCTTCGAGTCGGGCGAACACGGACGTGCGGCAGTCAAGATTGTAGACGATCGAGGCGTCGAAAGCCTGAAGGTTCTGGAGTTAGTTTGATGGCGCGGGTAAGCAAAGAGAACGCCTTGAAATGTCTGAAGCGAGCCTTGGAAAAAGCCTCCGGTTTACGGGGTCTAAGGCATGGCAATTCGGATTTTCAGAAATGGAAAACTGCTACTATTCAAGATCTTAAGAGAATATTTGGTAGTCAGAGTGATTATCCCAGAGATTTCGACCGCAGCTTGATAATTCATCTGCATGAAGATAGCGGCACCAATGTGGATAGAGCCACAACCTTGCTAGATTCTTGGATTGAGGAAGTTGAGGAGGACTGGCCGGAGACGGGGCGGGCTTCTGACGGCGCCATTGCCGGTGATGATATGGAGCACAAGAGCAAAAGAGCTTTCGTCATCCATGGGCACGACGAAGCCGCCCGGGAAACGGTTGCGAGATTTCTGGAGAAACTGGAGTTCCAACCGGTCATCCTACGCGAACAGGCGAACAAGGGCCGCACGATCATCGAGAAGTTCGAAGATCATGCGGATGTCCCTTTCGCGGTGGTCCTCTTGACCCCGGACGATGTGGGAAAGCTGAAGGATGAGAATACGGGCCTCAAGCCTCGCGCGCGGCAAAACGTCATTCTTGAACTGGGCTTCTTCCTCGGGAGGCTCGGCCGGGAGCGTGTCTGTCCCCTTGTCAAAGGAGATGTGGAAACACCTTCGGACTACGACGGAGTCGTCTATACCAAGCTGGATGATGCGGGTGCCTGGCAGTTGAAACTCGTTCAGGAATTGAAGGCCGCCGGCTTCGATGTCGATGCGAACCGGATGGTTCAGTCATGAACCCGCAACTCTCGATCCCGAAGGCCGAACTGACTGAATTCTGTCAGGCACACGGCATCCGTCGGCTCGCCATCTTCGGCTCCGCATTGCGGAGCGACTTCGGTCCCGAGAGCGATGTCGACGTGCTGGTCGACTTCGCACCTGGGCGCGCTCCCGGCCTGTTGGGCTTGGCAGGCATGGAGATGGAGCTTTCGACCCTGTTCGACGGTCGTAAGGTGGACCTGCGAACCCCGGAGGATCTGAGCCGCTACTTCCGCCAGGAAGTCGTCGATACGGCGGAAGTCCAGTATGCGCAAGGATGACGATATCCGTTTGCGGCACATGCTGGACGCCGCGCGAGAAGCGGTGGCCTTCGCACGGGGACGCACCCGCGCCGACCTCGACAAGGATCGCCAACTGGTCCTTGCGCTGGTCAAAGGTGTCGAGATCGTCGGCGAGGCGGCAACGCAGGTCACCGAACCCACACGCCAGCGTTTGCCGCAGATACCGTGGGAGCGGATCGTCGGGATGCGCAATCGACTCGTACATGCGTACTTCGACATCAACCTCGATATCGTCTGGAAAACCGTACAGGGAGACTTGCCGGAACTGATCTCTCTGCTCGAACCGGCCATCCCACCCGAGCGCGGCTCGACGCCGGGAGTAGAGTAGTGGCGCGCGCGACCATCGAGCGCCTGATCGTCAATTCTCCCTACGAGGAGCCGGCGCGCCATTGGCGCTACGATCGGACGACGCGCCTGTTCGACCTCGCGGCCGGCCGGCGGCCAGCGGGATATGTGGTCGCCTCTCCGGACTCAAGGGCGTTCGACGACCCCGGCGTGTTCGTCGAAATCCCATTGGCCAATCAACTTCGCTACCGCGTTCATGCGTGGCGTGATGCTGGCTATCCTGGTGTCACCGGAGTCACGAAGCGCCTGCTGGAGTACTGGAACGACCCCGAAGAGTTCGACACCAGGCAGTTCTTCTTCTGCCAGATCGAGGCGGCGGAAACGCTCATATGGCTCACCGAAGCGCCGCCGGCCGACCGGGTGGGGGTCGATATCCCGTCGGACGGCGGCGCGTTCCAGCGGCTATGCGCCAAGATGGCGACCGGCTCCGGCAAGACCGTCGTCATGGCCATGGTCATCGCTTGGCATGTGCTGAACAAGATCGCCAACCCGCGCGATATCCGGTTCGCCAGGAACGTCCTTGTCATCGCGCCCGGTCTCACGGTGAAAAACCGCCTCGTCGTCCTGTCGCCGTCTCATCCGGAGAACTACTACGAGGACTTCCGCATCGTGCCCTCGGCTTTGCTTGACAAGCTACGTCAAGGCAAGGTGGCGATCCGCAACTGGCACGCCCTCAATTGGGAGACGGACGAGAAGATCGCCGGCAAACGTGGCGTCGACAAGCGTGGAGCCAAGAGCGACGAAGCCTATGTCCGCGATGTGCTCGGCGACATGGCGCGCTCCCGGAACATCCTGGTCGTCAACGACGAGGCGCATCACGCATGGCGTGTTCCGGCCGGTGCCAAGGTCAGGGGCGTCGCCAAGGCCACCATCGAGGAAGCGACCAAGTGGATTGGCGGGCTGGATCGAATTCACCGGGCGCGCGGTATTCTCGTCTGTTACGACTTCTCCGCCACGCCGTTCGCGCCGTCGGGCAAGCGAAGTTCCGAGGAAGCGCTGTTCGACTGGATCGTAAGCGATTTCGGATTGAACGACGCCATCGAGTCCGGCCTGGTCAAGACGCCGCGGGTGGTGGTCCGCGACGACGCCGTGCCCGACGCCAGGACGTACAAGTCCCGCCTCTACCACATCTACAGCGACCCGGAGGTCAGGGATGACCTGAATCGGCCGGCCAGACCGGAGGAGCCCCTGCCGGACCTAGTGATGAACGGATACTATCTGCTCGGCTACGACTGGCGCGAGACCGCCAAGGACTGGACGGCGCGGCGGAGCATCACCCCGCCCGTGATGATCACCGTCGCCAACCGCACCGAGACCGCCGCTCGGATCAAACACGCGTTCGACCGTAAGCGTGTCCGCATCGACGAACTCTGCGATCCGAAGCAGACCCTCCATATCGACTCCAAGGTGCTCGACACGGCCGAAGCCGCTGAGGAACCGATCGCCGAGGTTTCCGGCGGGGACGACGCCGACGATGACCGCCCGCGCAAGCTGACCAGAAAGCAGCAGGCCGAGATGCTCCGCTTGCAAGTGGATACGGTGGGCCGCCCCGGTCATGCGGGCGAGAGGATACAGAACGTGATTTCGGTCGGGATGCTGTCGGAGGGCTGGGATGCGAAGACCGTCACCCACATCATGGGTCTGCGCGCCTTCACCAGCCAGCTCCTCTGCGAGCAGGTGGTCGGGCGCGGCCTGCGCCGTACGTCCTACGAGGTGAACCCGGATACGAAGCTGTTCGAGCCGGAATACGTCAACGTCTTCGGCGTTCCCTTCACCTTCTTGCCCCACGAGGACGGGGAGAGCGGTCCGCCCCCGCCGCCGAAACCGAAGACGGCCATCGAGCCGGTGGCCGAGATGGCGGCTTTCGAGATTTCATGGCCCAACGTCGTACGCATCGATCACGGCTACCGCCCGCGCCTCTCGCTCGATTGGGAAAGTGTGAGACCCTTGGAGCTCGACGCCGCCCGGACCGCTCAGCTCGCGGAGCTCGCGCCCATTGTCGCCGGCAAGCCGGACGTGACGAAGATCGACTCTATAGACCTGGAGAATCTAGCGCGCGAGTTCCGCACCCAGCGCATCGTTTTCGAGACGGCGCGAGACGTGTACGACCAGATGCAAGAGGACTGGCCGGGCGACCGGACCTTCCTGCTGGCGCAACTGGTACGGCTCGTCGAGCACTTCATCCGCTCGGACAAGATCGACATCGCCCCCGCATTATTTCTCGACGATGCTCGCAAGCGTCGCCTCATCGTCACCCTCAACATGACCAGAGTGGTGCAGCACATTTGGGAAGCGATCCGTCACGAGAATACCGAGAGGCTTGAGCCGGTTTTCGACCGGGACCGGCCGATTCGCGGCACCGGCGACATGCGCACCTGGTACACAGGCAAGCCATGTGAAACCACGGCGCGCAGCCACATCAACTTCTGTGTCTTCGACAGCACGTGGGAGGCGACCGAGGCATTCGTCCTCGACCACGCGCCGGAGGTCGCCGCCTGGGTGAAGAACGACCATCTCGGCTTCGAGGTGTTCTACGTCCATCGCGGTGTGGTGCGAAAATACCGGCCCGACTTCCTCGTCCGGCTCACGTCGGGCGACATGCTGGTGCTCGAGACCAAGGGCCAGGACAGCGAGCAGGATCGGACCAAGCGCCGGTTCCTCGCAGAATGGACCGAGGCCGTTAACGCGCACGGAGGGTTCGGCCGCTGGTCCTGGGATGTATCGATAGCGCCAGCCGACATCCGGGATATCCTCGCGCGGCACGTGGGGGCAACTGGTGTTTGAACTCTCCGCACCGGACTCCAAGGGTACCGTTGCCCGCTTCTGACAGCTCTACAGGCGCAGGCTGCGAGACTGACACCGTCCCTTGCGCCGCCGCTCTTCGGCCTTGCTCTTTGCCCTCCGCTCCGCGCGCCGCCTGTCCAGGTCCCGCGGCTTCTCGGGACCGCCGTGACAGGCGGCACGCGCGCCGGGCCGCACCCGAGCCCTCCCCGGCGGAACGACGCGCTCAGCGCATCGCGCTGGCGGCGGCCTTCGCAGCGGACCGCGCTGGTCGAAAGGGCGCCCTACCTCTGCACCATCGGCGGGCGGCGTCGCGGCGGCAGTGGTTGGCGTTCTACTTTTCCAGAATCTCCGCCGAAATACTGCACTCGCTCAGTGCAAATCTATCGCATCGCTCCACCCCGCCCCCCGACCATGATAAATTGGTTCGATGGAGAGGGATGTGTCCCACCGATGGCCAATCGAGTGCTCAAGCTAGCTCAGGGCATGCGCATTCATATGCTGATGTTCACGAAGCGGAAGCCCGCGAGGGCGAGTTCGCGCTCAATGATGCCTGCGAGGTTGAGGGGCAACTGCATTGCAGACCAGCTAACACGCCATGACTGGCACACAACGTAGGAAAGAGCGATGCCGAGCGGACCAAGGGGAGAGACCCGCCCAGCCTACGCGGTTGGTTGCGCCGCGAAGGTAGCGCGGATCGCGACGGGCGAGGTTGAGGACGAGCGCGTCGAGCCGGCCACGTGTCAGGGCAGCGGGGGCCGGGCGCGGGCTGAAAGCCTCACCCCCGAGGAGCGGTCACCGATTGCTCGGAAGGCCGCGGCGGCGCGGTGGGGCGCCAGTAGGAAAAAGCACATGTCACTCGGCCCAACGGCTTTGAACGTTCCCGAGGGAACGCTCTACTGGACAGCTCGGACGGTGGAACGGGTGGAGTACGGGAAGGATGCCGATGGTGCCTTCATTGTTCTTCAGTTTATGGCCCCGTTGACTGTAAAGGCCACGGGCATCCGTGCGCACGTCACGCGCGAACTCGACAACCGCATTTCAAACTGAAACACTACCGGAATCCGCAGACTCGGGGCTCTGAAAGGGGGGCAAGATGGGAGTCAGGAAGAATGTTCGCAGCCTTAATGATGGCGAGCGTGAAGCGCTTGTGTCGGCTCTAATTGAGCTCAAACGCAATGGAACCTATGACAGGTTCGTTCAAGACCACGTTGACGCAATGGCTGCTGGCACACCTCCGGCGGGGGCGCGATTCAGCCCCGTTCCGAATGCGGCACATCGCGGACCGGCGTTCCTTCCTTGGCATCGTGAGTACCTTTTGCGACTCGAGCGCGCGCTACAAGCGATCACTCCGGACGTTAGCCTTCCATATTGGGATTGGACGCAAGACGCCCCTGACCCTATGGCGTCACCGGTCTGGTCGGACGGTTTCATGGGTGGCAGCGGAACGGAGTCAGAGGAATGGCGTGTTACGGACGGCCCATTCGCTCGCGACAAGGGGAACTGGACGCTAACCGTGGAGGCCGATCAACATGGCGACGCCCTACGCCGCCGTTTCGGCCGGCTTGAATGGCCCCTCCCAGATGGAACAACCGAAGGATCTGACTGGACGTTGCCGACGAGCGAGGATGTCGGTCTCGCGATGGCCGAGCGACACTACGACGCGTACCCGTATAACGATAGCACCTTTACGACTGGATTCCGAAATCGCCTGGAGGGTTGGATCCCGAGTACAGCCGACCCAATGGTCAAGACCAGCGGGGTACAGCTCCATAACCGAGTCCATGTCTTCGTCGCTGGTGCATGGGTAGAAACCGCTCGAGACGGCACACGCCGAGCGGCTGTCGGTAGTATGCTCCCTAGCTCCTCACCGAACGATCCTGTCTTCTTTCTGCACCACTGTTTCGTTGACAAGCTCTGGGCTGACTGGCAACGCGCACGTGCACTCGCTGACCCTGCTGGACGACCGCATTATGCACCGCTGTCAGGTGGCCCGTTTGGACATAATCTGCATGACCCTATGTACCCTTGGCGTCGCGATCGTACGCCATACGCCGTCTTGGACCACAAGGCGTTGGGATATGAGTACGACACCGATAATGAGCAGCCCGCACCGCTAGCGCTCAGTATCGCGCCAGAGGCCGCACCCGGAGATGAAGCACATTTGGTTTCGCCGTACCTCTGAGAGATCATTGCTGCGTCAACGGTGAGGTGAAGCGAATGCCGAACAATGCAATCCAGCGGACCGGCGTTCCCGGCCGCTGAGCGCTGTCGTTATGTGGATGTCCCCGCTCGCAGTGTCATGAGCCCGAAAACTGTTCTTCTGTCGCTGTTGATCGTCGCGGCCGCCACGACCAACGCTTGCGCTGAGGAACACCGAACCGACAATAGTCTAAAGACAGTGGAGGAATACACAAAGGTTGTAGGCGTGGTTATCGCCGGGCTAGGGTTCATCCTCGGCTTGCCGCTAAGTATATTGCACTTCCGCAAAACAAAATCCGAAATCCGAAAACTTGAACTTGAAGCGCAAGCTTTACAATTGGCGACTCGTAATGGCGCTCAAGCCTCACCTGAGACGCGAATCCTGATTCAAGATTCACCCAACGCAAACATCAAGGTAATGGCCGATCCACGTTTGCGTGCTCCGATGGTATTGCTGCTCGACTTCATTGTGGCGTGGATAATCCTGACGATTGCTGCGTATCCGATTCGTTTCTTTTTGAGCGGCATCCTCAGCTCCGCATTATTGCTGATTATTGCATTGATTCTGCTGATACCAATATTGCGTGAAGCTAAACGTTTGCGTAGTGCGCTTGAACCCAATCGCCAAAGAGATGTACCGGACGCCACATAGCAAGACGTCGTACCGGAGCGCGCTCGTCTTCCCCATTCAATTGCACCCCTGAGCGATGCAAGTAGCAATCAAGAACAAATCGTTGAGGAAGTGATTGTCGATTGGAACGCTAAGGGCTATGGCCTCGCGTCCGAATTCCTGCGCACTTGACGGCGATTCCTGGAACACTTGCCCGGGAATCCTGCGTTACTTGATCGCGATTTTTGCCTGCTCGGACCGGACGCGGAGGCGCTTTTCTCTCCCGCGTTCGCGGTGTTGTTTCTGCTCTGGTTGAAGACGGGGCTGCCCATCGGCCAGCCAGCTGCGAGCGTAAGCGAGCCCTGGTCACCGTGCAATGCGGTATCGGTCGCGGCGGCGAGTTCCTCATCAAGCATAGCGCCGCGCGTCCCCGGCATCGCGACGGCGAGCGGGCGATGTTTGGCCGCGAGACATTCATCGTGCGCGTCGCGGACGGCGCCATGGCCCGCTCGTCCGGGCGGGAGACTATGTCTCGGTCGACCCCGACGAGCCCGCGGCGCACGGCCGCATAGTTACGGCGCGACCTTGGGCGCGGCGGAAAAACCGTCGTCAGGCTCCTCGTCGAGCGCGACGGGCGCTGGGTCCTGCGCCGGTAGGCTGCCGAGGCTTTGTTCCAGACCGCATGCGCCAGCACCGCCTCCATGGCCGCATGCGGCGTATGTGTCCGATCGGCCGCATAGTCGCGGAAGCTTGGACCAGAACCCGTGCGTGACCGCGACGATACACGTAAAGATTCGGTCGTGCCGTGGAAGCGGCCCATCCACGGGTGATGTCGGCACGTCCCGCCAAGCGATTCCTCGCTCGGCAGCCGGTTTTCGCCTCGATTCCTGCGCATCTCCACGGCACGACCGAATCCTTACCGATACACCGCACCCGTCCCATCGAAGGTGCGGATCACTGGCCAATTCCCGCCCAGAAACACGAAAAAAGGGCAGGTAGGAAATCCAGTATCCACGCTGGACAAACGGGTCAAAACGTAGTTGAATCAACGGGCTGAATGCAGTTTGTCGCGGGCTGGAAGCCCGCGCTCCCGGGCGGCCGTGCTCGCGTGAACGCGCGGGGGTGCCTCGCTCCCGGGACCGAGGCGCTCGGGCGCAGGTGTGTCCCCCTCGGGGGCTTGCGGACGACGTGGGGTGACCAAGAGGAACGGGAAGTCGGTGCGTTCCCCCGTCACCCGCCCCGGTTCCGGCTCTTGGGGAGAGCCTTCGATTCCGCCCTGCCGGCTACCCGTCTTCGGGCGCGGCCGCCCAGCGCGGCGGGCGCTTGTCGAGGAAGGCGCCGATCCCCTCCTGGGCGTCGTCCCCCATCATGTCGCAGGCCATGACGCCCCCCGCGTAGCGGTGGGCGTCGGTCAGCACCTTCTCGATCTGCCGGTAGAACATGCGCTTTCCGGTCGCGACGGTCGCGGCCGGCTTGGCGCGGATCGCGTCGCAGAGCGCGGACACCGCCGCGTCCAGCTCCTCGGGCGGAGCCACCCGGTTCACGAGGCCGCGGGCCCGCGCCGTCTCGGCGTCGATGAACTCGCCGGTGAAGAGCATCTCGAAGGCCTGCTTGCGCGCGACGTTGCGGCTCAAGGGGACGCTCGGGGTGGAGCAGAAGAGCCCGTGGTCGATGCCGTTGACCGCGATCCGGGCCTCGGTGCTCGCCACCGCGAGGTCGCAGGTCGCGAGGAGCTGGCACCCGGCCGCGGTGGCGAGGCCGTTCACCCGCGCGACGACCGGTTGGGGGAGGCCGACGATGCTCATCATCATGCGGCTGCACCGCTCGAAGAGGGCCTCCTGGAACGCCTGGTCCCGGTGGGCGTACATCTCCTTCAAGTCGTGGCCCGCGCAGAACGCGCGCCCCGCGCCGGTCAGGACCACGACCCGCACCGAGGCGTCCGCCGCAACCCGGTCGAGCGCGTCCTGAAGGGCCGCGATCATCGACTCGGAGAGGGGGTTGAGACGCTCCGGCCGGTTGAGGGTGAGGGTGACGACGCCGTCGGCGGCGGTCTCCAGGAGCTCCGGAGTCGTGTCGTTCATCGTGCCTCCTCGTCCGGTGCCGGTGACATTTCACGCCGACCTGCGGACCATCGCCTGCTGTCTGCGCAAACCCGGGCTGCGGGCTTCCGGACCATGAATGTCCGTGGACCCGCCCGGGCATGAAATGGCCCCGGACCCCCGCCGGCCGGGGGTACTCGGGTCTCCCGAGCGGTGGTATTCTGCCTCGCCGATTCCGGCGACGCGAGCGGCGGCGGGCGACCCCCGCGCGCGGGGCGGCCGGCGAATTCGCATCGAGCACCATGGCGGGACACAGCAAGTGGGCCAACATCCAGCACCGCAAGGGCGCCCAGGACGCCAAGCGGGGCCGGCTGTTTTCCCGCCTCATCCGCGAGGTCTCGATCTCGGCCCGGATCGGCGGGCCGAGCCCCGACGCGAACCCGCGCCTTCGCCAGGCGGTCGACAAGGCCCTCGCCGGCAACGTCCCCAAGGACACGATCGAGCGGGCCATCCGCCGGGCGAGCGGTGACGGCGATCTCGGGAATCTCGAGGAGATCCGCTACGAGGGCTTCGGCCCCGGCGGGGTGGCGGTCATCGCGGACTGCGTGACCGACAACCGCAACCGGACCGTCGCCGCGGTCCGGCACGCGTTCACCAAGTGCGGCGGCAACCTCGGCTCCGACGGATCGGTCGGGTATCTCTTCAACCGCGTGGGTCAGATCAGCTACCCCGCCGGGTCGGACGAGGACGCGCTGATGGAAGCGGCGATCGAGGCCGGGGCCGAGGACGTGATCACGAACGAGGACGGCTCGTTCGAGGTCGTGACCGCGCCCGAGGAATACGAGGCGGTGCGCGACGCGCTCAGGGCGGCGGATCTCGAGCCCGAAGAGGCCGAAGTGACCCTTCGGGCGCTCTCCAACGTCTCGCTCGACGAACCCTCGGAGGCCGTCCGCATCGTGCGTCTCATCGAGGTCCTCGAGGACCTGGACGACGTTCAGCAGGTCTATTCCAATGCCGCCATTTCCCTCGACACGCTCGCCCGGCTCGATCAGGACTGACCCCGGGCGGGAATCCGGGAAGGGTCCGGCGGCGCCCGGACGCATCGGAGTGCCGGGTTGAGGGGCGCCAGGATCCTCGGAATCGATCCGGGCTCCAGGGTCACCGGTTACGGCGTGATCGAGGCGGTTCCGGCCGGGAACCGGCACGTCGCAAGCGGCTGCATCCGGGTCGCGGGCGAGGACATGGCCGAGCGCCTGCGCAAGATCGTCGAGGGCCTCCGCGACGTCTCGGAGCGGTATGCACCGGGCGAGCTCGCAATCGAAAGGGTCTTCGTCGCCCGCAACGCGGAGTCGGCCCTCAAGCTCGGACAGGCGCGGGGCGCGGCCCTGGTGGCGGTCCCCCACATCCCCGTCTTCGAGTACGCGGCGACGCGAGTCAAGCAGGCGACGACGGGGAGCGGCAAGGCTTCCAAGGCCCAGGTGCAGCACATGGTTCGCGTGCTCCTCTCCCTTCCCGAGGCGCCCCGGACCGACGAGGCGGACGCCCTCGCCGTCGCCCTCTGCCACGCCCACAGCCGGGACCTGCTGACGCGACTGCGGCCGGAGCCGCCCCCGTGATTGGTCGCCTGGAAGGGGTGCTGCGGGAGCGTCATCCGCCCCGGCTTCTCGTCGACGTGGGCGGAGTGGGATACGAGCTCGAAGCGCCGATGACCACGTTCTACTCCTTGCCCCCGGTGGGCGAATCGGTCGTGCTTCACACCCACCTCGCGGTGCGTGACGAGGTACCGTGCCTCTACGCGTTCGCCCGCCGCGTCGAGCGGGACACGTTCCGCCGACTGCTCAGGGTGAGCGGGGTCGGCGGCAAGGTAGCCCTCGCCCTCCTCTCCGGCCTCGATGCCGACGGGCTCGCCCGCTGCGTGCGGGCCGGAGACGCGGCCGGTCTCGCACGGGTCCCGGGCATCGGCAAGAAGACGGCGGAGAGGCTCCTGTTCGAGCTGCGGGACCGGCTTCCCGGCGCGGGGGCCGGGGCGGTGGACGTGCCGGAGGAGCCCCTCGCCGAAGCCGTCGCCGCGCTCGCCGCGCTCGGCTTCTCCGCGAACGAGGCGCAGCGAAGGGTCTCGGCGGTCGATGCGACCGGGCTCGACAGCGAGGCGATCGTGCGCGCGGCCCTCAAGGGGGTGGTGTCCTGATGGCCGGGCGGGCTCTGCGGCCGCCGTCCACGGCGACGCGCCCCCCCGCCCATGTGGAGAGCGCGGGAGCGCGCCGTTCATGACGCCGGAGCCGGCCGTGCCCGACGGGCCGCGTCCGACGGGCCGGGGCGCCGATCCGCGGGTCGGTTCGGAATGAACGATCGTCTCATCGCGCCGGAGGCGGAAGCCGGCGAGGAGCTCGTCGAACGGCGCATCCGACCCCGCCGTCTCGACGAGTACATCGGCCAGCCCACGGTCCGCGAGCAACTCGGTCTCTTCATCGAGGCGGCGCGCGCGCGCGGCGACGCCCTCGACCACGTGCTCATCTTCGGTCCCCCCGGCCTCGGCAAGACCACCCTCGCTCACGTCATCGCGCACGAGATGGGGGCGAGTCTTCGCCAGTCCTCGGGGCCGGTAATCGAGCGCGGCGGCGACCTCGCGGCCCTGCTGACCAACCTGGAGCCGCGGGACGTCCTCTTCATCGACGAGATCCATCGCCTGAACCCGGCCGTCGAGGAGATCCTCTACCCGGCGATGGAGGACTGCCAGATCGACATCATGATCGGAGAGGGTCCCTCCGCGCGGTCGCTCAAGCTCGACCTTCCACCGTTCACCCTCGTCGGCGCGACCACCCGGGCGGGGCTGCTCACCTCGCCGCTCCGCGACCGTTTCGGCATCGTTCACCGTCTCGAGTTCTACCGTCCGGACGAGCTCGCCGCCATCGTCGCGCGCTCCTCCGGGATCCTGGGGGTGTCGATCGATGCGGGCGGGGCGAAAGAGCTCGCGCGCCGGTCCCGGGGCACCCCCCGGGTCGCGAACCGCCTGCTGCGCCGGGTGCGGGACTACGCCGAGGTCCGGTCCGACGGCCGGATCGTCGCGGAGGTGGCCGGCCGCGCGCTGGACATGCTGGAGGTGGACGCGATCGGTTTCGACGTGATGGACCGGAAGCTGCTGAGGCTCCTCATCGAGAAGTTCGACGGCGGGCCGGTCGGGGTCGAGAACCTCGCGGCCGCGCTGAGCGAGGAACGGGGGACCCTCGAAGAGATGGTCGAGCCGTACCTCATCCAGCAGGGTTACCTCATGCGCACCCCTCGGGGGAGGGTCGCGACGGGAGCCGCGTGGCGGCACTTCGGCCTCGCCGCCCCCGCCGCCCCCGCCACCCCCGATCTCTTCAGCGCGGAGGGGGCGCCGGCGGCCGACCCGCGTCCGGACTGACTCTCTCCACCGCGGTGCATCGGTCCCCGGCCCCGGTGGCCGTCCCGTACGCGCGGTTCCGGGCTTGATGCCCGCTGCTGCGACCCGCATGCCGGCGACGGTGAATCGCTTCCGGTCGCCCGCCCCGACCGCGTAGGCCCTCGGCCCGGTGATACAATGGCGCGATTAAATCGGACAGATCCTGTGCGGAAACATTCGATCACGAGAAGGACGGGCGAGCTCGTGATTGAGGCAATCGTGCGGACGGCCCGTATCGTCGCCGCCCGAGGGCGGTGGAACGGGTTCTCCCAACCCCTCATTCGCGGCTCGCGGCCGGGTCCCGGATCTCCGCGAACGGGCGCGGGCGGTACGAGATAGCGGATATTCGCGATGGGGGTCGATCTCTCTCTGTTTCGGCTCGTGCTCGGCGCGAGCGTCGTCGTTCAGATCGTGATGCTTCTCCTCCTCGTCACCTCCGTGGTGTCGTGGGCGCTCATCTTTCGCAAGCGAGGGGTGCTCGCCCATGCGCGGCGGGATGCCGCCGACTTCGAAAGCCGGTTCTGGTCCGGAACCGACCTCGTGTCGATGTACAACAGCATCAACGGCGCGGGCGCGGATCCGGGCGGCATGGGCAGCATCTTTCGCGCCGGGTTCCGTGAGTACGCCCGGCTCCGGCGTACCGGGATCGACCAGCGGGACGTGATCTACGGCTCCGAACGAGCGATGCGGGTGGCGATGCGCCACGAGGTCGACGATCTGGAGAGCCACCTCTCCTTCCTCGCGACGGTCGGCTCCACGAGTCCCTATGTCGGCCTGTTCGGGACCGTCTGGGGCATCATGAATTCCTTCCTGGCCCTCGGCAACGTGGGGCAGGCGACCCTCGCGATGGTCGCACCGGGCATCGCGGAAGCCCTGATCGCGACCGCGATGGGCCTCTTTGCAGCGATTCCGGCCGTCATTGCCTACAATCGCTACCTGAGCGACGTGGAATCGCTTTCCAATCGCTTCAGCACGTTCGTGGAGGAGTTCTCGACCATTCTCCAGCGTCAGCGGGTCGGCTGAGGCGGAGCGGCGGGAGTCGGGATGATGGCTTCGGATTCGCGCAGACGTCCGATGTCCGAGATCAACGTCGTGCCCTACATCGACGTGATGCTCGTGCTGCTGGTCATCTTCATGATCACCGCCCCCCTGCTCACCCAGGGCGTGAAGATCGATCTTCCCGATGCATCGGCCGAGGTCGTGGAGACGACCGACTCCGAACCCCTCATCGTCAGCGTGGACTCCGCCGGACGCTACTTCATCAATTTCGGCGGAGACGAGACCGAACCGGTCGACGAGGAGACCCTGCTCAATCGCGCCGCGGCCCTTCTGCGGCACCGGCCCGACATCCAGGTCCTCGTCAAGGGCGACCAGTCCGTCGAGTATGGGGCGGTGGTGGTCGCGATGGCGATTCTCAAGGACGCGGGCGCCCCCTCGGTCGGCCTGTTGACGGAGCAGCCCAGCCCGGACGGATGAGAAGGACCGTGCGCGAACTCCTCGATCAAGCCGGTCCCTACGTTCTCGCGATCCTCGTGCACGCCGCGGCCGCCGGGGTGCTCGTGCTTTCCGTCCAGTGGCCGGGAGTGAAGCGCTCGCCGATCGAGATCGCCGACGCGGTCCAGGCCACGGTGGTGGACGAGAAGCGGGTGCAGAAGGAGCTCGAGCGCATCCGCGATCACGAGACGGCGAAACGCCGCGAGGAAGAGGAACGCGCCGAGGTCGCGCGGGAGCAGCGCGAGCACGAGGAGCGCCTGCGCGAGGAAGCGGAGGCGGCGCGGCTGGCCGAGGAGGAGCTTCGTCAGAAGGCCGAGAGAGAGCGGCTGGCCGAGGAGGAACGCCGCAAGGAGGCCGAGACGGATCGTCTGGCGGAGGAGCGGCGCCGGGTGGAGGCGAAGGCGGCGCGGCTGGCCGAGGAGGAGCTTCGTCAGAAGGCCGAGAGGGAGCGGCTGGCCGAGGAGGAACGCCGCAAGGAAGTCGAGATGGCGCGCCTGACGGAGGAGAAACGCCGCGAGAAGGCCGAGGCCGAGCGGGTGGCCGAAGAGCGGCGCCGGGTGGAAGCGGCGGCGGCCGCCCGGCAGGCCGAGGAACGGCGCCGCAGGGAGGTCGAGAATGCCCGGCGGCGCCAGGAGCTGGCGTTGGCGCGGCGCAAGGCCGAGGAAGAGCGCCGGGCGAAGCAGGCGGAAGCCGATCGCCGAAAGCGGGAGGAGGAGCGGGCCCGCCGGGAGCTCATGGCTCGCGAGCAGCAGCGGCTGGAGCAGGAGCGAAAGGCCATTTTCGCGAAGGCTCTCGAGGAGTATATTGGCGCCATCCAGTCGAGCGTGGCCAGGAACTGGCGTCGTCCCACCGGCGTTCCCCCCGGGCTGAAGTGCACGGTAAACGTGGTGCAGGCCACCAACGGAAAGGTCCTTCGCGTGGAGATCACCCAGAGCAGCGGCAACGTCGCGTTCGACCGTTCCGTCGAGCAGGCGGTCCTCGCCGCTTCCCCGCTGCCGCTGCCGAGGCACAAGACGGTGTTCGACCGCGAGATCATCTTCCTGTTCAACCCCAGGAGCTGATTGTGCGAAAGCTGCAAACCTGGCTGCTCTTCCTCGTCGCGCTCTTCGCGGGGTGGTCCGTTCCGGCGTGGTCCGCGCTCGAGATCGAGATCACCCAGGGTCTCGAGAGTGCGACGCCGATCGCGGTCGCGCGGTTCGGGCGGTCCGGTTCGGGGCCCGCGCTACCGGAGTCGATCTCGACCATCATCGCCGCCGACCTCGCGCGGAGCGGGCGCTTCGCGCCGCTCCGGGAGCTGCCCCGGCACCCGGTACGCAAGGAGGACGTGCGATGGTCGGACTGGCGGCGCCTCCGGGTCGGGAGTCTCGTCATCGGGTCGATCGGCCAGACCCTGCGCGGCGGGGTCCGGGAGTACCAGGTCGAGTTCCGGCTCCTCGACACCTTCAGCATGTCCCAGCTCGCCGGCCAGCGCTTCCCCGGGGTACGCCCCGACCAGTTGCGGTGGCTCGCGCACCAAATCAGCGACGAGATCTACTACGCCCTGACCGGGGAGAAGGGCGCGTTCGCGACCCGCATCGCGTACGTGACGGAGACCGCCGGACAGGAAGGCGA
The DNA here is from genome assembly GCA_022823045.1 of Gammaproteobacteria bacterium. GTDB lineage: Bacteria > Pseudomonadota > Gammaproteobacteria > HK1 > HK1 > JAJDXW01. Next base: position 18,780 of record JAJDXW010000384.1, read on the forward strand.
GATCGCCTACGCGCTCAACGTGGCGGACAGCGACGGGGGCAATCCGGTCGTCCTCCGGACCTCCCCGGACCCCATCATGTCGCCGGCCTGGTCTCCCGATGGGCGCTGGCTGGCCTACGTCTCCTTCGAGGGGGGGAGCTCCCGCATCATGGTGCAGGAGCTCGCGACGGGCCGTCGCCACGAGGTCACCGCCTTCCCCGGGATCAACGGAGCGCCCGCGTTCTCTCCGGACGGCCGGCGGCTCGCGCTCACCCTGTCGCGCGACGGCAGCCCCGACATCTACGTGCTGACTCTCGAGTCGGGGGAGCTGCGGCGCCTGACCAGCGGGCCCGAGATCGACACCGAGCCGGCCTGGTCGCCGGACGGGCGGAACCTCGTCTTCACCTCCAATCGGAGCGGAGGGCGGCCCCAGCTCTTCCGGATCTCCGCGGCGGGCGGCGGCGCGCCCGAACGTCTCACGTTCGACGGCCGGTACAACGCGCGCGCGGCGTTCTCCCCGGACGGGTCCCGGCTCGCGTTCGTGCACGAGTCCGACGGCGAGTATCGGATCGCGGTGATGGGGATCGGGGACGAGAAGATCGAGGTGCTCACAAACGGAAGGCTTGACGAGTCCCCGACCTTCGCCCCCAACGGGCGGCTGATCCTCTACGCGACGACCGAGCGCGGCCGGTCCGCGCTCGCGGCGGTCTCCATCGACGGCCGCTTCCGCCAGCGCCTGTCGATCGACGAAACCGGTGTCCGGGATCCGGCCTGGTCGCCGAGGCTGTCCCGGCGCTGATCCGGCCCTGATCCGACATGGGCGGACAACCGGCAAGTTCCCGGAAAACCACTCGGAGATGACGATGGAAAGAGGCAAGGCGATCTTCGGTGCGATGGCGCTCGCGCTGATGGTTGGCTGCACCGGCGGGTCCGCCGAGCAGGCGGTAGCTCCGGCCGAGGTGGAAGATCGGCCCGTTCCGGAGGCCGGGCTCGCGGAAGGGGCGTCGGACGAGTCCGCGGCGGAGGGCACCACCGGTACGCTCGCCGAAGCGAGCGGCGTCGCGGGAAGTCCCCTGGCGGATGTCGCCGGAGCGGAGCTCTCCCGGGTCATCTACTTCGATTTCGACTCGAGCGAGGTGCACCCCGACGATCGCGTTGTCGTGGAAGCTCACGCGCAGCTTCTCGCCGCCCACCCCGATGCGGAGGTCGTCCTGGAAGGGCATGCCGACGAGCGCGGCTCACGGGAGTACAACGTCGCCCTCGGGGAGAGCCGCGCGAACGGCGTCCGCGACATGCTTCGGCTGCTCGGAGTGGCGGACCACCAGGTTCGCACGGTGAGCTTCGGCGAGGAACGACCGGCCGTGACGGGCCATGAAGAGGAGTCGTGGTCCCGCAATCGGCGTGTCGAGTTCGCCTACGTCACGCGCTGATGCAGCCACCGAAGGTCAGGATTCCGAGGTCGGGGGGGTGAGCTCGCCGGGTGGCGGTGCCCGACCGTCCCGCCCCGTGATCGCGGGTCCGATCCCGATCCCGGCCGCGCTCGCATTTCTGCTCGCCTTCGCACCTTCCGCGGGCGCCCAGACCGCCGCGCCTGGCGCCCAGCCCGCGTTCGCCGCCGAGTCCTCGGTGCGCGAGCTTCAGACCCGCATCGAGGAGCTCGAACGTCGTCTCGGCGCCAGCGCGCTCCTCGAGCTCGCGGCCCGGGTCGACCGTCTCACGAAGGAGGTTCAGGATCTCCGCGATCGTGCGGAAGTCCAGGCGCGCACGATCAAGGCGCTTCAGAGCCGGCAACAGGACCTGTATGCCGAGCTCGACCGTCTCGCCCAACGCCTTGCACGGCCGGCTCCGGAGGTTGCGGGAGCTCCGCCGGACACGGGGGCGGCCCCCTCCGTTCCGGTGGCGGAGCCCGGCGCCGATGCGGCCGCCGCGAGCCCGGGGGAGGAGCCGGACGACGCTGCCTCCGGCGACCCGGAGCCGGCCCCCGCGAGCCCGTCGCCGTACGATCCTGTGGAGGAACAGGCACAGTACCAGCTCGCCTTCGATCTGCTTTCGGAGGGTCGGTTCGAGCGCGCCGCGCACGCGTTCACGGACTTCCTGGCCGATTTCCCGGAAAGCCGATACGGGGACAACGCGCGGTTCTGGAAAGGTGAATGCCTCTACGCCCTGCGGAAGTTCGAACCCGCCCTCGAGGAGTTTCGGTCGCTGGTCGCGAGCCATCCCGACAGCCCGCGGATCCCGGGCGCAAGGCTCAAGATCGGGTTCATCCTGCACGAGCTCGGTCGTTCCGAGGAGGCGGCGCAGGAGTTGCGGGCCCTCGTGGAGGCGGCGCCGGATTCTTCCGAGGCGAAGCTCGCCCGGGACCGGCTCGAGCGCTTGCAGTAGCCTCGCGGCCCGGTGTGGCCGGGCTTCCGCCGATTCCTGCCGCCCCCGATTCCTACGGCCCCGCAGGGGGGTTCGCCTTCAGTCCCCCGGATTCGCGGTGATGGTCGGTCGTCTTCTCCTTGTAGCGCTTGATCTGGCGATCGAGCTTGTCGGCGAGCGCGTCGATGGCCGCGTACATCTCCCCCTCGATCGCGTCGGCAAAGAGCTCCCGGCCGGTCACGTGCACCGTCGCCTCCGCCCGGTGCCGTTCCCGCTCCACCGAGAGCACGACGTGGACGTTGGTGACGTGGTCGAAGTGGCGCTCCAGCCGCGCGAGCTTGGTGCGGGCATACGACTCGAGCGCTTCGGTGACCACCAGGCGACGGCCGGTTACGTTCAATTGCATCGAATGTGTCCTCCCGGAAGTACCACGATCAGGCGTTGACGTTGACGTTGACGTTGACGTTGACGGCGCCGGCGACGACTCCGGCCCGGCGCCTCTCGTTCGAGGGCGGGATCCCCATCGATTCCCGGTACTTTGCGACCGTCCGGCGGGCGACCCGGAATCCGGCCCGCTCCAGGTCCGAGGCGAGGCGCCGGTCGCTCCAGGGCCGACCGGGTTCCTCCCCTGCGATGATCTTCCGCAGGCGGGCACGGATGGCCGTCGCGGAGGCGCCATCCCCCTCCGCGTTTGCGACCCGGTTGGAGAAGAAGTACTTGAGCTCGAACACGCCGCGCGGCGTCTGCACGTACTTCCGGCTGGTCACGCGGGATACGGTCGATTCGTGCAGGTCGAGCTCGGATGCGATATCGCGCAGCACGAGCGGCCGCATTCCCTCCTCGCCGTGCTCGAGCAACGGCTCCTGCCGCCGGACGATGGCCCGCGCGACCCGAAGGAGGGTCTCGGCGCGGTTCTCGAGGCTTCTGATGAGCCATCGCGCTTCGGTCAGGTGCCGGCGGAGGGACACGGTCTCGGTACCCCGGCCGCCCCGGCGGGCGAGCTCCGCGTAGACCGGGTTGATGCGAAGACGCGGGACCGCTTCCGCGTTCAGCTCGACCCGCCAGGCTCCTGCGACCCGGAAGACCCCGAGATCCGGCGTGACGTACTCGGTCGGCGTCCCCGCGTAGCCCGCCCCCGGTCGCGGTGTCAGCGTCCGGAGCAGGGCGTGCGCGGCCTCCACCTCGCCCCGGGTGGTTTCGAGCCGACGCGCGAGTCCCGCGTGATCGTGCCGGGCGAGCGCCTCGAGATGGTGCCGGGCGACGCGCATGGCGAGGTTCCGGTGCGGTGTGTCGGCGGCGGTCTCCTCGAGCTGGCGGAGCAGGCACTCCGAGAGGGAACGAGCGGCGACGCCGGGCGGCTCGAACCGCTGCACGCGTTTCAGGACCGCCTCGACCTCCTCGGGTTCGGCGCAAAGACCCAGGTGCTCGAGCGCGGCGAGCAGCTCGTCCATCGAGCCCTCGAGGTACCCGCTCTCGTCGATCGAGTCGATGATGACGGTCCCGATGAGGTGGTCCTCGTCGGTGAAGCGCGCGGCGTTGAGCTGCCAGTAGAGCCGGTCGCGCAGCGATTCCTCGGGCTCGGGGAGCGAGTCGGTGTCCCTTGCCTCGCCCCTCCGACCGACCTCTCCCCCCCACTCCGCGCGCGGGGACGCATCGTCGGCCTCGAGCATGTAGTTCGATTCCACGAGCTGCCCCAGCTCGCCCCGGAGCTCGAGGGTCGAGAGCTGCAGCAGCCGAATCGCCTGACGCATCCGGGGCGTCATCGCGAGCTGCTGGCCGAGCCGGAACTTCAGGGTCTGCTTCATCGCGGTCGTCGCTGGCGGATGCGGACCGGGTCAGAGGACGAAGTCCTGCCCTAGGTAGACATCGCGGACCGTGGGATCGTCGGCGATGTCGTCCGGGGCGCCGTGGCAGATGATCCGGCCTTCGTTGACGATGTACCCGCGGTCGCAGATCCCGAGCGTCTCCCGGACGTTGTGATCGGTCACGAGCACCCCGATCCCTCGCTCGCTGAGCTGGCGAATGAGCCCGTGGATCTCGGCCACGGAGATCGGATCGACGCCGGCGAAGGGTTCGTCGAGAAGCATGAAGCGGGGTCTTGCGGCGAGTGCGCGGGCGATCTCCACCCGGCGCCGCTCACCCCCGGAGAGGTTCTCCCCGCGCGCGTCGCGCAGGTGCTCGAGACCGAAGGCCTGCATGAGCTGCACCGACCATTGCTTGCGCATGGAGGCGTCGAGCTCGCGGCGCAGCTCGAGGACCGCGAGCAGGTTCCGCTCCACCGTGAGCTTCCGGAACACGGACGGCTCCTGGGGAAGGTACCCGAGGCCGAGCCGGGCGCGAACGTGCATCGGGCGGTCGGTGAGGTCGATCTCGTCGAGGTGAATGGTCCCGTCGTCGGCGGGGATGAGGCCGACCAGCATGTGAAAGCTCGTGGACTTCCCCGCTCCGTTGGGACCGAGGAAACCGACCACCTCGCCGCTTCGCACCATGAGGCTCACATCCTCGACGACCGTGCGGGAGCCGTAGCGCTTCGCGAGCCGGTGGGCGGTGAGCGAGCTCACTTGTTGTCGCCCGGCAGGGTGATCGTGACCCGGGGTCCGTCGGGCTTGGCCTTGTCGCCCACCCCCTGGATGCTGCCGGTGAACGAGTCGTAGTCGATGCGTTCCGCCTGCATGAGGAACTCCCCCTGGGCGATCTGCGCACTGCCGATGAAGATCATCGCGCCGTCCTCCACCCGGTACTCGATGCGCGCGGCGTTGCCCTTCTGCGTCGGACCGCTGTCAAGCTGCTGCTCGAAATGGGCCGGCTCGCCCTCCGCGACGAGCGTCGCAAGGTCATAGCCCTCGTCGAACTGCATGGTGACCTGATCGCCGGTGATACGGAGGCTTCCCCGGACGATGACCACGTCGCCCCGGTAGGTGGCGATCCGGTTCTGGTGGTCGAGACTCGCCGATCCGGCGTCGATTCGGACCGGCTGGTCCCGGTCGGTGGACAGGGCGCCCGCCCCGGTCGGACACGCGGCGAGGGCAAGCACCAGCAACGCGAGACGGGTCTGCATGGCTGGCCTCCCGGTCATCTTGGTCCCATGATGCCGCTGGCGTCGCTCAGGAGATCGATCCGCCCCTCTTCGAGCCAGATCTTCATGCCCGTACCCCGGGCTTCGAATGTCGTCCCCCGGATCGTGGCCGGCTCGTCGGACTCGCCATAGTTGTTCGTGGCCATGATCCGCAGGTCGCGAGTGTCGATCTCGAGCGGCTCGATCGCGCCGCGCCGCCCGAGTACCGGCCCTGGAAGATAAATGGTTTTACCGTCCGGAGAAACCTCGCCGGTCTCGGCCTTGAAGTGCCACATCGGGCCGGTCGCGGGGAACACGGTCAGCCGGGGCCGCACGAGCACGGACTTCGCGCCCGGGGTCATGCGCTGCATCTCGTCCGCGCGCAGTCGCCGGTACAGGCGCCCCGAGGGATCGGTGGTCAGCGCGTCGACCCGTTCGATGCGCAGGTGCGGGGGCGTGCCGGGGGGAGGGACGGAGCCGGGCGACTTCAGGGGAAGCGGGAACGCGAACCACCCGAGCGCGAGGAAGACCGCCCCGAGGGTCGGGAGGGTCTCCCGCCGGGGGGAACGGCGCGGAGCGGGCGAACGGGTGTTCGGGCCTTGCTCGGGGGGCATCTCCGTCAAGCGTCACCGGGACCCGCGGTTGGCGGAGAGCCAGCCGTCGACGAGCCGCACGCTCTCGTCCACGCTCTCCGATCGCATCCCCTTCTGGGCCGCGATCGACTGAACGAGGTGGTCGGCCCGTTCGATGCGGGGCGCGCCCGCGAGCAGGGCGCGCGCCGCGGACGAGGGCCTGGTCAGCCCCTTCGCCGCGTTCGCGTACTTCTCGAAGGGGACCTGGTCCGCCTCCGAGGCCCCGATCGACCGGCATACCGAGTTCACCCAGTCGTATACGGAGCGCGACAGGTCGAGGTTCAGGTGGACCGCGTCCCGGATCGCCCGCATGTCCTCCTCCTGCACGCAGCGGTAGTTGCCGGCGAGCAGCATGCTCCACTTCGCGAGCGGTACGAACACCGAGTCGTGCACCCTGAGCTTGACGGGAAGCTCCACCGCGCCGCTTCCGTCATCGTAGCGAACGGCTTCGATGTCGGCCTCGAGATCGCGCAGAATGGCGGTCCGCTCGTCCGATTCGAAGCGGGCGGACCGGAAGTTCGTCGGGAGGCTGACCTGGAGCACGTTGGATTTTTCCTCGGGGGGGCGGAAGGCCTGTGCGTCCGGGCTGCAAAGGGTGATGTTGGCGGGGTCGAACGAGTCCCACACGGAGGGATCGGTGTAGCAGGCGCGGAGCGGCTCGAGGTCGACACCGGGGATCCGCGCGAGGTACGGGAGTGGCGGCATGTTCATGATCGACATGCATGGAACCCCGGACCGGGCCACCGCGTCGAGGAGCTCGCGCACCCCCGGCGCGCCGTACTGGGGTTCCTGCATCGCGAGGGCGACGAGGTCGAAATCCGCGGGGTCCGCTTCCCCGGTGGTGGCGCCCGACAGGCGGCCCGGGAGCCGGCGCGAATCGACCTCCACGAGGTCGTCCCGGCCCTTCACCGGCATCCGTACCCGTTGCCCTTCGCGGTTGATGAGCTCGGCTTCGTCGGGGAGGCAGACGAGCGTCGCGGAATGGCCCGCGGCGCAGAGCTTGATGCCGAGCAGCGCCCCGTACGAGGCGCCCATGATCATGACGTTGTACATCCTTTTCTCCGTGCGGACCGCGGTGCGGCGGACGAGCCCACCGATCGGGCCAGTTTAACCCGGCCCTCGCCGCGAGGGTCCCGGTCCGGCTGCGGCGCTGACGCGGGATGCGGGTCGATGCGGGTTAAAGTACCCCCGCTCTCAACAGATCGTGCAGGTGCAGGATCCCGACTTGCCGGTGCTCCCCGTCGACCACCACCAGCGAGGTAATCTTCCGATTCTCGAGAATGTTGAGGCACTCGGCGGCGAGAGTCTCCGGCGACACGGTCACCCCGCTCGGGGTCATGACGCGCTGGATGGGGGTCTCGCGAAGATCGATTCCGGCGTCGAGAGCCCGGCGCAGGTCACCGTCGGTGAAGACGCCGAGCACCCGGCCCTCCGGGTCCACGACGGAGGTCATGCCGAGGCTCTTGGCCGTCATTTCCAGCAGGGCGTCGCTCGTCAGCGTGTCCGGCCCGACCATCGGCATGCGGTTGCCGGTGTGCATGAGGTCCTTGACCCGGAGGAGCAGGCGCCGCCCCAGCCGCCCGCCCGGGTGGGAGCGGGCGAAGTCCTCCGCCCCGAAGTCGCGGGCCTCGAGGAGCGCGATCGCGATCGCGTCGCCCATCGCGAGCGCCGCGGTGGTGCTGGCGGTGGGAGCGAGGCCGAGCGGGCATGCCTCCTTCGCGACGCTGACGTCGATGTTCACGTCCGCGTGACGCGCGAGACGCGACGACGGATTGCCGGTGAGGGCGATGAGCGGCACCCCGATCCGCTTGATGTGGGGGACGATGGTCAGGATCTCGGCCGTCTCGCCGGAGTTCGAGAACGCGACGACCGTGTCCTCGCGCGTGATCATGCCGAGATCGCCGTGGCTCGCCTCGCCGGGATGAACGAAGAACGCGGGAGTTCCGGCGCTCGCCATCGTCGACGCCACCTTGTTTCCCACGTGCCCCGATTTCCCCATGCCGGTCACGATCACGCGCCCCGGGCGTTCGAGGATGATCTCGCAGGCGCGGGCGAAGTCGTCGTCGATTCGGGGCAGGAGCCCGCGCAGTGCGTCGATCTCCGTGCGGATCACTTCGGATCCGAGCCGGAGGAGGGCGCTCTTGCTCATCTGGCTGGAGGCGATCCCGGCGGAGGGGGCGGGCACTATTGGAAAGGATTGGCCGGAGACGTGCAATGGCGGTCCGCACGGGCCGGTCGCGGATGAAGGTGGCCGGCCGGGAGAATCGATGAACTCCGAGCGGGACGCGTCGCTTCGCGACTGGCTCGACGAGGCGGCCGGGGTCCGCGGCCGCCTCGAGCCCGTTGCCGGCGATGCGAGCTTTCGCCGCTACCTCCGGCTTCGGACGGACCGCGAATCGTTCGTGGTGATGGACGCCCCCCCGGACCGGGAAGACTCGCGGCCCTTCGTGCACGTCGCGGGGCTGTTGCGGGCGGCCGGGGTGAACGCGCCGCGGATCCACGCCGCGGACCTCGAGCGGGGTTTCCTGCTGCTCGACGATCTCGGTTCGGTTTCGTATCTCGACCGGCTCGACGCCGCGAGCGCACCCGGTCTGTACCGGGATGCGCTGGACGCGCTGGTCCGGGTCCAGACCCGAGTCCCGGCGGACGCGGTGCCGCCCTACGACGCGGCGCGGCTGTCCGCGGAGCTCGAGCTGTTCCCGGAGTGGTTCCTTGGGAAGCATCTCGGCCGTGCGCCCACCCGGGTGGAGCGGCGAGTGCTCGACGAGGCGTTCGACCTCCTCGTCGCGGCCGCCCTCGCGCAGCCCCGCGTCTTCGTTCATCGGGACTATCACTCCCGCAACCTGATGGTGCACCCCCGCAACCCCGGGATCCTGGACTTTCAGGACGCGGTGGCCGGCCCCCTGACCTACGATGCGGTGAGCCTGTTTCGCGATGCGTACATCTCGTGGCCGGAGCCGCGGGTCCACGCGTGGCTGGACGACTACGCCGACCTCGCGACCCGGGCCGGACTGCTCTCCACGGACCTGCCGCCGGAAGCAGTCCGGGCGCGCGTGCGGCGGGACTTCGACCTCATGGGCGTCCAGCGCCACGTCAAGGTCGCCGGGATCTTCGCCCGCCTGTGGCACCGCGACGGCAAGGCGGCCTACCTCGGCGACATTCCCCTCGTCCTGCGTTACCTGCTCGAGGTGCTCCCCGGGTATCCGGAGCTCGAGCCGCTCACCCGTCTGTTCGAGTCCCGCGGGCTCGCCGGATACGTCGGAGGGGACCGGTGCGCGCCATGATCCTCGCCGCCGGGCGCGGCGAGCGAATGCGGCCCCTGTCGGACCCGGTCCCGAAACCGCTGCTGGAGGTCGCGGGAAAACCGCTCATCGTGCACGCGGTCGAGAGGCTTGCGGCCGCCGGGTTCGTCGAGCTGGTCGTCAATCTCGGCTATCGGGGCCGGCAGGTGCGGGATCTCCTGGAAGACGGGTCGCGCTGGGGGGCGGCCATCTCGTATTCCGATGAAGGCGGGTGGCCGATCGGGACCGGGGCCGGAATCGTTCGGGCCCTGCCGCGGCTCGGGCCGGGGCCGTTCGTGGTGACGAGCGGGGACCTCCGGACCGACTATCGGTTCGAGCGCCTGCGCGAGGTGGATCCGCGCGAGGTCCATCTCGTGCTCGTCGCCAACCCGGACCACCACCGGGCGGGGGACTTCGCCCTCGAGGGCGCAGCGCTCCGGCGATCCGGTCCGGAGCGCCTCACATACTCCGGCATCGGAGTCTTCACCCCGGCCGCCTTCCGGCCCGTGATCGCCGGCGCCGCCGCGCTCGCCCCCTACCTCGACCGGGCGTGCGAACGCGGCACGGCGACCGGCGAGGTGCATCACGGGGTGTGCGACAACGTGGGGACACCCGCCCAGCTCGCCGCCGCCCGCGGTCGGGCTACCCCGAGCTCGGGGTCGGGGGATTGGCCTCCGGTTCGGTGATCGAGAGCCGGTCGCGGTTGGAGTCCAGGGTCGCGGGGCCGATCCCGCTGACCTTCACGAGGTCTTCGATCGAGGCGAACGGCCCGTTCTCGTCGCGATACGCGACGATCGCCCGGGCCTTCTTGAGCCCCACGCCGGCCATTGCGGCGGCGAACTCCTCCGCGGTGGCGGTGTTGATGTCGATGATGTCTTCGGCCGCCGCGGGAATGGTCGCGAGCACAAGCGCGAGCAGCACGCCGGGAAGCGCGAGGCGCCGGAGCGCGCGAACGCCGATCCGGGGGCGATTGAAGAGCGTGTTCATGCCTTTTTCCTCTGGTTTCGGGCTTTCTGTCCACCGCCCGGAAGCGAGGGTCGCTCGCTCCGCGGCGGCGTTCCGCGTCCTCCATCGGGACGCCCCGAAAAGGCTATGGGGGCGGGAACCGGGCCGCTACCGCTCGCTGTAGGTCCCCGTCGCGAGTTTCGTAGGGAATCCGGCCGAAGATCGTGCGCCGATCGGCCTGATCGAGGGGCCGGAAGGTTGGTTTCGGTACCGTTCGATGGGATAAAGTCCGGCGAGGCCAGGCCTTGTACATGATCGGGAACTGGACTCGGCCGTGAACTTCCGCGCCGCTCGAGGAGTACGGGCTCGATGGCCGCCGTCGAACCATTCTGGATCCGCAAGACGCTGGAGGAGATGTCCCCCGAGGAGTGGGAGTCCCTGTGCGACGGATGCGGGCGCTGCTGCCTCAACAAGCTCTGGGACCCCGAGTCCCGGCGGGTGCGGTTCACCGCGGTGGCCTGCCGCCTCCTCGATCGCGGGACCTGCCGGTGCCGCGACTATCCCAACCGGGTGAAGCGGGTTCCGGAGTGCGTCGTGCTCTCGCCCGAGGAGGTCGACGACCACGCCCTTCTCCCCCCGAGCTGCGCCTACCGCCGGCTCGCGGAGGGTCGGCCGCTCCCCTCCTGGCATCCCCTGATCTCGGGAAGCCGGGATAGCGTCCACGAGGCGGGCATCTCGGTTCGAGGCAAGGTCATCAGCGAGGAGTGGGTGCATCCCGATGACCTGGAAGATCACATCGTGGACTGGTTCGACTGAGCGAACCTCCCGTCCCGTCGAGGATATTCCGGATTGCTCAGGCTGATCGCCGGCGCGCTGCTGCTCGTGCCCGCGCTCGCGGTGATTGCGCTCGCCTTCATCCTTGACGATGCTCCCCCGAGCGGGGGGCCGGGGCCCGCCTCCGGTACGGCCTCCGCCCCGGGCGGCACCGCCCCCGGCATCGTGAACGTCCAGGCCACGATCGAGCTGCCGTCCGCGTTTCCGCGCCGCTACCTCAACATCGACCTCGACGCGGAGCGGACCGTGCGGGGCGGCCTGCCGTCCATCCGGCGCGCCGCGATCGGCGCCGTCGACGTGTCCGGCTGGCTCGCGGAACGCACGATCCGCTGGGCGTCCGACAGGTGGCCGGTGCTGAAGGACGAGCGCTTCGAGCGCGCCGCGGCCCGGGCCCTGGAGTGGTATCCCGACCGCCTCGAGCTGGTCTGCGTCTGGCCGCGGTCCCCGGTGGAGCACCTGCGGATCCGCACCCCCTCCGGCAACGGCGCGAGCGGGACGGGAGTCTACGCCGAGCGAATCGCGGACTGGGCCGCGGCCGGGCCCGGCTCCGCGGCGCCGGTCCTCGGACTGCTGCGGTCGCTGGTGCGCGAGGCGGCGGAGCGTACCGCGGCCGGCGCGGATCCGGTGGCCGAGAACCGTACCGCGATCCTGCTCGCCGCCGCGCAAGGATTCGGCTGCACCCCGGTCGCGATCGGTCGGGCGGCGCGGCACGTCCGGCCGGTCCTGCACCGCCGCCGCGACCTCGGCCGCCATTTCGTGGCGTCCGCGGCGCTTGCCGCGCTCCTCGACCGGGAGGCTTCCGAATCGGTCGGAATGGAGAAGGAAGTGAGCGACTCCCGGGAGCTCACCGGGTTCAGCTTCTCCGACATCGCGGCGAACCGGGCGGGTGCGCGCTTCGGGGAGCTCGCCACCGCCTCGGCACGTTCCGCCCGGCGGGTGCAGGCGTGGATGGAGCAGGCCGCATCCGATCTCGATATCATGCCCGAAGTCCGGGACCTTCCCGACCATCTGCCGGAGGAGGAGCTGAGGCGGCGGTTCGGCAGGCCGGGCGAAGGCGCTTACGACCGGATCCTCGGGGAGATCGAAGCGCGAATCGCAGACGTTCCGCTATACCGGGTATCGAAATGAATCGACTGCTTCGCGCACTTGTCATTGCCACCCTTGCGGTGTGGGCGGTCCCGGCCGCGGCCCAGGACCTCGGCAGGTTCAGGGACTGGAGCGCTCACCAGTTCACCGAGAAAGGGCAGCGGTTCTGCCTGATGTGGACGCAGCCGAAGAAGGCCGAGGGAAAGTACTCCCGCCGGGGAGAGGTCTACGCCACCGTGACCCACCGGCCGGCTCTGAAGGAGTTCGGCGTCGTCGCGTTCGAGATGGGCTATCCGTTCGCACCCGGCAAGGAGCTTTCGGTCTCCGTCGACGGCGGTTCGGCGGTCGGCATCCCGGCCGACCAAGACGAGGGCTCGGAAGACGAGAGCATCATGTGGCACCCGTCGCCGGAGGTGAACCGACGCCTCGTCGGGGCGATGCGGGACGGACTCGCGATGGTCGCGACGGGGCGTTCGAAGCGCGGGAACAAGACCGTCGACACGTACTCGCTCCGCGGGTTCTCGGCCGCCTACAAGGCGATCTCGCGCGCCTGCGGCGCACCCTGACCCCACGACCAGCGCCTTCTCCCGGCAGAAGCCCGAGTCCTCGACCTCGGGGCCGCAGGAGACACGGCGGGCCGGATCGGCGTGCGTTCACACCAACGCCGTGCAACCACGATGGGTGCAACGTGCCCGCTTCGCTGATCGTCATCTGAATCCGGTGCGTTTCTTGACCCGCTACGGTGAACACGGGCTGGAGTCCGGAAGGAACCCGCGCCAGTCCACGGCCGGATCGCCGAACGCCAGGAAGTACGGGTTCAGGAGCGATTCCCCGGTGTTGTAGCGAAGCGGCTCGAGCCCGAGGTCGGTCACCCGCCCCCCCGCCTGTTCCACCACGCATTGAGCGGCCGCGGTATCCCATTCGCAGGTGGGGCCGAAACGCGGGTAGATGTCGACCCCGCCCTCGGCCAGGAGGCAGAACTTGAGCGAGCTCCCGATGGAGATCCGCTCCGTTGGCCCGAGATTGCGGATGAACGCCTCGGTCCTCGCGTCGGCGTGGGAGCGGCTCGCCGCCACCCGCCAGGGCCGCGCGGCCGGGGCGCGGACGCCGAGCCGCGTCACCCCGCCCGCATCGTGGCGGTGGGCGCCGAGGCCGCGGGCGGCCGCGTATGCAACGCCCGTCACCGGCACCGCCACCACCCCCAACACCGGCGCGTGCCTCTCGATGAGGGCGATGTTGACGGTGAACTCGCCGTTGCGCTTGACGAAGTCCTTCGTTCCGTCCAGGGGGTCCACCAGCCAGTAGCGGGTCCAGCCGGAGCGCGTCGCGAAGTCGACCTCGGTGGACTCCTCGGAGAGCACGGGAACGCGGGGCGAGAGGTCGCGCAGGCCCTCGACGATCGTCCGGTGCGACGCGAGGTCCGCTTCCGTGAGCGGAGACTCGTCCGCCTTGCGCCCCACTTCGAACGGGGTGTGGTAGACGCGGAGAATCCGGGCCGCGGCGGCGGCCGCGATCCCGCGCACCTCGTCGAGCAGCCCGCGGTCGAGCTTCGGACTCATGCGGTTCTCTCGCGTGCGAACCGAAGGTCCCGGATGCCGGCCCCCCGTCGACGGCCGCGCTCTTCGAAGCGGGTGCACGGGCGTTCGGTCGGCCCGGACCAGAATGCCCCGGGGCCGGCGAGGTTCTCGAGCATCGGGGAGGACTCGAACACGGACAGCATCTGACGGGCGTAGTCCTCGTCATCGGTGGCGGCGAGGATCCGACCTCCCGGCTGGAGGCGCGACGCGGCGAGCTCGGCGAACCCGGGCTGCACGAGACGGCGCTTGTGATGCCGCGCCTTGGGCCAGGGGTCCGGAAACCAGATCCGGACCTCCTCGAGCGAGCGGTCCGGGAAGCGGTGACGGAGCACCTCCCGGGCATCGCCGAACAGGACCCGAACGTTTCCAATCCCGCGATCGTGTGCCCGGGCGAGGAAGTAGCCGATGCCCGGCGCGTGGACCTCGATCCCGACGTGGTCCCGGTCGGGCCGAGCGGCCGCCGCGTCGAGAAGGGCATCGCCCCGGCCGAACCCGACCTCGACCACCAGCGCCGCCCGGCGTCCGAACACGGCGCCGGGGTCGATGAGCGGGCCGTGCGCCGGCGGCACGCGAGGCCCGGGGGGCGGTCCGAGGCCGAAGCGCGGCCAGTGACAATCGATGGCGCGGCTCTGCCCCGCCGTCATGCGGCCCGCCCGCAGCACCCAGGAACGAATGGTGGGCCGCATATCTCACCGACTTCCTGCCGTGTACGACAATTCTCGCGCTTCCATGGCATCCTGCCGCCCCCGCAACGAAACTCGGTGAGATATGCGGGATCTCCCGGGCGTTCAGGCGATCGCTCCCTCCACCGGCGAGGAGGCGCTCGCGAAGCGGCGTCGCGGCATGCGTCCGGCGCGGAACGCCTCGCGGCCCGCCACCACCGCGTGCTTCATGGCCGAGGCCATCAGCACGGGCCGGCGGGCGGCCGCGATCGCGGTGTTCATCAGCACCCCGTCGCACCCGAGCTCCATGGCGACGGCCGCATCGGAAGCGGTCCCGACCCCCGCATCCACCACGATGGGCACCTTTGCCTCCTCCAGAATGGTGAGGATGTTCCAAGGGTTGCAGATTCCGAGGCCGGAGCCGATGGGCGCCGCGAGGGGCATCACGCTCACGCACCCGACCTCCTCCAGCCGCCGCGCCATGACCGGATCGTCGTTCGTGTACACCATGACCTCGAATCCGTCGGCGACGAGCCGTTCGGCCGCGGTCAGGGTCTCGGTGACGTTCGGGAGAAGGGTCTTGTCTTCGGCCAGCACCTCGAGCTTCACGAGGCTGGCTCCGTCGAGGAGCTCGCGGGCGAGCCGGCAGGTGCGCACCGCGGTCGCCGCGTCGTAGCAGCCCGCGGTGTTCGGCAGGATGGTGAACCGGTCGCGGGGGAGGTAGTCCAGCAGGTTCGGCTCGTCGGGATCCTGGCCGATGTTGGTGCGGCGGATCGCGACGGTGACGATCTCGGCGCCGCTCGCCTCGATCGCGGCTCGGGTCTCGTCGAGGCTCTCGTACTTGCCGGTGCCGACAAGAAGGCGGGACTCGAAGCGCCGGTTGGCGACGAGGAACGGGTCATCCGTGGAATCGGGTGCGTTCATGGCGTCGAACTCTCGATGGTCTTCGGGGCCGCCTTTCTCAGCCGCCCCCCACGGCATGGACGATCTCGACGCGATCCCCCTCGCCCAGCACGAGGTCGGCGTACTCGCTGCGCGGGATCACCTCCTCGTTGATCTCCACCGCCATGCGTCGCCCGCCGAGGTCCAGGCTCGCGACGAGCGCCGCCAGGGTGGTGCCGGGCTCGAGCATCCGGGTCTGGCCGTTGAGAACGATCTGCACGGCCGTAATCTTATCCGGTTTCGGGCCCGGGCAGGACCGCTTGGCGGGTCTCGGCGACGTACCCCGGCCGAGCTTTCATTCTGCGAATCGCGCAGTAGAATGCGGCTGCAACCCGGAAATCTCACCAGCTTCTTGGCTCGCCGACGCGGATCTGCTCGCTGGCTGGCGAGATTTCCGGGCCTGGCGGGTGTAGTTCAATGGCAGAACATCAGCTTCCCAAGCTGAATACGAGGGTTCGATTCCCTTCACCCGCTCCACCTCAACTCTTCTCCGGCACGATCCGCGCCTCGATCCCCCGCGCGGTCAGAACGCGCGCCTTCGCGGCCTCGGCCGCCGCCCGGCCGCGGTACGGTCCCAGCGTCACCCGATGCCAGGTCCCGTTGGCGGTGTCCGTCGTCTGGATGCTGGACTCGAACCCGCCGAGGGCGAGCTCGGCGCGCAGTCGGTCCGCCTCCCTTCTCTCGCGGAACGATCCCACCTGGACGCGGTACTCGCGGGGGCCGGACGGGCGCACCTCCGGCGTGCCGGCCGTGTCGCGGCCCTCGGCGGCGGAGGGACGGGTCGCGGTCTGCGCGGGCGCCGAGGGATTCGCGCCGGGAATATCCGATTCGTCGACCCGAACCTCCGTCCGGGGAAGGAGTCGATAGAAGTCGAAGTTGGTCTTCGGCGGCTCGATCCGATTCGCGTCGCCGGCGGGCTCGTCGTCGGCTCCGCCAAACCAGTCCGGAAGCCCCGCGTGGTGGATCTGCACCCCCGCCGCGACCGCGAGCCCGAGGACCAGGCCGCGAAGAAAGCCTCCCTTCCCGCGCGTGGAACGTGCCTGCCTCTGCCTTCTCGCCATCTCCGCCGCCCTACATGGTCGCCGGCGCGTCGACCCCGAGGAGACCGAGCCCGTCCGAGATCACCCGGCGGGTCGCCTCCGCGAGGGTAAGGCGGGCGCTCTTCAGCTCCGCCTCGCCGGCAAGGATGGTGTGCGCGTTGTAGAAGCTGTGAAACGCGGTCGCGACGTCACGGAGGTAGTGGGCGAGCTGGTGTGGCTCGCAGGCGCTCGCGGCGGACTCGATGGTCTCCGGGTAGCGGGAGAGTGCCTTCAGCAGGTCGATCTCGTGGCGTTCGGTCAGGTGCTCGACATGTCCGAAGTCGAGCCCGTTTCCGTCTCCCGCTTCTTCGCGGGCGCGGCGCAGCACGCTCGCGATGCGGGCGTGCGCGTATTGCCCGTAGTACACCGGGTTCTCGTTGGACCGGGACTTCGCGAGCTCGAGGTCGAAGTCGAGGTGCTGATCGCTCTTGCGCAGCACGTAGAAGAAGCGGGCCGCGTCCGCGCCCACCTCGTCAATGAGGTCCCGCAGGGTCACGAACTCCCCGGACCGGGTGGACATCGCAACCCGTTCCGCGCCCCGCCACAGACTCGCGAGCTGCACGATCACCACGTCGAAGGCGTTCGCGTCGAGACCGAGGGCGCGGATCGCCCCCTTCACCCGCGCGATGTAGCCGTGGTGGTCGGCCCCCCAGACGTCGATGACCCGGTCGAACCCGCGCTCGAACTTGTCGAGATGGTAGGCGACGTCGGAAGCGAAGTAGGTGCTCTGACCGTTGGCGCGGACCAGCACCCGGTCCTTCTCGTCGCCGTGCGCTTGAGCGTTGAACCACAGCGCCCCGTCCCGCTCGTAGGCCTCGCCGCGCCCCCGCAGGACCTCCAGGGCACGGGGCACGGCCCCCGAGGAGACGAGCTCGCGCTCGGAGAACCAGCGATCGAACACGACTCCGAAACGTGCGAGGTCGTCCCGGATCCCGCCGAGGATCCCGGTGAGCACGGCATCGGCGACCAATCCGTAGTCGCGCTCCCCGAGAGCGGCCCTGGCGGCCGCGATGAGGGCGTCGAGGAGGGCGTCGTCGTCCTCGGGGAGCGGGGCCCCGGGCGGGAGATCGCGGCCCAGCCGATCGCCGTGCTCCCCGGCAAGCTCCCGGGCGACGTCCCGGATGTAGTCGCCCCGGTAGCCGCCGCCAGGGAACTCCGGGCGGCCCGGCCAGTCGACGATCTCCAGGTACCGCAGCCAGACGCTGAGGGCCAGGATGTCCATCTGGCGGCCCGCGTCGTTGACGTAGTACTCGCGCTCCACCTCCCAGCCCACCGCCTCCAGCAGGTTGGCGACCGCCGCCCCGCAGGCCGCCCCGCGGCCATGGCCGACGTGGAGAGGGCCGGTCGGGTTGACCGACACGAACTCCACCTGAACCCGCTTGCCGGCGAACTCCCGCGACCGGCCCCACGGAGCCTGCGAGCCGACGATGTCGGCCGCGGTGCGCTGAAAGGCTCCGTCGGCCATCCTGAAGTTGATGAAGCCCGGTCCCGCCACCTCCGTCGCCTTCACGTCGGGCGCGGCCGGCAGCGCGGCGATGATGCGCCCGGCCAGCTCGCGCGGATTCGAACGGGCGGCGCGGGCGAGCGCGAGCGCGACGGGACACGCGAAATCGCCGTGCCGGGGGTCGCGGGCACGCTCGATCACGACGGGCGGGACCGACTCGACATCGAGCTCGCCGCGGTCGCGAAGGGTGCTGATGGCGCGCGCGACGAGCGCCTCGAGTGCGCGCTTCAACGGCTCCTTCCGGGGTGGGACGGGGAGAATCGCATTTTCGCATCTTTCTTCCGCGACGGATCGCGTCCCGATCGCACCCGGTTCGCCGCCCGTCTCATCCGAGCTCGATGGGGTCGACATCGAGCGACCATCGAAGCCCGCGCGGCGTCCTGACACTGGCGAGCCGTTCCACCCAAGGCCGCAGGAACGCCTGGAGGTCCGCGCGCGAGGTCGAGCGCAGCAGAAGCTGGGCGCGGTAGCGATCGCCCTGGCGCTCCATGGGCGAGGGCACCGGGCCCATCACCTCCACGCCGGGGCGGTTCAGTGCGCCGGCGAGCTCGCGCGCGGTCGCGAGGAACCCGTTGCTCGCGGCCCGTGCCGGCGCTTCGGCGCGCACCAGCGCGAGCCGGGCAAAGGGGGGCATCCGGACCTCGTCGCGCTCCGCGAGCGCCACGGCGGCGAACGCGGGATAGCCCTCACGGGCGAGGGCGGTGAGGAGGGGGTGGCGGGGCCGGCGGGTCTGCACGATCACCTCCCCCGCGAGCTCCCCCCGGCCGGCCCGTCCCGCGACCTGGGTGACGAGCTGGGCCACCCGTTCCGGGGCGCGGAAGTCGGGGCTCAGGAGCCCCGCGTCCGCATCCACCACCCCGACCAGGGTCACCCGGGGGAAGTCGTGACCCTTCGCGAGCATCTGGGTTCCGACGAGGATGTCGGCGGAACCGTCGCGGGCGGCCCGCACCATGCGGTCGAGCTCCCCCCGCCGGCGCGTCGAGTCCCGGTCGACGCGCAGCAACCGGGCGGACGGAAAGCGGTCCGCGAGGCTTTCCGCGAGGCGCTGGGTGCCGCTTCCCACGGAGACGAGGTCGGGGGACCCGCACGCGGCGCAGCCGGCCGGGATCCCCTGCTCGGCCCCGCAGTGGTGGCAGCGAAGGCGACGGTCGGCGCGGTGCAGGACGAGCCGCGAGTCGCAGTGTCGGCACTCGATCGCCTCGCCGCAGTCGTGGCAGAGCACGACCGGCGCGAACCCGCGGCGATTGACGAAGAGGAGGGTCTGCTCGCGGCGCTCGAGCCGTTCTCCGATGGCCTCGACGAGCCGCTCGGAGAGGCCGGCCGCGAGCGGAAGGCTCCGCACGTCGTGGAGCGCGATCCGCGGCATGCGGGCCCCGCGGGCGCGTTCCGCGAGCCGCAGCCGCCGACACCGCCCGGTGGCGCAGAGTTGGAGGGTCTCGAGAGAGGGGGTCGCGGAGCCGAGCACCACCGGGACCCCCTCCATGGAGCCGCGCATGAGGGCGAGGTCCCGGGCGGAGTACCGGAACCCCTCCTGCTGCTTGTAGGACGGGTCGTGCTCCTCGTCGACGACGATGAGGGCCGGCCGGCAGAGGGGGGTGAAGACGGCCGAGCGGGTTCCGATGACGACGCGGCTCGCGCCGGTGCGCGCCGCCTCCCGGCTCCGCAGCCGTTCGCCGTCCGGCATCCCGGAGTGGACGACCGAGATCGGGACCGGGAGGGCCTCCCGGAACCGGGCGACGAGCTGCGGGGTGAGCCCGATCTCCGGAACGAGAACGAGGGCCTGGCCGGCCCCGGCGCGCAGGAGCCGGTCGATGGCGATGAGGTAGACCTCGGTCTTGCCGCTCCCCGTCACCCCATCGAGGAGAAAGGCGCGGAACGAGCCGGACGCGGACTCGATGACCTCGGCCGCCCGCGCCTGCGACTCGTTCGGGCTCGCGAGCTTCGACACGGCGCCGGCTGCGGGCGGGGGGATCGCGAGGCGCTCGACCCAGCCCTTCTTCTCGAGCGCCCGCAGGGCCGCGCGCCAGCTCGGAACCGTGCGGAGTCGCGCCTCGGTGAGAGACGGCTCGCCGCCATCTCGGGCCGCGTCCTCGAAGGCGGCGACCACCGCCGCTTGCCGGGGGGCACGGCCGAGGTCGCCGCTTCCCCCCGCCGCTCCGGCGAGGCGCCAGGCGCGGGCCGCGGGGGGCGCCGCCGGCCGGGCGCGCCGCAACCCGACGGGAAGGGCGGTCCGGACCACCTCGCCGATCGGGTGGTGGTAGTAGTCCGCGGCCCAGACCAGCAGGCGCAGCAGCGAAGGCGGAACCGACGGCTCGTCGTCGAGCCGCTCGGTGATCCGGCGCAGCCGCCCGGCATCGATCTCGGACCCGTCCGCCGCCTCGAGAACCACTCCCGTGCGCACCGAGCCGCCGAACGGGACCTTCACCCGCATGCCGGGCCGCAGGGGGCGGGCACCGGGCTCCTCGTCGGGCGGCAGGTACTCGAACCAGCGCCGGACCGGCCCCGGCACCGCGACTCGGAGAACCCGCGTCACCGGCGTTCAGAAGAGCTGCTGGGTCGTGCCGGTCGCCCGGCTGCTGTCCGATGACGAGGCCCCTGCGCTGGTTCCGGCCGAGCGTCCGGCGGGGCGGTCCGGCAGCTTGGCGGCCCGGAACGTCTCGAACAGCGCATCCGGGTCGGAAGCCGCCGCGAGCCGTCCCGTGTCGGGGTTGATCCGGACCTTGACGAGTCCCTCCGGGGGAGGGGGGATCCGTTCCGGCACGCCGGCCAGCGCGGTCCGCATGAACTTGACCCACATGGGAAGGGCGGCACGCCCGCCGACCTCGTGACGCCCGAGGGTCTCGTGGTCGTCGAACCCGACCCAGGCGACCGCCACCAGGCTCGGGACGAAGCCGCAGAACCACGCGTCGTGCTGGTTGTTGGTGGTGCCGGTCTTCCCGGCGAGGTCGGTGCGCCCGAGGGCGAGCGCCTTGCGTCCGGTCCCGCGGCGGACCACGTCGCGGAGGATGGACTGGAGGATCCACGCGTCCCCGGCCGGCACCACCCGCGGGGCCACCGCGGCCCCGTCCCGCTCGGGCGCGTCTTCCTCGCATTCCCGGCACACGCGAGAGGGGGTCGAGGCGAGCACCGTCTCCCGATGCCGGTTCACGATCCGGTCGACGAACCACGGATGTACCGCGAACCCGCCGTTGGCGAGCACGGAGTAGGCGGCGGCGGACTGAAGCGGCGTGATCTCGCCGCTCCCGAGGGCCAGGGTGAGGCTGTGCGGCAACCGCTCCCGATCGAAGCCGAAGCGCTCGACGTAGTCGAGGGCGAAGTCCACCCCGACCTCGCGCAGGAGCCGGATCGAGACCAGGTTGCGCGACTTCACGAGCGCCTCGCGCAACCGGGTCGGCCCGAAGAACTTGCCGCTGTAGTTCTCGGGACGCCACTTGGCCTCGAGGGCGGGATCGTCGAACACCACCGGAGCGTCGTTGATGAGGCTCGCGGCGGTGAAGCCGCGGGCGAGGGCCGACGCGTAGATGAAGGGCTTGAAGCTGGAACCGGGCTGGCGGCGGGCCTGGGTCCCGCGGTTGAACTTGCTGCGCGGGAAGTCGAAGCCGCCGGTCATCGCGAGGATCGCCCCGTCCTCGGGGTCCATGGCGACGAGGGCGCCCTGGACCTGGGGGACCTGGGCAAGCTCCCAGCCCTCACCGTTCCGGAGCACCCGGATGCGGTCTCCCGGGGCGAGCACGTCCGACGCCTTGCCCGGCGCGGACCCGCGGCGGTTCACGCTGATGAAGGGACGCGCCCATTCGATGCCCTCGAAGGGGAGGACGACCTCGCCCGCGCCGCGCACGTGCACCGTCGCCTCCTTCGCGGCGGCTCGGGTGACGAGGGCGGGAAGGAGCCCGCCCACCGCCGGAACGTCCCGGAGAAGTGCCTCGATCCCGTCCGGCCCGGGCGGCGTGTCGAAGTCGAGCCGATCTTCCGGGCCGCGGTAGCCATGGCGCCGGTCGTACTCGATGAGCGCCTCGCGCAGGGCGCCGACCGCCGCCGCCTGGAGACGGCTGTCGATCGTCGTGTAGACGCCGTAGGAACCGGTATAGGCGGTGGACCCGAGCTCGTTCTCGACCTCCCGCCGGACCATCTCCGCAACGTAGGGGGCCTCGGTCTCGGCCGTCGGGGCGTGGCGCGAGGCGGTGATCGGCGCGCGGGAGGCGTCGCGGTAGCGAGCCTCGTCGAGGTAGCCGACCTCGAACAGCCGGCGCAGCACGTGGTTGCGGCGGGAGGTGGCGCGTTCGGGGTTCGTGATCGGGTTGAACTCGGAGGGCCGCTGCGGGAGCCCCGCGATCATCGCCATCTGGGGAAGGTCGAGGTCGTCGAGCTTCTTGCCGTAATACACCTCGGCGGCCGCCGCGACGCCGTAGGCCCGGTGGCCGAGGAAGATCTTGTTGAGGTAGAGCTCGAGGATCTCGTCCTTCGTGAGCTCGCGCTCGATCTTCAGGGCGAGCAGGATCTCGTTCAGCTTGCGGAAGTAGGTCTTCTCCCGGCCGAGGAAGAAGTTGCGCGCGACCTGCATGGTGATCGTGCTGCCTCCGGGCCCCTTCTGCCGGGTGCGGACGAGATGGACCACGGCGCGCACGATCCCCCGCCAGTCCACCCCGGGGTGCTCGCGGAAGTGCTCGTCCTCGGTCGCGACGATCGCCACCCTGAGCTCCTCGGGCATGGCGGCGAGGGGGAGCGGCCGGCGGCGAACCTCCCCGAACTCCGCGATCAGGCGCTCGTCGCGGGCGTATACCCGCAGGGGCACCTGGAGCGGCACGTCGCGCAGCGAATCGGCGGACGGAAGCTGGGGAACGAAGTGAACCCAGACGACGAGGGCGGCGGCAAGGATGGCGACGAGCGCCGTACCGGCAATGAGAGACAGAATGAACAGGATGCGGCGCATCCGGCGGACCCCGTTGGCCGAGGAAGCAATTATGGGGGAAACGGGCAATTCTCGCAGGTCACCGCCGATCCCTCCTCCGCCTCTTGCCGCCGGCCTCCGGGCCGCGCATCATCGGGCGATGGTCGTGCCCTCGAACATCTTCCTGGTCGGCTTCATGGGGTCCGGCAAATCCACCGTCGGACAGCAGCTCGCGGCGGAGCTCGGAAAGGAATTCTTCGACTGCGATCGGGTTCTCGAGGAGCGTACCGGGGTGGACATCCCGTACATCTTCGATCTCGAGGGCGAGACCGGCTTCCGCCGGCGCGAGGCCGCGGTGCTGCGGGAGCTGGCCGCAAAGCGCGGGATCGTGCTTTCGACGGGGGGCGGGGTGGTCGGCGACCCCGACAACCGCCGGGCGCTCGCCACGAACGGCTTCGTCGTCTACCTGCATGCGCCCGCGGAGCTGCTGCACCAGCGCACCTCGCGCGACCGCAACCGGCCGATGCTGTATGCGGACGACCCGCGCACGCGCATCGACGAGCTGCTCGTGGTGCGCGACCCCCTTTACCGGGAGGTGGCCGACCTCGTCGTCGAGACCGGTCGCCGGGGCTCGCGGCGGGTCGTGCAGGAGATCGTTCGCACGCTCTCGGACCCCCCGCGTTGAGTCCTCCTCCCGGCCGCGGCGCCTATAGAATCGGGTCCATGCAACCGCTCGTGGTGGACCTCGGCGACCGCGCCTACCCGATCCATGTCGGGTCGGACCTCATCGGCCGTTCCGACCTGTACGCGCCGCACCTCGCCGGCCTTCAGGTGCTCGTGGTCACGGACGCGACGGTGGCGGACCTTCATCTCGACCGGGTGCGCCGGGCGCTCGGCAACCGCGAGGTCGCGTCGGTGGTGCTGGCCGGCGGCGAGGCCGACAAGACCCTCGACGCGGTGTCCCGGATCGTCGACGTGCTGGTGGAGCGGAGGTTCAACCGGAGCGCCGCGGTGGTCGCGCTCGGGGGAGGGGTGGTCGGTGACGTGGCGGGCTTCGCGGCCGCCGTCTACCAGCGGGGGATCCGGTACATCCAGGTTCCGACCACCCTGCTCGCCCAGGTGGACTCCTCGGTCGGCGGCAAGACCGGGGTCAACCACCCGAGGGGAAAGAACCTCGTCGGCGCCTTCCATCAGCCCGTGTGCGTCATCGCGGACACCGGAGCGCTCGCGACCCTGAGCGAGCGCGAGCTGCGTGCCGGACTCGCGGAGGTGATCAAGTACGGCGTCCTCTGGGACGCGGAGTTCTTCGACTGGATCGAGGCGAATCTCGACGGGCTCCTCGCTCGCGACGAGGGGCTGCTCGCCCGGTCGGTGCGGCGCTCGTGCGAGATCAAGGCGGAGGTGGTGAGCCAGGACGAACGCGAGGCGGGGGTGCGCGCGCGCCTCAATCTCGGGCATACCTTCGGGCACGCCATCGAGGCGGGAATGGAGTACGGTCACTGGCTGCACGGTGAGGCGGTCGCGGCCGGGACGTGCATGGCCGCGGACCTCGCCGCGCGCATGAACTGGATCTCCGCGGCCGACGCCGACCGCGTGCAGGGGCTCATCCGTCGTGCGGGTCTCCCCGACCGCGGCCCGGCGGCCCTCTCGCCCGACGACTTCCTGCGCCTGATGGCCCGGGACAAGAAGGCCGTGGACGGCGGCATCCGCCTCGTGCTGCCGCGCGCGATCGGCGACACCGTGCTCACTGGCGACTTCGACCCCCGCGCGCTCGCCGGGACCCTCGAGGCGTGCCGCGCCGACATCGAGCCCCCCTTCTTCGACTGATCGCGACGGTGGTCCGCTCCGGGGATGCGGGGTTCGGCCGATCCGCCGCGGGGCGGGTGCCGGCCGGCCGGGCGCGGTCGCGGGGAGGGAAGCCGCCAACGACGCCGCGGCGGAGGGCCGGGAC
>JAJDXW010000119.1 GCA_022823045.1 Gammaproteobacteria bacterium
TGGAGCGGAACGGCGCGGAGAGCTTTACCGCCTTCGTCTACGCCCGGGTGCACGGGGTCGAGGTGGAGCGGGAGCTTTCGGGGAACTTCTTCCGCTCATCCGACTACCGCGCCCTCAACCGGATGTCGCGCGATCTCCTGGCCCGGCTCGGAGAAGATGCCCGGGTCGAGCGAGGTGACCGCCACGCGACGGTGCCCGACGTCAAGTCCGCATTTGACTGGTTGACCGCCGAGGCGCGCCGAGGCCTCAGCATTCAGCGCTACAAGGGCCTCGGGGAGATGAATCCCGATCAGCTCTGGGAGACGACCATGGACCCGGCCCGCCGGCGTCTGGTCCGGGTCCAGATCGAGGACGCGGTGGCCGCGGACGACCTGTTCTCCACCCTGATGGGAGACCAGGTGGAGCCGCGGCGGGACTTCATCGAATCGAACGCCCTCTCGGTCGCGAACATCGACGCCTGAGCCTTGAGGAAGGGGGGAGCGGCGGGCCCGATCAGGCCGTGACGCCGCTGTCCACGGAGAGGATCTGATCGGTCGTCACCCTCGACTCGTCCGAAGCGAGATAGAGCGCCATGTTCGCGATGTCCCGGGGGTGGCACCAGCCGAGGAGCGCACTCTCGCGCACCATCCGATCGACATGCTCGTTCGCTTCGGCCAACGCGGCGACGCGCTCCGTTCGCGTTGCCCCGGGAGCGATCGCGTTCACGCGGACTCCGTGCTCCGCGTACTCCGCCGCCATCGAACGGGTCATGCTCGCCACCCCGCCCTTCGCCGCGGTATAGCAGTCCCGTCCACGCAGCGCCATGAGGGCGACGTTGGACGACGTGTTGATGACCGAGCCGCCGCCGGATTCGATGAGTCGCGGAATTCCGTACTTGCAGCCGAGAAAGGTGCCGAAGAGATCGAGGCGAATGACCCGCCAGAACTCTTCTTCGGGCGCCTCGGTGACCGGCCCGTCGACCTGGGTGGAGCCTCCCGCGTTGTTGTACACCACGTCGAGCCGGCCGAACTGGTCCACTGCCCGGTCGAATGCGGCCCGGACGCTGGTAGCTTCGGTAACGTCGGTCTCGACCCAGAGGGCTTCGCCGCCCGCGCGCCGGACTCGCTCCGCGGTCTCCGCGCCGGAGGCCGCGTCGACCTCGGCCACCACGACGCGCGCGCCCTCGCTGGCGAACAGTTCCGCCGCCGAGCGACCGATGCCGGTCCCCGCGCCGGTGATGAATGCGACCTTGCCTTCGAGCCGATCGGTCATGGCGTCTGATTCCCTGGAGGGCATGTCGGGTGCCGCCGACGCTTGTGGAGCCGTCGTCGGACCAGGCGAAAGATAGCAGAAAACAGGCACCTCCCCGGTACCCGGCGTCAGTTCACGAAAGGGGAGTACGCGCGCAGCACCACACCTCGATCCGCTCCACGCCCCGGTCCCGGAGAGCGCCGGCCATCGCCGACGCGGTGGCGCCGGTCGTCAGGACGTCGTCCACGATCGCGACCTCGCGGATGTCCGGCGGCCATCGCCGAATGGTGAACGCGCCGTCGACGTTCGCGAGGCGCTCCGCAACGCTCTCGGCCTTCGCCTGGGGCGGGGTGTGGCGCCGGTCGATGCGCACGCCCCGGACTGTCCCGAGCCCCAGCGACCGGCGGACGATGGCGGCGAGCTCCGCGGCATGGTTGAATCCCCGGTAAAGGAGTCGGCGCCGCGAAAGAGGCACCCCAATCACCGCGCCGGGCGGCGGGGTGGCGCCTCGCCGAGCGTTCACCTCCCGGGCGAGGAGCCTTCCGAGTGCGGCGGCCGCCGCGAGGTCCCGGCGGTACTTCATGCGATGGATGAGCCCGCTCAGCGGTGGGGCGAAGCTCCAGGGTGCGACCACCCGGTCAAAGGGGGGAGGGTGACTGAGGCACGCGACGCACGGCGTCAGGGAGAATCCGACGGCCGTCGGCGCCACCTCCCCGGCGGTCACCATGAGCGGCGCCGCGCAGCGCGGGCAGGCGGTGCCGTGGAGAAGCGCATCGAGGGAGCGCACGCAATCGGGGCACGGATCCTCGTGCGGACCGATCTCGCCGCAGAGGCTGCAGCACCTCGGGAAGAGCCGGTCCTGCACCATCCGGGAAGGGCCTTGATTTCGTTGTCCCTGCAGCATCGATCCCTCTCCGCCACTCCGGAGCACCCGATTCCCTGTCCCGCGCCGCCCGGCCGAGCGGACTGCGACGAACCCGGGTCCGGAACCGGGGGACGAGGACGAGTTCGATCCGCCTTCGGTCCCGCCGCGGTTCCGCACGGCCACGGCATTCCCCCCGCGGGGGCGCCATTCTAGCGAGGCCGCGCCTCGGACCGACGAGACATGCTCGAAGCCGCCCGACCTTTCGCAAGCCCCTGGAGCGCCCCACCAGGAGGAACGCGAGTATTCCTCCTGGTAGCGGCCTCGTACGTCTCGCCCGGGAAACCGCTTTGCAAACTTGACTCATCTGCAAGGATCGGGGCCCCTCAACGAGTCCGGGGGCGGGTCATTCCGTGAACGAGGGCCAGCCGAGCCTCACCGAATTCCGCCGCCGTGCCGCTCTCGCCCGGTCTCGCCTCGCCCGTCGTCGCGGGGACCCCGCCGCCGCCGAAAGGCTGTGCGCGGAGACGGGGGAAAGGTTGTTCGACCATCTCGACCCGGTGCGCCTGGAACCTCGCTGGGTGGTCGACCTCGCGATGCAGTGCGGATTCGCGGGCCGTTTGTCCGAGCGTTTCCCCGCTTCGCGGATTCTTTCCTGCGGGTACTTTCCGGGTTCGCCCGAAACGGGTCCCGCCAGCCCGATCCAGGCCGTCGCGGCGAGTCCCCTCGCGCTTCCCCTCGCCGCCGAATCCACCGACCTGGTGGCTTCCAATCTCGGCCTTTTCTGGTTTTCCGATTCCGGGCCGGTCCTCGGGGAGATCCGGCGAGTGCTTCGTCCCGGGGGGCTCATCGCGTTCACGACGCTTGGCCCAGGCACCCTCGCGGAGCTTCGGAGAAGCTGGGAACGGGTCGACGACCGTTCTCATATTATTGATTTTATTGATATGCATGACATCGGCGACACGATGGTCAAGGCGGGATTCGCGGATGTGGTCATGGATGCAGAGCGAATCAGCGTCACCTGGCCCGACGTTCCCGCCCTTCTTCGCGACCTGAGGGGTCTCGGGACCGGCAACCCCCTTCCGGACCGTCCTCCCGGGCTTACCACCCCCCGGAGGCTCCGGGCGCTCGTGGATGCCTACGAAGGCCGGCTGCCGTCGGGCCGGGTGACCGCCACTGTCGAGCTCGTGCACGGTCACGGCTGGAAGCCGGAAGGCCGGGCCGAGGTGCCCCTCGAAGCGTTCGCGAGGCCTCGATAGGCGGTCGCGGCGGGTCGTATTGCGGCCCGTCAGGGGCTCTAGTACCATGCCGCGGCTCCGGGCGGACCAGGTTCGGCCGCGTACGGGAGAGAGAAGCGCGGGCATGGTGTCGATGAGCGGCGAAGGGCCGGACCACACCCTGGTCCTGCGCCCGAACCTGTCTCTCTCCTGGCGGCAAGCGAAGGTCTTCCTCGTGGTCGTGGCGGTCGCGCTCGCGGGCCTCGCATCGGGATTTGCGGTGATTGGGCTCTGGCCGGTGCTCCCCCTCGCGGGAGCGGAGTGGCTGGCCCTCGCATCTGCGTTCTATCTGGTGCAGCGGCGGGGCCATCGGATGGAGGTGGTCTCCGTCAGGGGCGGACGGGTCGCGGTGGAGAAGGGCTCCGGTCCGTCGCGCCCCGCCCGATGGGACTTTCCCCGCGGGTGGGTGCGGGTGCGACTGCAGCGCCCCCGGGTCCGGGGGCATCCGTCGCGGCTGGTGCTCGCGATGCACGATGAGGAGGTCGCACTGGGCGATTTTCTGGCGGAAGACGAACGGCGGCAGGCGGCCGAGCTCCTGCGCCGAACGCTGTTGCGGCCCCTTCCCGAAGCTGCCGTCCCGGCGTCTCCCGCCGACCAGGGTTCTTGAAGAAGCGGATTCGATGGGTGGGAAGCAGTCCGGACCGGGCGGCGCCGCCGAGGCGGGGCGCCGGGAAGGCCAGCCAGTGAACGGAGAGCCGATGGCCCTCGACGATCGACTTTGCCGTGGATGGGTTCACCGCGCCTCGCGGGCGGCGGCGAGCCTGGCCGCGTTGCTGCCGCTTGGAGCGGCCCACGCGGCGTGGGAGCTCAACATGCCGCGCGGGGTGACCCTGATCAGCCGCGAGGCGTACGACCAGCACATGCTCATGTTGTGGTGGTGCGTCGGCATCGGGGTCGTCGTCTTCGGCGCCATGTTCTATTCCATGATCCGCCACCGCAGGGCCGCCGGCCACGCCGCCGCGAACTTCCACCACAACACCTTCGCCGAGATCGTGTGGACGGTCATTCCGGTGATCATCCTGGTGCTGATGGCAATTCCCGCGACCCGCGCGCTCATCGTGATGGAAGACACGTCGGAAGCCGACATGACCATCAAGGTGACCGGCCACCAGTGGAAGTGGCGCTACGAGTACCTGGAGGACGGGGTCGACTTCTTCAGCAATCTCGCCCCGGAGAGCCGGGAAGCGATTTACACGGACGCGTATTCGCGCGAGCACTACCTGCTCGAGGTCGACAAGGAGGTGGTCCTTCCGGTCGGCCAGAAGGTCCGGATCCTGCTCACCGCGGATGATGTCATCCACGCTTGGTGGGTCCCCGCCCTCGGCATGAAGAAGGACGCGATCCCCGGGTTCATCAACGAGCTCTGGACCCGCATCGACGCGCCCGGAGTGTACCGCGGCCAGTGCGCGGAGCTCTGCGGCAAGGACCACGGATACATGCCCATCGTGGTGCGGGCGGTCCCGAGCGAAGAGTACGCGGCCTGGGTCGGAGAGCACCACGCGGCGCAGGCGGAGGCGGCGCAGGCGGCTCTGCGCGACTGGACGCCGGACGAGCTGATGGCACGCGGGGAGGAGATCTACATCACCGCGTGCGCGGCCTGTCACCAGCAGAACGGCCAGGGGCTGCCACCGGCCTTCCCCGCGATCACCGGCAGCCCGATCGCGACCGGCCCCCTCGACGCCCACCTCGATCGGGTCATGAACGGCAAGCCCGGCACCGCCATGGCCGCGTTTGCGGAGCAGCTCAACGACTCCGATCTCGCCGCGGTCATCACGTTCCAGCGCAACGCGCTCGGCAACGACCTCGGCGATATCGTCCAGCCGGCCGACATCCGGGCGGCCCGCTGAGAGGCCGCGGCTCGCCGAGTCGCGAACGAACGGCAGGAGGAATGGGGAAATGAGCGCGGCAACGACGCACGACGCGCACCACGACGACCATCACCACCACGGCCCCGAGCCCGGCGTCCTCCGGTGGGTGTTCACCACCAACCACAAGGACATCGGAACGCTCTACCTCGTGTTCTCGTTCCTGATGCTTCTGCTCGGAGGCGTTCTCGCGCTCGGCATTCGCACCGAGCTGTGGTCGCCCGGCCTTCAGTTCATGGAGCCGGACTTCTTCAACCAGTTGACCACCATGCACGCGCTGATCATGGTCTTCGGCGCGATCATGCCGGCCACCGTGGGTTTCGCGAACTGGATGGTTCCGATGATGATCGGGGCCCCCGACATGGCCCTCCCGCGCTTGAACAACTGGAGCTTCTGGCTCCTCCCGTTCGCGTTCGCGCTCCTCATCTCCACCTTCTTCATGGAGGGCGGCGCCCCCGCCGCCGGCTGGACCCTCTATGCGCCGCTCGTCCTCCAGGGCGGGGCGAACCTTCCGTTCGCAATCTTCGCCATCCACCTGATGGGCATCGCGTCGGTGATGGGCGCCATCAACATCATCGTGACGATCCTGAACATGCGCGCCCCGGGCATGACCCTGCTGAAGATGCCCCTGTTCATCTGGACCTGGCTCATCACCGCGTTCCTGCTGGTCGCGGCCATGCCGGTGTTCGCGGGGGCGGTCACCATGCTGCTCACCGACAAGTTCTTCGGCACCACTTTCTTCGACGCGGCGGGGGGCGGCGACCCGGTCCTGTTCCAGCACATCTTCTGGTTCTTCGGGCACCCCGAGGTGTACATCATGATCCTGCCGTCGTTCGGGATCGTGTCCCAGGTCATCCCCACCTTCGCTCGCAAGCCCCTCTTCGGCTACGAGTCCATGGTGTACGCCACCGCCTCGATCGCGTTCCTGTCGTTCATCGTGTGGGCCCACCACATGTTCACCGTCGGGATGCCGCTCGCGGGCGAGCTCTTCTTCATGTACACGACGATGCTGATCGCGGTCCCGACCGGGGTGAAGGTCTTCAACTGGGTGGCGACGATGTGGCGGGGCTCGATGAGCTTCGAGACGCCCATGCTGTACGCGATCGCGTTCGTCATCCTGTTTACCCTCGGCGGGTTCTCGGGCCTGATGCTCGCGATCGTCCCCTCGGACTTCCAGTACCACGACACCTACTTCGTGGTGGCCCACTTCCACTACGTGCTGGTCACCGGTTCGCTGTTCGGGATCTACGCCGGGGTCTACTACTGGCTGCCGAAGTGGACCGGCAACATGTACGACGAACGGCTCGGCAAGTGGCACTTCTGGCTCTCCACCATCTTCGTCAACGTCCTGTTCTTCCCCCAGCACTTCCTCGGGCTGGCCGGGATGCCGCGGCGGATCCCGGACTACGCGGTGCAGTTCGCCGACTGGAACATGGTGTCGAGCATCGGGGCGTTCGGGTTCGGGCTCTCCCAGCTCCTCTTCGCCTGGATCGTGCTCAAGTGCTGCCGGGGTGGAAAGCGGGCGACGTCCGAGGTGTGGGACGGCTCGGACGGGCTGGAGTGGACGGTGCCTTCCCCCGCGCCCTACCACACGTTCGAGACCCCGCCGGTGGTCCGGTAGCTAGGCGCTCCTCTTGAGCGATGCTCGAGATGAGGCGAAGCGAAAGCGCAGGTCGAACATCCGGCTCGCCCTGGTGATCGCGCTCGTGGCGGTCGGGTTCTACCTGCTCATGTTCGTGATGGGGGGCCGGTGGTGAGCGCCGCCCGACTCGCCGCGCGCGCGAACCGGCGTCTGGCGTTCCGGCTCCTCGTCGTGACCGCGGCCATGTTCGGCTTCGGCTACGCCCTCGTGCCGCTCTACGACATCGTGTGCGACTTGACCGGGATCGGCGGGCGTACCGGGGTCGTCTCCGAGGCGACGGCCGCGACCGGCGGGGTGGATTCGACGAGGGTGGTCAAGGTCCAGTTCGTCGCCACCGTCAGCAGTACCCTTCGCTGGAAGTTCAACGGCCCGGGGCAGACCCTCGAGGCCCATCCCGGGAAGGTGTACGAGACGAGCTTCTCCGCCTCCAACCTTTCGAATCGGCCGGTGGTCGCGCAGGCGGTGCCGAGCGTCACCCCCGTCGGCGCCGCGGCGCATTTCAACAAGATCGAATGCTTCTGCTTCACCCGCCAGCGCCTCGAGCCCGGGGAGACCCGCGACATGCCGGTGCGGTTCGTGGTGAACGAGGAGATCCCGCGCCGAATCGGCACCCTGACCCTTGCCTACACCTTCTTCGAGGCGGAGCCCGCCGCCCAGTCGGCGGCCGCGAGCGCCGCCGCCAGTGACGGAACCCGAACCAATGGCTGAAGCCCAATACTACCTCCCCCACGGCACGAAATGGCCCATCATGGGCTCCATCGGGCTCACCGCCCTCGTTGCCGGCTTCGCCGCGATGCTCAACGGCGCGAGCGTCGCGTCGCTGGTGATGGCCCTCGGTTTCGTCATCCTCGTCGCCATGATGTTCCTGTGGTTCGGGCAGGTGGTCCGGGAGAGCGAGTCCCGCATCTACAACGACCAGGTCGACCGCTCGTTCCGGTGGGGGATGGGGTGGTTCATCTTCTCCGAGGTGTGCTTCTTCGGCGCCTTCTTCGGGGCCCTGTTCTACGCGCGCGTCTACTCCGTGCCGTGGCTGGGCGGCGAGGGTACCGGGGTCGCGACGAACCTGTTCCTGTGGCCCGCGTTCGACTCGGTCTGGCCGACCAACGGGCCGGAGGCGGTCGGCGGCGCGTACCGGGTCATGGAGGCGTGGGGCATTCCCGCCCTCAACACCATCATCCTCCTCTCGAGCGGAGGCACGGTCACCTGGGCGCACTGGGGCATCATCAAGGGCAGCCGCCCGCAGTTCATCTGGGGGCTACTGCTGACGGTCGCGCTCGGGTTCCTCTTCGTCGGGCTGCAGGCG
The DNA here is from genome assembly GCA_022823045.1 of Gammaproteobacteria bacterium. GTDB lineage: Bacteria > Pseudomonadota > Gammaproteobacteria > HK1 > HK1 > JAJDXW01. The sequence goes on from JAJDXW010000119.1 coordinate 8,180, forward strand.
TACGAGTACTACGAGGCCTACGTCCACCTCAACCTGAAGCTCACGACCGGAATCTACGGATCGACCTTCTTCATGCTCACCGGGTTCCATGGAGCTCACGTCACCATCGGCGCGATCATGCTCCTGGTGGTCATGCTGAGGGGGATGAAGGGGCACTTCGACACCAAGCACCATTTCGCATTCGAAGCCGCAGCGTGGTACTGGCACTTCGTCGACGTGGTGTGGCTGGGGCTCTTCATCTTCGTCTACTGGCTCTGAGGGCGGCCGGCCGAGGTCAGATGCCGTGCGGGCGGATGAGGCCCGCCCACCAGAGCAGGAAGAGAAGCGCGAAGAGGGCGAAGGACATGCCGATGCGGACGGTGAGGGCCTTCGCGGTTCGCTCCGAGCTTCCCCGGCCCCGGACGAGATGGACCAGGGCGGATCCCAGGCTCGCCAGGATACCAATGAATATCAATACGATGATGATGGTTGCGAAGTTCACGAGGGCTCACTCCGGGGCGGGTCATCGGCAGGGAGTCTAGCGCGGATGTTCCGGCGGCTCGTGTCCCTTGTGCCTGGCCCGCATATTTCACCGATGCCCTGCTGCGGACGCCAATAGGAACGGCGGCCGCATCTCGTCGCCTCCCTTGAAGCTGGCCGGCTACCGGTTCTCGCCCTCCGTTCTGCCGACGGCGGCGGCTGCGGCGATGTTCGGCCTGCTCTGCGGCCTCGGCTTCTGGCAGCTCGATCGGGCCGCGGGCAAGGAGGAGCGCGAGACCGCGTTCGAGGAGGCGCGCGTCATCGTGCTCGACGAGAACGCCCTCGACGAAGAGGCCCGCGAGTTCGCACGGATCCGCCTCGAAGGCCGGTACGATCCGTCCCGCCAGTTCCTCCAGGACAACCGCACCCACCAGGGCCGGGCCGGTTACTACGTGCTTACCCCCTTCCGGATTGCGGGCCGTGGCGCGGTGCTGGTCAACCGGGGGTGGGTCCCGGCCGGTCCGGACCGGACCGTTCTCCCCGAAATCGCGGCCCCCGCGGACGCGCTTCGCCTGCGGGGAACCGTCCGTCTCCCGCGCGAGGACCTCGTCGTGCTCGGCGAGACCGGATACGCGGCGGACGGTTGGCCGAAGGTGGTGCAGCGGGTGGAGATCGACGCCATGCGGCGTTCGCTCGGCTATCCCCTCGCCGCATGGCTCGTGGCCCTGGACCGGGATGCACCGCACGGCTTCGTCCGGGAGTGGAAGGCCGCTCCCGGCCTGAGCCCGGACCGACATCGGGGGTATGCCTTTCAGTGGTTTGCACTCGCGACGGCGCTGTTCGCGATTTGGGTGGCGGTCAACGTCAAGCGACGCGCCGCATGAGTTGGGCAGCTTCGTTGCGGCTCCTGGCCAGGGGGTGGGGCGGCCCGGCGGCGATGGGGCGTGCGGGGGGGTTCGTCCGCTCTCCGGTCACGGTGGGTGACAGCCGATTTCCATCGGCGTTCCGGCCGCGCCAGGCTCGGACGGTCGGACCGCGTGGCTGCGGGACATGCTGACCCGTTCGCGACTGGCCCTCCTCGGGTTGTTTGCCGTGTTCGCGGCGCCGCCCCTCCTCGCGCTCGTCTTCTACTCCGGGGTCGGATCGTGGTTCGAGCCGGGGACGGTGAACCGCGGCTCGCTCCTCGACCCGCCCCGCCCCGCTCCGGAAGGCGGCCTCGTCCTCGTGAACGGCGATGCCCTTCCCGCGGACTGGCTGTACCGCCGGTGGACCCTCGTCCACCTCGCTGCGGACGGTTGCGGGAGTGAGTGCGAGGCGGCGCTCCGGGCGATGCGCCAGGCGCATCGGGCGCTCGGGAGAAACGAGAGCCGGGTGCAGCGCCTGCTCCTCCTCCCGGAGGCGTCGTCGCCTCCGGCCCGGATCGATCACCCGGTAGCGTGGGTCACGCCGGCATGGCATCGGGTCCTCCGTGATCCGAGCCGTGAAGGGGAGGAGGGCCAATCCGGGACCTGGCTCGTGGACCCGCGGCGATTCGTGGTTTCGTACTTCCCGGCCAGTACCGGCCCGCGCGCGATCAAGGACGATCTCACCCGCCTCCTCAAGCACTCGAAGTGGCAGACGGGATGATCCGGCCCGACGCACGCCCGAACGGGGCGGCGGGGCGGACGCACGAGCGACGCTTCCGCCGGCTCGCTCTCGGGGTCACGGTCCTCGCGTTCGTGGTCGTCGTGCTCGGCGCGTGGGTGCGGCTCACCGGGGCGGGGCTCGGTTGCCCGGACTGGCCGGGCTGCTACGGCCGGATAGTGGTCGGCCCGGAGGGGTCCGGGCTCGAATCGATCGCCGAGGGCGCGGCGGTCGACGGAGGCAAGGCATGGCGCGAGATGGTGCACCGCTACTTCGCGGGGGGCCTCGGGCTCGCGATCCTGGCCCTCGCCGTCGTCGCCGTCCGCAACCGCCGCCGCGCGCCGGGGGCGGGCGGCCCGATCGCGCTTCCCGTCGCCCTCGTCGTTCTCGTCGCGTTTCAGGCCGCGCTCGGCGCGTGGACCGTCACCCTCCGGCTGCAACCGGCCGTGGTGGTCGCCCACCTCCTCGGGGGGATGGCGATCCTCGGCCTGCTGTGGCGGGTGTACCTCGGACCGCCGGTCCGCGCCGGGGGGGCCGGCCCAGAGTGGGTGCGGCCCGCCGCCGCGATCGGGTTGGCGGTGCTTGCCATGCAGATCGCGCTTGGCGGCTGGACCAGCGCCAACTACGCGGCGCTCGCCTGCCCGGACTTTCCCACGTGTCACGGCCGGTGGTGGCCGGACGGGGACTACGCGGCCGGATTCCGGCTCTGGCAGGAGGCCGGTTCCCGCTCCGGCTTCGAGGGAGGGGTGCTCACCGTCGAGGCGCGAATCGGCATCCACATGGTGCATCGCATCGGGGCGCTCGTCACCGTCCTCTACCTCGGGGGGCTTTGCGCGGCGGCGCTGTGGAGGGGAAGGCCGGACCGGGGGCTCGCCGCGGCGACCCTCTCGGTCCTCGGGCTGCTCGTCGTCCAGGCCGCGCTCGGGGTGTCGAACGTGTGGCTCGGATTGCCGCTCGGGGTCGCCGTCGCCCATAATGCGGCGGCAGCGCTTCTGCTCCTTGCGCTGGTCACGATGCATTACCGATCAGGCCGAAGTCCATGACCGTTCCTCGGGCGAGCGCCGCCGCGGCGGACTCGGGGCCCATGCCGGTGCGGCACTATTGCACCGCCTACCTCGAGGTGTGCAAGCCGAAGATCGTGGTCACCATCGTCTTCACCGCGGTGGTCGGAATGTTCCTCGCGGTGCCGGGGATGGTGCCGGTCGACATCCTCCTCGCCGGCGCCGCGGGCATCGGGCTCGGCGCGGCCGCCGGGGCCGCCTTCAACCACGCGGTGGAGCGGCGCGTCGACACCGCCATGGCCCGTACCCGGAACCGCCCGGTGGTGGCCGGCGTGCTCGCTCCCCGGTCCGTGACGGTGTTTGCCTGCATCCTGGCGGCTGCCTCGGTCGGCGTACTCCTCGTGTGGGTCAACTGGCTGACGGCCGCCCTGACCCTGGTCTCGACGACCGCCTACGCGGTGGTCTACACGGTGTGGCTGAAGCCGGCCACACCGCAGAACATCGTCATCGGGGGGGCGGCGGGGGCGATGCCGCCCGTCATCGGGTGGGCCGCGGTGACCGGAGCGGTGGACCCGCACGCCCTGCTCCTCTTCCTCATCATCTTCGCCTGGACCCCACCCCACTTCTGGGCGCTCGCCATCCATCGGCGGAGCGACTATGCGGCGGCGGACGTGCCCATGCTCCCGGTCACCCACGGGGTCGCGTTCACCCGGCTTCAGATCCTCCTCTACACCCTGCTGCTCCTCGTCGCGAGCGTGCTGCCCTACGTCACCCGCATGAGCGGGATCGTCTATCTCGCGGGCGCGATCGTCTTCGGCGCGGGGTTCGTGTACTACGCGCTCGCCCTCATGTTCCGGGACGACCCGACCCTGCCCATGAAGACCTTCGGATATTCGATCGTCTACCTCTTCGGGATATTCGCCTGCCTGCTCTTGGATCACCACTTCCAGGTGGTGATGGTCTGACCGGGCGCGGGCGGCGGCGCCGCGGTCGTCGCCGCCACCAGCCCTCGACCGGTCGTCCGACCGGCCGCCGGAAACGAACGGCGCTACGCGTTGTCGTCGACCTCCGCGCCCGCTCCACGCGAGCGTGATCGCTCGGTCGCGGGAACGAGGATCCGGGCCGCCGCCTCGCGGATCGACCGCCAGTCGTCCGTGCCAAGCCGGAGCCCGCGCGCAAGCGATGCGGCGTGGCGCGACTCGAGCTCCGGCGTCGCCAGCCGGGAGCGTGGAGGCGCCGGCGGGAGCGCGGTGGGGGGCGGACCCTCCGCCGCGATCAGGAGAACGTCGGCGGCGTCGAGCTCGGCGAACGACCGGTCCAGGGTCGTCTCGCCCGCCGCGACGAGGGCCTCGCATCCTCCTCCCGCCTCGAGCCGGAAGCTCCAGCCGTGGCCGGCCTGGGTCACCGCTTCGGGAAGGAGGACACGGGGGGTGCGGCAGCCCGCAAGGAGAATCGCGGTGCCGGCGGCCAGCATCGCGGTTTCGATGAGGGTGCTGCCCCAGGTGAGGACCGGACCGCCCGCGAGGTCCACCCGGTTGTCCGCGAAGCTCGGAGGTCGGTTCCCAGCAACCGCCGCCGCACCGAGCTCGGAGACGAGCGCCGCCGCACCTCGGAGCCCCCGCGATTCGAGCCAGACTGCCGAACGCGCCCCGTCGCGCTCGGTGCCGGCCGGCGCACCCGCTCCATGGAGGGCCCGGCTCGCGGCGGTGCGGAGCTCCGAGAGGGAGACGTGGACCCGTTCCGCCCCGTTCACGCGGTGCTGCCGCCGGTCATTGCAAATGCCCAGTCGTCCGCGCCGGGGCGCTCGAGCTCGTCCGCGAGCGGGGCGCCCTGGAAGAACGTCACCCGGGTCCACAGGAGAGACTTCGGATCGAACCGGCTCGCCCCCAGCATCGACAGCTTGCAGCGCAGCAGGTCCACCGGCTCGCACTCCCGGTCGAGCAGGTTCTCGTGGATCTCGGCGTAGGGGGCATCGTCGAGCGACTGGATGCGTCGCACGGTCTGGCGGAGCTCGGGGTTCGCAAGGAGGAAGCGGCCGACGGGCATCGCGGGGTCGGCGCGCTCGAGCGCGCGATGCAGATCCGCCGCCTGGCGCGCGATCCCGAGGCGAAGCTCCTGGTCCGCCCCCGGCTCCTCGTAGCGGAAACCGAGCCTCGGCTCCTCCTTCTCCTTCGAGTAGTACCAGAAGAGGGCCCGGGACTCGGGCGGGTCGAAGTCCACCTCGAGCGCCCAGCCGTAGCGGTCCTCGACCATCCGTCTCAGCGCCTCCACCGTCATCGCGGGCTGCACCTCTTCCCGTTCGTCCGAGCCGGCCGTCGTTTCGAGGTCGTCGACCCGGTCCGGGTACAGCTCGATGAGGAGGCTGTTCAGGAGCTCCCCGGTCTCCGCGTCGTCGCCCGCCCGGGCGGCGAGCGCGGCCCAGGGCCGGCGGCCGGCGAGGAGGTTCGGGTCGCCGCCCGGGCCGACCATCCGTTCGAGCTCCGCAAGGCGCCGGACGGCGGTTGCGAGGCGCCGCCCGAGGGTCTCGTCGCCCACCTGCGCCCGCCACTCGTCGACGTGGGTGCGGGCGCGCGCGAGGAGGGTCCGGAATCGCGCTCGCTCCGGCGGATCGGCGCGCTCGACCTCCTTCACCCGCGCAAGGGCGATCTCGCGCATCCGGATCCAGCGCCCGATGAGCTGCGGGCGGTTGACGAGGAACGGAGCCATCCCGAGACCGGTCGCGTTCCCGACCCCGAGCGCCCGGCGCCGGGGCCGGTCGAGGGTCGCGGCCCGGCGCCCCCCGTGCCGCGCCGCCAGGTGGTCCACCAGCTCGAGGCTGAAGTGCCGGGCGAGGTACACGGTGAGCATCTCCGCCTGGAAGGGCAGGGTGAGGATCCCCTTCCGGCAGACCTGCTCGAAGTCCGCGAGCCCGAACTTCCCGTTGCCGTAGACGGCGGTCGTTCGCATCAGGTAGCCCACGCGGCCAATCGCATCGCGCGAAGGCTGTCCGCCGGCCGCAAGGGCGGCCACCACGTCGTCGAAGAGCCGCACGCTCCGATTGGCGCGGCTGAGCACGATCTCCCCCGCCCCGCAGCGCCCCGCCTCCTGCCGCGGAACGTTCTCCTCGAGGCGTTCGAGATCGGCCGGGGTCGGCGGCTCCACGGTGAGGGCGAAGCTCGCGTCCCAGCGCTCGGCGATGACCCGGTCGGTCCGGTCCGCGGGGTCGAGATGGTGCGAGAACGCGGCGAAACCGAGCACCCCGGCCGGTGTGTGCACGTCGTAGGCGACGCGCCCGTAGCCCTCGTCGTCGAGTTCGCGGAGGGCGGTCTCGATGCGCCAGCCCTCCCGGGCCATGCGGCGGACGAGGGTCCGGGCGAAGCTGAGGCGGGTCGGATGGAACCGGCCAAGCCGGGAGAGCCGCATCACCTCGCCGGGTGGCCGGAGCATCGCCGGGTCCGCCTCCATTCCGGCCTCTCTCAGCCGTGGATCTTCGACGCGATGAGGTAGCAGTGAACGTAGTCCATGGCATGGCCGTGCGGCGCCTCGCGGACCCTCGCCTCGTAGCGGTCGTAGAAGCGGTCGAGGACCGCCGTGCGTTCCTCCACCGGCCGGTCGGCCGAGAGACCGCTCGCGAAGGTGGACTCGCTCCACGAGCGCAAGGTCGGGATGTACTCGCGGGCGAACCTCGCCGGATCGCCGTGCTCCTCGAAGTGAGCCTCGAACGGGCACCGCACCACCCGCGTCTCCGCGTGCTCGAGCCGCAGGCCCGCCCGGTGCACTGGATTGGCCGGGTCCCGGAACGGACGGGTGAACTCCTCCACCGTGCGGTAATGCTGGGGGAAGTTGGTGTCGACGTACTCTTCCGAGGTGATGGCCCCTTCGTCGCGGAGCTCCTGCCAGAGCGCGTTGAAGGTGTCGAACATGCTGATCCCGCCCGTGTTTCCGAGATAGCGCCCCTCCTCGTCGATCCCGAAGTTGAAAAGGGCGAGACGCCCCCCGGGGGCGAGCTCGCGCGCCCGGTGGAGCAGCATTGCCTCCCAGTCGCGGCGGCCCTGCTCGGCGTAGGCGTCCCGCTCCGCGCCGGCCGCCCCGACCATGTGCACGTGTTTCGCGATCCTCGCCGGCTTCTCGCTCAGGTAGTGCGACGCGGTGGCCGAGAACCCGAGGTGAAGGGTTCCGGGGGGGAGGATCGGGCGGTGAAACGAGGTTCCCGAGGCGAAGATGTGGAGGTTGTCGATCTCGTCGTGGTACGAAGCGACGTCGGTGAGGCCGAGGACGTTGCGAAAGACCTGGCTGAAGTCGTTGCGGGGGAGGTCGGTGTAGACCATCTGGATCGGCCGCGACGGGACGCGCCGCCGCACCGCCTTCAGCACCGTGCCGACCATCGTCATCGAGGTGCCGGCGTCGGCGCAGCCCATGTCCGACATCGTGAAGATCGAGCCGTCGTCGGGCGGGCTCATGTCTTCGATGCTGTCGAGGATGAGGGGGGTGGCGGCGTCGATGACGTGCTTGGCGCCGATCGTCGCGCGGGAGTAGTACCCGCCGCCCTTCATGGCGATGTCGCGGGCGGTGCTGGCCGTCATGGGCGAGGCTCCCGGGAGAAACCGCGCCCCTTTCTATGTCATCGGAACGGCAGCCGCAAGCACCGGGCGCGGTGTCGCCGGGGTCGTCCTCATTCCGCCGGAGATTTCGGCCCGGTCACCGGCCGAGGCGCCGCGGCAAACGAGCGGTGCGGCCCCGGAGCGTCCGGGACCGCGGTGTGAACGGGTGGGAGCGGCGGGGGGATCAGATTTCGATCCGGCCCCGGAGCTTCTTCATGGCGTTCTTCTCGATCTGCCGGATCCGCTCCGCCGACACGCCGTACTCGTCGGCGAGCTCCTGGAGGGTCGACTTCTCCTCCTGGAGCCACCGCCGGGTCAGGATGGACCGGCTGCGATCGTCGAGAGTCTCCAGGGCTTTGTAGAGCGAGCGGGTCGAGCTCGTTTCCCACTCCTCGGCCTCCACCTGCTGCTCGGGCTCGAACCGGCGATCCTCGATCCACCCGGAGGGGGCGGCCACATCGCCGTCGGCGTCGACCGGCAGATCGAAGGAGGTGTCGCGGGCGTGAAGCCGCTGCTCCATCTCGAGCACGGTGCGCGACGGCACGCCGAGATCCGCCGCGACCTCTTCCACCTCCTGGTGGTTCATCCAGCCGAGGCGCTTCTTGGCGCTGCGCAGGTTGAAGAAGAGCTTGCGTTGGGCCTTGGTGGTCGCGACCTTGACGATGCGCCAGTTGCGCAGGATGTACTCGTGGATCTCGGCCCGGATCCAGTGGACCGCGAAGGAGACGAGACGCACGCCCAGGGTCGGGTCGAAGCGCTTGACCGCCTTCATGAGCCCGACGTTGCCCTCCTGGATGAGGTCTGCCTGAGGCAGGCCGTAGCCGGAGTATCCGCGGGCGACGCGGGCAACGAAGCGAAGATGCGAGAGAACGAGCCGCCGGGCCGATTCCAGGTCCTCGTGGTCGCGGAACTGCTCGGCGAGGTGCCGCTCTTCGTCCTCGGAGAGCATGGGAATGGTGTGCACCGCCTGGAGGTACGCCTCAAGGCTGCCCCCCGACGGGACTGCGAGCGAGAGTTCCAGTGCTTTGCCCATGGCGTTGATTTGCCTCTGGTCCGGTGAGTGCGTGGAGCGGAGTTTAGCACTCTCCCGGGGAGAGTGCCAATTCCGGTCCGTTACAGGGTGTACGTCCTGATTTTGCGAGGTTGAGAAATGCCATGTCTACGCTACGATTTCTGTTTCTGGAATTCGGAGACAGATGGAGGTGGACATGGCTACCGCCGCTCACGACGACCTCGCCGAACAGCGCGGGAAGTTGCT
>JAJDXW010000147.1 GCA_022823045.1 Gammaproteobacteria bacterium
AGCGGCAGGAGGTCGCGCTGCACCCCCTCGCGGGAGACGTCCGACCCCTGGTACTCGCTGCGCCGGGCCACCTTGTCGATCTCGTCGAGGAACACGATGGCGTTCTCCTCGGTCTCGCGGAGCGCCTGCGCCTTGAGCTCCTCGTCGTCGACGAGCTTCGCGGCCTCCTCCTCCGCGAGGAGCCGCATCGCCTCCTTCACCGCCACCGAACGGGTCCGGGTGCGGCCGGACCCCAGGTTCTGGAACAGCCCCTGGAGCTGACTCGTCATCTCCTCCATGCCGGGGGGCGCCATGATCTCCACCCCGATCTGCGGCGTGTTCACCTCGACCTCGACCTCGCGTTCGTCGAGCCGTCCTTCGCGCAGCAGCTTGCGGAACTTCTCGCGAGTCTCCGAGCCGGTCCCGGCCCCGTCGCGCCGCTCTCCCGGCAGGAGGACGTCGAGGAGGCGCTCCTCGGCGGCCGCCTCCGCGCGGTGGCGCACCTTCTCCGTCGCCCGGGTGCGGGCCATCGAGATCGCGACGTCGACGAGGTCGCGGATGATCGACTCCACGTCCCGGCCGACGTAGCCCACCTCGGTGAACTTGGTCGCCTCCACCTTGATGAAGGGGGCGCCCGCGAGGCGCGCGAGCCGGCGCGCGATCTCGGTCTTGCCGACCCCCGTCGGCCCGATCATGAGGATGTTCTTGGGGGTAATCTCGCGGCGCAGCTCCTCGTCGAGCTGGACCCGCCGCCACCGGTTGCGGAGGGCGATGGCGACCGCCCGTTTCGCCCGGGTCTGGCCGATGATGTGCTTGTCGAGCTCGTGGACAATCTCGCGGGGGGTCATCTCCGACATCGTTCAGCCGCCCGCCTCCGCCGGCCCGAGCTCCTCCAGGACCCGTCCCTCGTTGGTGTAGATGCAGATCTCGGCCGCGACCTGGAGGCTCTTCTCGACGATCGCGCGCGCGCCGAGGTCGCTGTTCTCGTAAAGCACGCGGGCCGCCGCGAGGGCGTAGGGCCCGCCCGAGCCGATCGCGGTCACCGGGTGCTCGGGCTCGACCACGTCGCCGTTTCCGGACAGGACCAGGGTGACCGAACGGTCCGCGACCACGAGCATCGCCTCGAGCCGGCGCAGGATCCGGTCCGTGCGCCAGTCCTTGGCGAGCTCCACCGCCGCCCGGGAGAGCTGGCCGGAGTGCTGCTCGAGCTTCCCTTCGAAGCGTTCGAGGAGGGTGAACGCGTCGGCCGTGCCGCCCGCGAAGCCCGCGAGCACGGCGCCCTGGTGGAGGCGCCGGACCTTGCGCGCATTGCCCTTGATGACCGTTGCGCCGAGGGTCACCTGCCCGTCCGCGCCGAGCACGACGCGCCCGTCCCGGCGGACGGCGAGCACGGTCGTGCCGATCATCGGTCCGGCTCGGGTCACGAGCGCGGGCTACCGCCGCCGTCCCGCGCGCGCCGCGCCCGGGGGTGCACCTCGTCATACACGGCGGCGAGGCGCTGAAAGTCGAGGTGGGTGTAGACCTGGGTGGTGCCGAGATCGGCGTGCCCGAGCAGCTCCTGTACCGCCCGGAGGTCTCCGCTCGATTCGAGGAGATGGCTTGCGAACGAGTGTCGGAGCATGTGGGGATGGAGGTCGATCCCGTGCCGCGCGGCGAAGCGCCGGACCCGGTCCTGGATCGCCCGCGCCCCGAGGCGCCGTCCCGAGCGGCTGACGAAGACGGCCGGCTCCTCCCCTCCCCGCCGGACCGCGAGCCAGCGCCCGAGGGCTTCCCGCGCCTTCCCGCCGACCGGGACGATCCGGCGCTTCGAACCCTTGCCGAGCACGCTCACCAGGCCCGACGAGAGGTCGAGGTCGCCGAGGGAAAGCCCCTGCACCTCGCCGAGGCGAAGGCCGGAGGAGTAGAGGAGCTCGAGCATCGCGTGGTCGCGCACCGCCTCGTACCCTTGCGGGGGCTCGATGTCGAGGAGCTCGGCGGCCTCGTCCGGGTCGAGCGCCTTCGGGAGGCGTCGGGCGACCTTCGGGGCGCGCACCGAACGCGCGGGGTTGCGATCGCTCAGCCCCTCCCGGACAAGATAGTCGAGCAAGGTGCGAAGCGCCGACAGGCGCCGCTGGATCGAGCGTCCGGAAAGCCCGCTCCGGTGGCACCAGGCCGCGAACCCCTGGACCTCCACCCCGGTAAGCGCCGCCCAGCCGGACTTCCCCGCCGACGCGAAGTGGTCCGCCGCGGCCGCGAGATCCCGGCGATAGGCGTCGCGGGTGTGCGGCGAGAGCCGCCGCTCGTGGGCGAGGTGGCGCACGAACGCGTCGACCGGCTCCATCCAGGCCGGGAGGGACGATTCCGCGCCGGGCGGGGGGGAGGTTCGCGGGCTCATCGAGGGCCTTTGCTCCACGCATCCATACTTGGACCGGCGCGCCGCCGGCAACCGACCGGGCAGGTTATCAGAACGGCCCGCCCCGCGCCCCGCGCCGTGGCCCGCCGGTCCGGGAGCAGGCCCCTTCTTCCGCGGATCGTGCAATCCGCTCCAGACCGAACCTGCATCGGGCCGGCTACGCCGTCGCAGCTCCCGGACGGCCGGGGTCGGGCACGGCACAGCCGGCGCCGGCGCCCCACCCTTTCGCAGCGGATTT
>JAJDXW010000120.1 GCA_022823045.1 Gammaproteobacteria bacterium
CCCGACTTCCGGCGCTGCATGCGAGCCGTAGAGGTAGAGATTGAGCGACGACTCTTTGGCGCTGGACGGCCGGCCGACCACGCGGGCTGGTGCCTGGAGCAGGCAACCGCGGCGGCCGACCAGGAGGTTGCCGGCTACTACATGCATGAAGTCGCTCTCGCGGTGCGCCGCCGCCGGCATGACGAAGGGCTTTCCAGAGAGGTTGTCGAGGAACGCATCGGCGGGAATGCGGCCCTCCTGCAAGTGTTCGCCGAACACTTGGCCGTTCTGGAACGGCACGACGAGCGAGAAGCAGTGTTCCGACTGGAAGGCGAAGCGTGGGATGACATCAGGGAGATCGAAGGGCAACGGAAACGCCGGGAATGGCGCGAGGCCGTGACTTTGCAGCAAGCGGCCATGCGCGATGGCCGGGGCGCCCCGGCGCTCCTCGAGCAACTCGCCCTAGCCTGGTTCGGAGGGTACGTCGACGTCGAAGGAGACACCCCCGAGGCTCGGCTTCGATGCCTCCTAGGCGATGACGGCCTGCCCGGTGGCGACGATCCGATCCAGGTCGTTCTGGACGCCTTCCGCGGAACGGTCGGCCGCCCGGACGTTCCGGACCTGTCGGAGATCGTCCGTCTTCACTCCGAACATCGGCGCCACCGTCTGGCGTTTCCGTTCCTCGCCGGAATGGAGGTGCTTGCACCAGCGGCGCGGGCAGAACGGGTCGAGCGGGACGAGACACGGATACGGCAGGCGTTTGCATTCCACTACACGACTTCTCCCGCGGATCGGCCACCCGACTGGTACGGACCGTTGCTGGCGTCGCATCCCGGCATTGCCGCCGATGTCCTGATCGATCTGACCAGGGCGGAGATGCGGAACGGCAAACGACGGCTGTTGGGGATCTACGAGCTCGGGGACAACGAGCCGTTTGCGCGACTGGCGTGCCTTCCCCTGCTCGATGCATTTCCCGTGCGCTGCACGGCGGAACGGCTCGATGACTTGAGCTATCTGCTTCGCACTGCGCTACTTCACTGCGATGCGGCGGATGTGCTGAGCTCGATCGACCGGAAGCTCGCCCGCCGCAGCATGGGTATGGCCCAGCGGGTCTGCTGGCTGGTGGCCGGGCTTCTGGCTTCGGCGAACTCGGCCTCCGCGGGTTTCGCGGCTTCGTACCGCAAGAGGCTGGAGGAGCACGTCGGCGGCAACGAGCGTCGGGCCCGGCATCTGGCGGACTTCGTGAGCCGAGCCGGCGATGCGCCCTTCTCCACCGTGAACTGGTGCCTGGAGGTTCCCGCGCTGCAACTTCTGGTCCGGTTGATTGGTTCCGTCCACCGGCCTGCCCTTGATCCTCTGGGTTCGATGTCGGATCTCGTCCGTGGGCTGATGGATCGGATTGCGTCCGTCCCGACCCCGGAGGCCACCGGCGCCCTCGCGGCACTCCGCGACGACGATGCCTTGCGTCCTTGGCGGCCCGACCTCGTTCATGCGGCGGACCGGCAGAGAGTGGTGCGGCGCGACACGGAGTTTCGCCATCCCGATGCCGCCCGGGTGCTGGAAACGCTCGCCGGCCACGGGCCGGCGAATACCGCCGATCTGGCCGCGCTGACGGTCGACCTCATCGAGGAGCTCTCCCGCAACATTCGGGACGGCAACACGAACGACTGGCGGCAATACTGGATTCGGAGCGTAGGCGATCAGCCTTGGAGGCCCGGGCACGAAGATCACTGCCGGGACGCGCTGCTGTCCGACCTGCGCTACCGAATGCGCGGGCTGGGGATCGCGGCGGAGCCGGAAGGCCGGTACGCCGACGAGAAACGAGCGGACATCCGAGTCTCCTACGACGGCTTCAACGTGCCGGTGGAGATCAAGAAGAGCACCAGCAGGGACCTCTGGAGCGCGGTCAGGAGCCAGGTGATCCCGCGGTATGCCCGGGACCCGGGTGCCAACGGATACGGCATCTACCTCGTGTTCTGGTTCGGGGTCGAGCCGGTACCTTGTAAGTCGCCCGAATCCGGACCGCGGCCCACCAGCGCCCCGGAACTCGGGGAGCGGCTGCTCGGCACGCTCTCGCCGGAAGAGGCGCGCCTGATCTCGATCTGCTTGATCGATGTCTCGAGACCATGAGCGGCCGATCGCGGCAAGGCGCGCATCGCCTTGTTTCGGTCCGTATCCTGAGCAGAACGAACCTCTACCGTTCAGCTACCCGGCGCACCTGTCTGTCCAGGCCCTCGGTGACCGGGTAGAGCACCCGATCGATGAGCGGTCGCAGTTCCTGCCCGCGAGTCCGGAACACGATGGGCACGATGACCAGCAACGGAAGGTTGTCCAGCGCCGAGCGCCAGCGCACGCCGAAGCCGGCCAAGGCCGTTGGCGGGGCCTGCATCGCCGAGTTTCAACGCAACGGTGCGACCGACCCTGTCTGGGCAGTCTTAGGCTGTACGCCAGCTCCCTCCGCTCGGGTATCCGGGTCGCCTACACAGCAACAACAGCTTCATCCGGCATTCCAGTCAGCGCAGCCTTCGCAGTCGCAAGCACCTCAATCGCCTGATCGCGGGATACCGTCGGGTAGCTATCAAGGAAACCGCCGAGATGGTCGCCCGCTTCCAAGTGCTCGATCAGGATGCGTATGGGTGCCCTTGTGCCGGAGAACACCGGCGTCCCACCAAGGATATCGGAATTCCTGCATATGGCCGTGCTTTGAATTGGATTCACCTCGGTCACTCCGCTGCACCAAGTCGTCTTGAAGATATACCGATGCGGCTCATGAGCGTTCGCGTCACGGTGCCGCATCCACTACCGTCCTCATGCACCGCTTCATCTCCCGAACGAGATCTTCCGCATGCCCATTGCGCCTGCGTGCGGTCAGGGAGCCATCAAATGCCTTGTTCAAGATGACTGCGAACACGCGATCGAGCATCATCTTGCTCTTCTGCGACTGCTCAACCATCAACCGATGATGTTCCACGAGCGAAGTGACCTGCTTCAGCCTGTCCGGATCAGGTGGGGGGATTGGGAACTGCATGAGATCCGGGGTGTCCAGCTTGCGCGTGCCATGCCCCGCGGTACGAACCAGCATCTGCAACTGCTGTCTTGCCAAATTGAGCGTCGCCCAGATGTAGGCACCACTAATTTCTTCCGTCTTCGGGACCAGCGCTTTCATGTCTTGGTTGATCGTGACTGGATTTCGGTTGATCGCGACGGGAACATCTCGGGCGAGGATCATTCCCCGAACCACGATCAACGTGTTGCCTTGTTCGATAACGTTCAGGTTGGTCTCGTCGACGGCGGCTTGGGACACGTGATCCTGGCTGTCAGAGAGAAAGTCCGTCTTCATGTCCTTTGGCGAGACCCAAGGTACTTCGCCCGACCAGAACCGCTCGGTCCTCTTTGAGGGAGTCGCACCGCTCACCGGATCGACGAACTCGCCAAGCGGCCTGCAGGGCGGTTCGGACCTCCAGCTCGCAGGGCAGCCCAATGCACGCGCCAGAAGGGTCGGAAGGATGAGATTGGACTTGGCGTCAGCCTCGGCGCGGAGCTTGCGGAGGCGGTCAGCGAGGTCAAGGATCTCGACGATACGGCGTTGTTCCGAAGGGGTTGGGAGCGCGATTTCGTGCGCCCAGAATCTGTCAAGGATCACTCGGGGCATTTTCGCACCAGTCACGTACTGCGAGGCATATGCGAGGAACACCGGCGATCGTAGGTAATAGGCAAGGAACTCTCGGGAGACGAGATGCGGATGAGGCCTGAGCGGTATCAACTCGGTAGTTGCGATGCCTGGCTCGTCGGGAACCACGACCTTATTCAGGTAAGGCCGGAGCTTCGAGTAAAGCACGTGGCCTTGATCGAAATGAAATGTGGATGTACCGGCCTCGGATACGGGCGCTCGGTGCTTTGCGAGAACAGTGCCCGTGTGGCCTTCGATCTGATCGAGGCCGAGATGCCACAAGGTGGCGTCTGGGTTGGGTGTGTCTTGGCGCGGAATGGAGGGAGCTGCTTCTCGCAGTGTATAACGAGGCCAGTCCATCATCCCTCCTCCACCTCCGCCAACCGGCACCCGACCCGTTCGTGCAACGCTTGCACGAGCGCGAGCGCACCCGCGCGATCAATCGGCTCGGCATCCGGGTCGACGCCCAGGTAGCGATACTTGACGGCGTAAGGCGTGAATTCGACCAAGTCCCGAAAGGACTCGACGGCGACGCCCCGGTCGGCGAGAAAATCCAGCAATTCCTCCATATTGTGGGTGGGCGGATACACCTCTCCCAGCAATGCGATCCAGGCCTTGAGCAGCTTCTCGGTGGCCTGCTGCATGTGAAAGCCGAACGCCTCATCGGGGATTTCGTCCGAGCGGCGCACGGTCCGAAGGGCATTGACATTTCGCGTCGCAGCGTCCAGCAACATCCGAGCGCACTTGATGTCGCTCGTATGGAACTTCCCGTAAGCTCCTTGTGCGACAGCGGAGCGGCTCGCCACCGTGGCCGGCCCATAGAGCACCCTGCCTTCTCGCAACGCTCGCGCCAGGACATGGTTGAGGGAATCGCGCCAGTAGGCGACATCCTCATGGGAGTAGACGAGGATGTCGGTGGGAACGTGTATTCCCGCCAAGGCATGGTAGAGCCTCACCACCTCCTTGTGCCGGCTTCGTGCCGGTCCGAATGGTTCGGCTTCTACCACGATCAAATCGATATCCGAATTCTCGCGCTCTTCGCCGCGCCCATGGGAGCCGAACAGGATGACCTGTTCCGGATCGACCTCGTCGACAATGGCCTGCACCATGCGGTCCAGAAGTGCATCGATCACCGGCTCCGTGCGGGCAATTGGCGGCATCACTTCACCTCTTCAAGGAGCTTTTCGAGTCCCGCCGCAATCTCGCGCTCGATCGCGAGCACCTCTCGTATCAGCTCTCCCGGGTCTTCGTCAGGCACATCCTCCGCCACCTGCGGCCTGTACCGCGAGGCGGCAAGGTTGTAGTCGTTCCCTGCGATGAGGTCAAAGGGCGCCCACCAGCAGCGGGGCTCTTCGCTCCCGGAATCGAGCACGGCACCCGCCTCGACACCGGGTGGCTCTCGATAGTCCGACGCCTTGTATTCGGCCCAGGATCCAAGCAGTCCCGGGATGTCGTTCCTCTCCGGGGTCTCCGGACGACCGCCCGCCTGAATCCTGTCGGGGTCGTAGCCGTCGTTCCGAAGATCGTAGAACCAGACCTTCCCGGTTGCGGCCCGACCTTCATCGGGTTTTGCTGTTGGGCGGCGGAAGGCAAGGACCGAGGTCTTGACCCCGGAATAGGGCTTGAATACGCCCGCCGGGAGTGACACCACGGTCAGCAGCTCGTACTCGCGGAGCAGCTTCTCGCGCAAGTCCTTGTGCGCCCTGGTGGACCCGAACAACACGCCCTCGGGTACGACGACCGCGCAGCGGCCTCCAGGGGCAAGCGAACGGAGCATCAGGGCGAGGAAGAGCAGCTCGCTCTTCTTCGACCGGGTGGGCAAGTCCTGCCGAAGGGACTCCCTCGGCACTTGGCCGGCGAAAGGTGGGTTCGAGAGGATCACCCGGTAGCGCCGGTGGCGATCGTCCTCGGTGAGTCCGCTCATCTCGGAAAGGACGTTCGCGCACTTGAGGGTCCCACGCCGAATCCCGTGCAGCACCAGATTCATCATCGAGATTCGCATCATGGAACGCGACACGTCCGTGCCATGGATCGAGGCTTCGAATCGGGGCCAGTCGGGAATCTTCTCGCCGGAACCCTTCCGGTAGGTCTGGAGGTTCGGGATCTCCTTTCTGGCCTCATCAAGGGTCTGCTCGTGCCGTTCGAGCCAGTCTTCGCCGTAGATCGGCAATTCCTCGGGCTCCTCGCTGTAGCGCGCGAGCACGTGATCCACCACGTCGATCAGGAAGCCCGCGGTGCCGCAGGCGGGGTCGTAGACGGTGTCACCAAGTTCAGGGGCGACCATCTCGACCATGAAGGCCCGGATCTGGCGAGGCGTGCGGAACTGCCCGTTCAGCGCGGATTGTCCCAGGTGCGTGAGGAGATACTCGAAGACATCGCCCTTCACGTCCGGGCCGAGCTTCCGGAAGTCGATCGAGTCGAGCTCGTCGATCACCTGCTTCAATACATTGGGGTCAGCGATCTCCAGCACTGCATCGCGGAAGTACTCGGCGACCTGCGGCTCGTCCTTCACAAGAGACGCCATGTAGGCGAACACCTCGTCCCGGACGAAGTCGCGCAGGTCGTTGCCGCTCCTGAAGCGCCACTTGGACCAACGGAAGCGTTCGGCCTGTTGGGGAAACAGGCGCACACTTCCGCCCGCACCGAGGCGCCCCTTGAGCTCCCGCGCCGACTCTTCCTCGTCGAGGAGCTTGAGGTAGATGAGGTACGAAATCTGCTCGATGTAGGTGACCGGGTTGGTCACCCCGCCTGCCCAGAGGATGTCGGTGATCCGGTCGAGCTTGCGGCGAAGACTCTGATCCATCTTTCCCTTCAGCTCGCGATGTTGAAGACACCCGCGTTCAGATCGTCGACGACCTCTCGAAGACCCCGCTCCCCGAACAGCTCGATTCCCTTGCCGGCGGCGTCGAGGATCGAGAGCGGTGGCTCGAAGAGATCGTCGAGGCGAACCCGCCCGGTGGCGATGCCCCGGTTCTTGAGCAACGACAAGTAGGCGGCCTGATCCGGTGTGAGCGAGCGCGAGACGAGCCAGGCTCTGAACGTTTCCTCGATCTTCTCCTCGCGGCTCTTGATGTGCAACCGCCCCAGCGCGGCACGGATGAAGTCGATCAGCGTTCCACCCGGGTCGCGGTAGGCACGACGAAGGTTTTCTTCATTGAAATAGTGCTCGGGCTGATTGAGGCGCCTTGCAAGCTCGTCCTCTTCTTCCGGGTCGAGCCGCTCGTCATCCCGGACCTTGCGGAGCAGCGGATCGTCCGCGGCTCGCGACCGAATGGTCTCCTGCCAGTGGCTGACGTACTGCTCCTTGTCGACACGCTCGCCCTCGGGTCCGACCTCGACGTAGGTAACTGCCTGAAGCCACTCGTCTTCGAGTCCCAGCTCCACGAGCTCTCCGGGAGGGATCGGTGGCTCGGGAGGATCACCCGGCGAGCGGCCGCCACCCGTGCCCGTGAATACGTCTTCGTCGCTGTCGTTGAAATATTGATGGTTCCGGAAGAAGTCGTAGATGACGAACTTGCGCTTGCCGATGTGGGGAGCGGTGCGGGTGCCCCGTCCCCGCATCTGCTGGTAGAGGATGGGGCTCCGTACCCGCCGGCAGAGCACCAGGTGCAGCACCTCGCGACAGTCGAAGCCGGTATCGAGCATCCCGACGCTGACCGCGATCATCGGCCAGGTCTCGGTCTTGAAGCGGCGGATGAGGGCATCGGGCTCGGCAACGTCCGACGTAATGACCTCGGCGTAGCGGCCCTGGTGCTCGGGATGCAGCTCGTTCAGATATCGGGCGAGGCGTGCCGCGTGATGCTTGGTGATGGCGAACACGATCGCCTTGCCGGGGCCGGGATTCTGGCGGGGGGCGAGATCGTGATACTGCTCCCAGGCGATGCGGTCGAACTCCCGCATCATCAGCCGGTTCGTCTCCTCGTTGGTCCACCGTCTCTCGAAAGCGACCGGATCGTAGTGCTCGTCATCGACCTCGGCCCCTTCGGCCACGATCTCGGTGATGCCTGTCGCGAACCGGTAGGGAACGAGGAATCCCTCGCGGAACGCATCCTGGATCGCGTAGCTGAAGTCGGGCTTCCCCGAATCGCACTGGTAGAAATCGTAGGTGTTGCGCTCGATGTACGTCGCGGGAGTCGCAGTGAGGCCAAGATGCACGGCGTCGAAGCGAGTGAGCGCCGCTTGCCATGCGCCGTAGATCGAGCGGTGGCATTCGTCGGTGATCACCACGTCGAAGTAGCCGGCAGTGTATTCGTCGGCGCGGCCGATCATGGTCTGGAGCAGGGCTATCGTGAGCTGCTGCTCCTGGCGCGCGGCCCCGGGCCGCAGCCAGTAGCTCGAGTACGCAGGAAGGAGATCCTGGACGGCTCCGAGCGCCTGCCGGGCAAGCTGGTCGCGGTCCACGAGCACGAGCACCCGCTCCGCCCAACCGGCCTGGAAGAGACGCTTCAGATAGAGACAGACGAGGTCGGTCTTTCCGGTGCCAGTCGGCAGCTCCATGAGAAACCGCCGTTTGCCGAGCTCAAGGGCATGGTCGAGGGCGCGCATCGCCTCGATCTGGTACGAGCGCACGGTGCGCGTTTCGCCCTCCCGAATGTAGTGTTCCGGGATTTCGATCGTCGCGAGGGCGCGGCGGCTGGTACGCATCTCGACCATGCGCTCGAGATCGCGGCGCGAGAAGAAGTCGGCAATCGCCCGCGCATCGTCATTCTGGTAGTCCCAGAAGTAGGTGACCTCGCCGTTTGTCAGAAAGATGAACGGGGCTCCGAGCGACTTCGCATACGGGAGGGCCTGCTGCTTGGCGACGTACGGGTTGATGGCGTTCCTCTTGGCTTCGATCACGGCGAGGGGACGGCCTCGTTGGTCGTAGAGGACGTAGTCGGCACGGCCTCGCGTGGTGGACGGTGCGGGAAGGTCAAGAACGGCCACGAACTCGCCGATCACCCGCAGCTCGCCTTCGGCATCGGGCGCAAAGACGAGATCGTGGAACGCGGGATCAGGATTCAGCGGCTTGAGCCGAATCTCGCGATGGCTCCAATCTCCATCCACCGAGGCAGCCTTCGTGCTTTCGTACTTCTTGACCGAGAACTCGCCCCCGAGCGCGGGATCGACGACACCGCGCTGCCAGACGAGCACGAGCTTTCCCTGGCGAGTGCCGCCGCGCTCGGTTCGAAACAGGCAGTGAGCGCCGTCCGGAATGATGGGTTCCATCGAGCGTCCGCTGACCTTGGCGACGAAGTGCTCGGGAGTCAGGCGAACCGATTCGGGAACCGGAACCCAGCCGATCTCATCGCCAGCCGCGCCCACTGTGCGGTCGGGTCCGAACGTGCCGGCTGCGGCTACCAGGTCGAACAACGGAGCGTGGGTCTCGAAAGGCCGGGCACGAGAACGATCGACCACCGCGTCAGCCGCCGAAGAATCCACCGTCCGGATTTCGGTCCCGACCATCGACTTGTCCCGCAGGTCCCAGCCGGCCTGCCGCAGCCGTTCGTCGATTGCGATTCGCGCGTCCGCTTCGGAATGACCAAGCGTCACCGAACGACCCTGTGTCGAAAACGTATCCCTCGGGGCCGACGCAATACCGTCATGGCGCGATTGTGATGCATTTCGCTTGGAGAGTGCAGCGGCAAGGCTTCCTCCGCTCGTCCTCCTTCCCCGGCAAGGTCCGCTCCCGGACCCGCGGGCGCGCGCTTCGCGTCCGCGGCGGGCCGAAGCCCCACCATCGACGGCGCAGGCAGGATGCACGCGCGCCCGGGTGGGCGCCACACGCGGTGCCGGATCCGGGGCGCTCCCGGGCGTGCATCGCGGACCCGACGGTTTGACGCGTCGCCGCTCGTGCCGGGATACTCCCCGCATCGGGCACGGGGTCCGGGGCGGGGCGGGCTCCCGCCCTCGCCTTCTTCATCGAGAGCCGGTTCCAGGTGCCGTCGATCTACTGCCCGCCCGATCTTGACAACGAGGAGAGGCCGCGGATCCCCCTCTACTCGGTTCGCGTCCCGGCCGCATGGCCCTGTCAATCGCGGAGAAACTCCGGCTGGTGAGACCGTGAAACGCGCGATCTCGGGTTTCCATGTCGACGTGCATGGCGACTGGGTCGCGGAGCTCGACTGCGGCCATGGTCAGCACGTGCGTCACCGGCGGCCGTTCGTGATGCGGCCGTGGGTGGCGACCGAGGAAGGGCGCGCGGCAATGCTGGGCAGCGAAATCGACTGCGTGCGCTGCGACCGGATGGAGTGGCCCGATGGGCTGACCACGTATCGCCGGACGCCGGAGTTCGACGCGGCCTCGATTCCCGACGGGCTTCGAGCCGAACACGCGACGAAACGCGGGGTGTGGGGACGCATTCACGTCGTCGAGGGCGGGCTCACGTACCATGTCGATGCCCCGGTTCATCGATCGTTGCGGGTCGATCCGGCG
The DNA here is from genome assembly GCA_022823045.1 of Gammaproteobacteria bacterium. GTDB lineage: Bacteria > Pseudomonadota > Gammaproteobacteria > HK1 > HK1 > JAJDXW01. The sequence goes on from JAJDXW010000120.1 coordinate 10,064, forward strand.
TCGAGCGCGGTCATCGTTCCGGAGGTCCGGCACCGGGTCGAGCCGGGCGGTGCAGTTCGATTCTTCGTCGAGTTCGCTCGTGTGCGCGCGCGCTGACCGGCGAAATCACCCTCGTACACCCTCCGGCGGCGTCGAATGGCGACCCGTCGGCGATTGCTCATGCGCTCGCGCAGACGGTAGCAGACGCCCACCCCTCGATCAGGAAGAGCGCAAGGGCGTCTTGCCCGCCACGTCTCGGCGGGTTCCCGCGAGCCTGGACCCGATCGCCCGGTTGCCGACCACGACGGGGATCCCGTTCGCCTTGTCGAGCGCTGCCTCCACGAGCTTCCAGTCGACGGGCGGCTGCTCTCCTTCCGGGGTCGCCGTGATGATTGCCCGCACCGCATCCGTCATGCTCGGACGGGCCTCCTCCTCCGGCAGATCCGGATTGGGGTGCACCTCGAGATGGAGCTCGTCTCCGAGCCATCCGGCCTTGACGCGCTGGTCCACGAGGCTGACCGGCGTTCCCAAGGCTGCGAGGTCGTAGAGCTCCACGATGTCCTCGGGGTACAGGCGAACGCACCCGAAGCTCACCCGCATGCCGATGCTGTAGGGTCGGTTCGTGCCGTGGATGAGGTAGGTGGGGAGCCCGAGGTAGATGGCGTGCGACCCGAGCGGGTTCTCCGGACCGGGGAGGACCACCCGGGGAAGGTCTTCTCCCCGTGCCGCATACTCCTCGCGGATCGTATCGGTCGGGTACCAGGCCGGGCCGACCTTCTTCCTGACGACGCTCGTCTTGCCGAGCGGGGTCTCGTACTCGAGCCGCCCGATGCCGATGGGCCAGGTGCGGACCCGTCCGCCGTCCTTCGGGTAGTAGTAGAGCCGCATCTCCGGGACGTTGATCACGATTCCCCGCCGGGGCCCCGAGGGCAGCACGAAGCGCGACGGGAGCTGGATGGCGGTACCTTCGCCGGGGAGCCAGAGGTCGACCCCGGGGTTCGCAAGCTTCATCTCCTCGATCCCCATCCCGAAGCGCCTCGCGACGTCGAGCAGGGTGTCATCGAAAGTGGCCTTGTAGATTTCAATTCCGCCTACCACCGATTCCTTCGGGTTCCAGCGGAACTCTCCGTTGCTCGCGGCAGCGACCGGACAGGTCGCCGCAACGACTGCGGCAAGGAGCCAGGATCGAGTGCGCCGCCCCCATTGCCCCGTTGCGCGTGCACGTCCGCGCTCGAACGCGAGCACCAGCGTGCCGCGGAAGAGCCCGCACCACCGCGGCTCTTCCGACCGCCGTGCGTCCGGATCGTTCAACCCGAGAATCATGCGCGGACCGTCGTCCTGTCTCCCGATGGGCCGGCGACTATAGCCCGGAACCTCCAGCACGCAAACGTCCCGCGCGGGAAGGTTCCAAGGCAAATTTGTTCTCGATTGACGTCAGCCGCCCCCGGTCAGCGTAACTCCTTGATGCAGCGTCTCTTTGTCCGTTTGGCGACGGTTTTGGATCGGAACGTCTCGGCAGATGCAACTCATTGAATTCATAGGGTGCGAATGGGAGAACGAATCAGCCTTGGGGAAGGTTCGCGTCAGTCTTGACTTTCCCGTGACTGGAATGAATAAGGTGACTATCTTCCAGAGCCGACGAGCCGTTCCGGACGCGAAGACTGAAAGTGCTCGACACTTCACGAACCTCCAGTTCTCCGAGAACGGTCCGAGCTTCGCGCCACGATGCCCGGGCAGGGAGCGCCCTCCGGTGAGCCGCAACCAGAGGCGTCGAAGGAAGGCTCCTCGCGGCGGCCCGCCCAAACCCCCTGCTCGAAGCCGCGGGACGCGCTGGACCGTCGCGGTCTCGTCGGTGCTCGCGGTCGCGGTGCTGGGCGGTGGTGCCTGGTGGGTCCACAGGACGACAGCGGACGCGGTCACGATCCCCGAATTCTCGCCCGAGGCCAAAGCGGGCGCGCGCCTCTTTGCCGAGAACTGCGCGGTGTGTCACGGCACGAACGCAACGGGCACGGAACAAGGACCACCACTCCTTCACAAGATCTATGAGCCCGGCCACCATCCGGACGCGAGCTTCCAGCGTGCCGTCAAGCAGGGCGTGATGAGCCACCACTGGCGGTTCGGGCACATGCCCCCGGTGCCGGGCCTTTCGCGAAAGGACGTCGCGAAGATCATCGCCTACGTGCGCGAGCTCCAGCACGCAAACGGGATCTTCTGAGCCCCTGGCGTTTCAAGCGGCGCTATCCCCCGCCTCCGGCAAGCGAGGCGTTCAGCTCACCCGAAACCAGGTCTTCATCCCGGAGACCGAGTGCTCGAGCGTGTGGCAGTGGAGCAGCCAGTCGCCCGGGTTGTCCGCGACGAATTCGATCTCGACGGTCTGCTCCCGGTCCATGAGCAGCGTATCGCGCAGCGGGCCCGCATCCCTGTCCGAACCAATCGCGCGGAAATGGTGCCCGTGAAGGTGCATGCCGTGGGGCCAGGCGGTGTCGTTGATGAATCTGACCAACACGGTTTCTCCCCGCTCTGCCGTGAAGAGCGGCTCGTCCGGCATCTCCACCTCGCCGTTCAATGCCCAGAGCTTGCCCGCCTGGGCGAGCTCGCGCATCGCGATCTTCTTCCCGTTCATCTTCGCCTCCCGCATGCCCCCCATGGCTCCTCCCTCCATGTGAAGGGTCGCGCGCTTCGCTCCCGCCAGGCTTCCGAGCGTGGGGACGGCATTGGAGGCGAGCGGCTCGGGTGCGGGCAGACGTTCGCTCCGTGCCGTGCCTTCGACCGTGAACGTGGCAAGCACGAAGCTCCCTTCACGCTCCCGGGAGTAGAGCACTCCCTGGCTCCCGGTCTCCCCAATCGCGTCGATCACGAGGTCCGCCCGCTGCCCCGGGGCAAGGACGAGCCATTCCACCGGCTGCACCTCGTCAACCGGCTGCCCGTCGAGGGCGACGAGCCAGCCCTCGAGATCCTTGAGCGCGAGTGAGAAGATCCGGGCGTTCGCGACGTTCGCGAGCCGTAGCCGAAGGCGCTCGCGCCGTCCGACTTGAAGGCTCCACGCCGCTTTCCCGTTCACCGTGATCCAGTTCCCCGTACGGCCTCCGTGGGACCAGTCTCCGAGTGCGCCGAAGCTCTCGTGGATGCTCGCGTCCTCGGCAAGGCGCCAGTCGTCGATGAGGAGCACCTCGTCCCGGTCGACGACCGGGGGCTCCGGTTCCTCCACGATGAGCGCACCGTAGAGCCCCCGGGCCATCTGCTCCCACGTGCGCTCGTGCGGGTGGTACCAGAACGTTCCCGCATCCGGGGCGGTGAACTCGTAGAGAAAGCCGTCTCCTGCCTCGACCACGGGTTGCGTCAGTTCGGGAACCCCATCCATCGCGTTCTCGATCCGGACGCCGTGCCAATGCACGGTCGACCCTTGGGGGAGTCCGTTCAGGAAACGACGGGTGACCCTCGCCCCCTGCGGCACGCGGATCGTCGGCCCGGGAACGCTCCCGTCGTATCCCCAGATGGGCGTCTCCGGGTAGTCGACGGGGGCGAGCCGCGCCGTGCCCGGCTTCGCGTGGAGCACGGCGGGATCCCCTTCTTCGGCGCGCGCCGGCGAGATCCATCCGGCCGCGGTTCCGCCGACCGCGAGGCCTGCCGCACGAGAAAGGAAGTCGCGTCTTGTATGGCCCATTTTTCCGTTCGATCGAGCGGTCAGCGCAGCTGCTCCCGGTCCGCCCCTGATCGCCTCGTGATGGCTCCGCCCGCCATCGTACGGCCCCTGGCTGGCTGACGGTAGGCCCGCCTCACCGGGAAGTCATCCCCGGACGCTCCATGTGGAGGTGCGAGGAGCGCGTGAACGTCGCGCGGCGGCTCCCGCCTCCACGCCATACCATCCTCCGGCAACCATCGCCGGGAGGGTCAGGGCGTGCCGGAGCCGGATCCCGTACCGCAAGCTCTTCGTGCCTCCGCACCCTCGACGGTCCTGCCGATCAGGACGAGCCCGGGACGAAGATTACTGACGACCTCCGGCGTGCCGCCACTGGAGGCGCTACGTCTTCTCCGTGTCCGGCTCGGTATCGGGACAGACGACGCGCGGGGAATCTCGGGCGCCAGAGGGGAAGGCAGACGGGCCCCTGCGTTCAATGCCTCGTTGACCGGGAACGGCCACCGCGGCGCTTCAGTCGTCGGAGAGCTCGGTCAGCTCCCGTCGAAAGGGCAGGGAGTCACCGGTATCTTCCGGTCCGTCGAGCTCTTCCGCATAGCGCCGGCCTGCGTAGACCGCGTGCGCAATCGTCGCCGGTGCGTACGCATCGCCGATTGCCTCGATTGACTCGATCCCGGCGTCGTTCCAGCTTGCCCGTTGCGCCGCGAGCTCAATCGCGAGCGCGTCCGCCGGTGCCCGTGAGGTGACGAGCACCACCGCGTCAACGGCAAGGATTTCCGTCCGGCCGGTGTGGACGCACGCGAGGGTGGCCGCGCCCGGTGCGATCCGATCGAGGTTGCGGAACGTCTCGACTCGGAACCCCTTCTCCAGCAACCGGGTCTGGATGAAGAACTGCTCCATCGTGTTGCGGGTCCAGGTGGACGCCTCCGAAGCCGGGGTGGCGTATACCGTCTCGAATCCCTTCTCCGCCAACAACTCGGCCAGCACCCCGCCCATGTAGTAGTGGTCGTCGTCCCATACGAGGACCCGCTGTCCCCCCGGCATGCGCCCGTCCATCAAGTCGTCGGGGGTAAGCACCTCCGCCCCCTCGGCGACGGGCATGGGTCGCGTCCAGCAGTGCCCGACCCCGTCGGACCGCCATCTCGCGCCGGTGGCGAGCACCACTCGCGGCGCCCCGAACTCGAGGACCGCCGCCGCGTCGAGCTCCGAGTCGAAATAGACCTCGACGTTGGGAAGCTGGTGGAGCTGCCCGACCCGGTACTCGACAACCCGGCTCCAGGCCGCGAGACCCGGCAGGCGGCTTTCCCGCCTCACCCGGCCGCCGGGTTCCCTCCCCTGCTCGGCCAGGGTGACGGCATAGCCGCGCTTGCCGAGGGCCTGGGCCGCCTCGAGTCCCGCCGGGCCCGCACCCACGATGAGCACGGGCTTCTCCGACTCCCGGGGCCGGATGTACTCCGGATGCCAACCCCGCCGCCACTCCTCTCCCATCGTCGGATTCTGGGTGCAGCGGATCGGCGACATCGTGAAGTCGCCCGACACGCAGATGTTGCAGCCGATGCATTCGCGGATGTCTTCGAGCCGCCCTTCCGCCACCTTCCGGGGCAGGAAGGGATCGGAGATCGAGGGCCGCGCGCAGCCGATCAGGTCGACGAGCCCTTTTCGGATGACCGCCGCCATGCGATCCGGGGACGTGTAGCGTCCCACCCCCACCACCGGCTTCGTGGTGAGGTGCTTGAGATCCGCGAGATATGGCTCGTGCCCGCCCTCCTCGCCGAAGCGCGAGGTCCGGCTGTCGTTCTCCCACCCGGCGAGGCAGAAGTCCCAGAGGTCCGGGATCTCCGCCAGCAGGCCCACCACGTCCTCGGCCTCGGCCTTCTCGAGCCCCTCGGAGCCCAGGAGCTCGTCCATCGACAACCGGCAGGGGACCGCGCACGTATCCCCGATGGCCTCCTTCGTGTCGATGAGGATCTCCCTGAGGAGCCGGGTGCGGTTCTCGAGCGACCCGCCGTACTCGTCGGCGCGGAAGTTGTACCGCCGGGAGATGAAGTGATGGAGAAATCCGAGGGCATGCCCCGCGTACACGTAGACGAGGTCGAAACCGGCCCGGCGCGCGCGCAGGGCCGCCGCCCGGTGCCATCGACGGACGTTGCGGATGTCCTGCCGGTTCATGCTGCGGGCCTGCACCGGGTCGTAGGTGAAGGTCGCGACGGGCAGCGCGGTCGGGGCCATCGGCACCTCGCGGGAGTAGAAGTTGGGGCCGTTGAGTCCGTTGTAGGCAAGCTCCAGCCCCGCGAGCGCACCGTGCTCGTGAATCTTGTCGGCCATCCGCGCGACGATCGGGATGTCGCGGTCGTCCCAGAGGCGAAGCTCGATGTAGGGAGTGATCTCCGAGCTGTAGTGGAGCTCGACCTGCTCGGTGCACACGACCGCCCAGCCCCCTTCCGCCTTCACCCCGCGCATGTGGGCGACCGCGGTCGGGTCCCGATAGCCCATCCCGTTGCAGTGAGGCACCTGGTAGAAGCGGTTGCGGGCGGTCACGGGCCCGATCCGGATGGGCTCGAGCAGGATGTCGAAGCGGTGATCGACGGTCATGGTGCCAACCTCGCGATCAGGTTCGGCCCGCGTTCACCCCGCGGCGGGGGCGACCGCCGGCAAAAATGGGGTCGGAGTGGGTTTTCCCGCTTCGTATCCGCCTCGCGCCACCTCATCGGAAAGTCCACGCTGCCCCCATTTTCGTGGCCGCGGGAGCGCGGCGCGCCCGCACCGGGCGCGCCGCCATTCGACGGGAGCCGACCCTACTTCTTCAGCCGGGTCCAGATCGCGTCGTAGACCTCCTGGGTCGCCTGGTCGCAGACCGCGATGAACGTGCCCGGGGGCGCGTCGGCGGGCGGGACCGACTCCGGCTGCGAGCTGAGAGCCGGGTCCAGATGCGGGGTCACGCCCTTCACGCCGGCCGCGTAGCGCGCGAAGTTCGTCACCGCGGCGATGTTCTCGGGCTCGAGGAGAAAGTCCATGAACCGGAGCGCGTTCTCCCGGTTCGGGGCATCCTTGAGGAGCACCACGTTGTCCATCCAGACGATGTAGCCCTCACGCGGGTACGCGTACTCCACGTTCGCGCCCTCCTCGCGCGCCTTGGCGGAGAACCCGTTGTAGATCATCCCGGCCGCCGCATCGCCGGAGACGAGCACGTCCTTGGCGATATCGGAGCCGAAGGACGCCCAATGGGCCTTCGCCGACTGGAGGAGCGCGTCCAGCGCCTTGAGCTGTTCGCGGTCGTTCGTGCACTGCGGGATCCCGAGATGGAGCGTCGCGAGCAGCATGACCTCGCCCTGGCTGTCGAGCACGTTGATCCTGCCCCGGAGCTCCTCGGGAGGATCGAAGATGATGCTCGTCGTGTTGATGTCTTCGCCGAAGACGTCGCGGTTGACCGAGAAGCTCGTCGAGCCCCACTGGTAGGGAATCGAGTGCTTTCGGCCCGGGTCGAAGGGGACGTCGACCCATTGCGGCTCGATGTTCCCGACGTTGGCGAGCTCGCCTTCCGCGATGGTGTCGAGCATGCCCTCGCCGGCCATGATCTCCACCATGTAGTCGCCGGGCACCGCGACATCGTACGACCCGAGCTTCCCCGCCTTGAGGGAGGCCAGCATCGCCTCGTTGGAGTCGTAGGTGTCCATCGTCACCTCGATCCCGGTCTCGGCCGCGAACTTGTCGATCAGCTCCTGCGGCATGTACTCGAACCAGTGGTAGATCGAGAGCTTCCCCGCCGCGTGCACCGAACCTGCGGTGAGGGCAAGGACGAGCGCCGCGATTCCGAGCTTGAATGCATGTTTCATGTGAGTCTCCTCTAACGGGTTGCGGTCCGGAGCGGGTCATCGGCTCTGCTCTTCTCGCCGTATCGACCCACGAGCCAGGACAGGGTGACGACCAGCACCGAGACGACGAGCATCAGGGTGCTCAGCGCCATGATGTTGGGTTTGATGCCCTGCTTGACGGAGCCGAAGATCGCGGTGGGCAGGGTTTCCACCCCGGCTCCCTTGATGAAGTTGGTGATGATGAAATCGTCGAGCGAGATGATGAACGCGAGGAGGAAGCCGGCGAGGATCCCCGGCGCCATCAGCGGCATGAGCACTCGGCGGAACGCCTGGCCGCGGCTCGCGTAGAGATCCTGGGCCGCCTCCTCGTAGCTCCCGTCGATCCCTTCGAGGCGCGCCGCGATCGGGAGATACGCGAACGGAATGCAGAAGACGATGTGCGCGACCACGATCGAGAAATACCCGAGGGTGAACCCGATGGCGCTGAAGAAGACCAGCGTCGCGACCGCGGTAACGATCTCGGGGACCATGATCGGCATGCTGATGAGCGCGAGGTTGAGCGATCGGCCGCGAAACTGCCCGCCCCGCACCATCGCCACGGCCGCGGCGGTGGCAATGGTGGTGCTCGCCGTCGCGGCCATGAGCGCGATGGTGAGCGAGTTCCAGGCCGCCGCCTTGAACTTTGCCGATTCCGTCCCCGTGAACACGTCGTGGTACCACGACAGGCTGAACCCGCCCCAGCGGGTGATCGAGAGCGAGTCGTTGAAGCTGTAGACCATCACGACGAGGAGCGGCGCATAGAGCACCACGAGGCACACGACGGTGACCGGCAGGAAGCCGGGGTAGGTCCTCACGTCGCCGGTCCGGCCCCGCATCTCAGCCTCCCGCCGCCGCGGCCCGGGCCTGCTGCCGGGCGTAGACGAAGAGCGCGATCAGCACGAGGGTGAGGAGGATCATCGAGGCCGCCGCCCCGAAGGGCCAGTTCCCGGCATTGCCCTTGAACTGCTCCTCGATGAGCGAACCGATCATGAAGTTCTTCGCCCCGCCGAGGAGGTCGGGGGCGAGGAACGCTCCGAGGCTCGGCACGAAGACGAGGATGCAGCCCGCGACGATCCCGGGCCGCACCACCGGCAGCAGCACCCGCCGCAGCACCATCCAGCGCCCGGCGTAGAGGTCGGCGCCCGCCTCGGACAGGGCGAAGTCGTAGCGCTCCACCGCGGCGTAGATGGGAAGCACCATGAACGGCAGGTACGAGTAGAAGAGGCCGAGCTGGACGGCGAGGTTCGTGTTGACGAGGGCGAGGGGCTCGCTGATGACCCCGAGGCCCAGAAGCGCCTCGTTGAGCGGGCCCTGCTCCCGGATGAGGAACTTCATCGACACGGTCCGAATGAGGAGGTTCACCCAGTACGGCACGGTGACGAGGAACAGCCACGCCGCACGCGTCGCCGGGGGACGGGTCGCGATGTAGTAGGCGGTCGGGAACCCGATCACGAGGCAAAGGACGGTGGCTACCCCCGCTTGGGCGATCGAGCGGGCGAAGATCGTGATGTAGGTCCATTCGATCTTCGCCGGCTCGTCACCGAAGAGCCCGCGGTCGAACAGGAACTGGTCGTAGGCCGCGAGGGAGAACTCCCAGATCACCCCGCCCCGGAACTCCTTGGTGAGGAAGGAGTAGACGAGCATCAGGAGCACCGGCAGCAGCAGGAAGAACCCGATCACCACCCAGGTGGGAAGGAGCAGCCGGGCCCGCACCGGCTCGAAGGTGCGCGATGCGGATCTGCCGCTGCCGAGCGCGCCCGCCATCAGTCCACCAGCAGGCGCGCCGCACCGCCGGCGAGCTCGAGCCCCGCGCGCTCGCCCGTCCGGAACGACGCCTCGGTTCGACCCGCGTTCTGGGTCCGGACGATGACCTCGGGGCCGCCGTCGAGCCGGACGGTGTGCTGGACGTCGGTCCCGAAGTAGACGACGTTTCCGACGGCGCCCGCGAGGGCGGGCGCCGGTCCACCGCCGGACCCCTCGGGGCGGAGCGACAGGCGCTCCGGGCGGATGAGGACGTGCAGCGCCGCCCCCGGCGCGGGCGGGGTCTGGAATCGGCACGGGATCTCGACGCCGTTCACGAGGCGGCACCGGCACACCCCGTCCTCCACGCGCTCCACGGTGGCCTCGAGGATGTTGGACTCTCCGATGAAGTCGGCGACGAAGCGGTCGACCGGCGCCTCGTAGATCTCGAGCGGGGTCCCGACCTGCCGGATCAGGCCTTCGGACATCACCGCGATGCGTTCCGACATCGTCAGCGCCTCTTCCTGGTCATGGGTGACGAAGACGAACGTGATGCCGGTCTCCTGCTGAAGCTGCTTCAACTCCATCCGCATCGACTGGCGGAGCTTCAGATCGAGGGCGGAGAGGGGCTCGTCGAGGAGCAGCACCTTCGGGCGCGGCGCCATGGCGCGGGCGAGGGCCACCCGCTGCTGCTGCCCGCCGGAGAGCTGCGCCGGCCGGCGGGACGCGAAAGGACCAAGCTTCACGAGGTCGAGCATCGCCAGGGTCTGCGCCTCGATCTCCCCCGCGGGGACCCCGAGCATCTGCATGCCGAAGGCCACGTTCTCCGCCACCGTCATGTGCGGAAACAGGGCATAGTGCTGGAATACGGTGTTGATCGGGCGACGGTGCGGCGGGAGGTTCCCGATGTCTTCCCCGTAGAGCCGGATCTCGCCTGCGGTCACCTCTTCGAATCCCGCGATGACGCGGAGCAGCGTGGTCTTCCCGCACCCCGAGGGCCCGAGGAGGGTGAAGAACTCGTTGTCCCGGATGGAGAGCGTCGCGCCCCCGAGGGCGGTCACCGCTCCGTAGCGCTTGACGATGCCGCGGAGCTCGATCGCCATGCCGTCGCCCGCCACGGGGGTCATCCACTCATCCGGCCCGTCCGGCCGCGCCCGGCGGAACCGACCCCCGGCGCCGGCGATGCGGTCCCCTGGCGGCGTCAGCCCCGAAATCCAAGGCTCTTCCCGAGCTCCGCGGCGGCCGCGGACAGCTTTTCCCGGATCAGCTCGCGCGAAGTGGCGCGGAAGCGGTCCGCGAGACCGGTGATGCCGACCGAGTAGAGGACGGATCCCCCCGCCGCCCGCACCGGGTGGCCGTAGCTCAGCACCCCGGCGTCGAGCTCGTTGTCGCAGACCGCGATGCCGTCGCTGCGGATCCGATCGAGCTCCCGGCGGACCTCCTCCGAACCGACCTTGGTCCGCTCCGTGTACCGGGTGCGGGGCCGCCCCAGGTAGTCGGCGATGAACGCCTCGTCCTGAAACGCGAGGAGCGCCTTGCCGGAGGCGGCCGCGTGCAGGGGAAGCCGCCGGCCCGGCTGCACGTAGGCCCGGTTCGACCCGAGGGGCTGCTTCATCAGCACCGACTCGGCAAAGTCGCCGCTCAGCCGCGCGAGGTGAGCGGTCTCTCCGAGCGCCGCGACGAGCCCGTCCAGGGTGGGTTGGGCGAGCCCGGCGTACCCGGTCGGGTCCAGGTTGAGGTAAAGGAGGTTCAGCAGGCGCGGCCCGGACACGTACCGCTTGCTGCCGGTGGCGTTTCGCAACAGGCCCAGATCGGTCAGCCCGCGGACGAGCCGGTGCACGGTACCGGCCTTGAGCTCGAGCTCCGTCGCGATCTCGGTCAACGTCAAACCCGCCCTCGCCGCCGCGACTGTTTCGAGGATTCGAACGTAGCGGGCAAGCGGCCGGTCGCTGCCCTCCACCGCCCGCAAGTCCGGACGGTCCGGGCCGGGCGGCGTTTCCGGGAGGAGTTGCAAGGCCCTACCCCGCGGCGTCGTGGCGCTTCATGGCCATGACGACCCGCTCCGGGGTGATCGGCATCTCGAACACCCGCACCCCGATCGCGTCGGCAACGGCGTTCGCGATGGCCGGCGCCACCGGGGTCATCGCCGGCTCGCCGATCCCCTTCGCGCCGAACGGCCCGACCCCGCTCCGCGACTCGAGCACGATGCACTCGACCTTCGGCATGTCCATCGCGGTCGGCATCAGGTACTCGCTGAACGACGGCGTCACCAGCCGGCCTTCCTCGTAAAGCATCTCCTCGCTCAGCGCGTAGCCCTGGCCGTTCTGGGCGCCCCCCTGGATCTGGCCCTCGACCGCGGCGGGGTTGATGCACTGGCCGACGTCGTGGGCCGCGATGCTCTTCAGCACCTCGACCTCCCCGGTGTCCACGTCCACGGAGACCTCCACCGCGTGGGCACCGTAGGCGTAGTCGGGGTGGGCCTGTCCCTGGCCGGTCTCCGGATCGAGGAAGTCGGTGAAGGGCGCTCGGAACATGACGAGCTCGGAGCGGTGGATGCCCTCCGCACCGCAGATCCGGACGAGCTCGACGAAGGGCATCGACCGTTCCGGGTGGTCGGCGACGAAGACTTCGTTGAAGGCCATGTCGATGTCGCCGGCCGCGACTCCGAGCTCGCGGGCGGCGCGTTCGGCGAGCCGCGCGCGAACCGCTTCCGCCGCCTGCTTCACCGCGTTTCCGGTCATGTAGAGGGCACGGGTCGCGGTGGTGGTGCCGGCGAGGGGGGTGACGGCGGTGTCGCTGTTGTAGATGACCACGTTGTCGAGGGTGACGCCGAGGACCTCGACCGCGATCTGGCCGAGGGCGGACGCCTGGCCGGCGCCGATGTCCGTCACCCCGGATCGCACGACGACGGTGCCGTCCATCTCCACCCCGACCCACGCCTCCGAGGTGTCGTGCAGGAAGGTGAGCCGCCCGTAGCTCTGCTGGTAGCAGGCAATGCCCCGGCCGATCCGGAGCGGCCCCGCGGCCGGCGTCGGGTCGCCGAGCGCGGCCCACGCCCGTTCCGCGCACTCCTCGGTCCAGATGGCGCTCGGGGGCACGAATCCCGTCGAGATCGGCTCGCCGGTCTTGAGGAAGTTGCGGCGCCGGAGCTCCATCCGATCGAGCCCGATCGTCCTCGCCACCTCGTCCATCTGCTGCTCGTAGGCGGCGCACGCCTGCAGCGCCCCGAAGCCGCGGAACGCGCTCGTGAACATGTTGTTGGTCGCCACCGCCCGCGCGTGGACGTTGAGGTTGTCGACCCGGTAGGGGCCGGGCGCGGCTACGAGGGCGTAGAGGATCACGTAGGGGCTCAGGAACACGTAGGCCCCGGAGTCCGCGACCATCTCGACGTCGAGGGCGGTGATCCGTCCGTCCCGGGTCACTCCCGTGCGGTACGTCATGACGAAGGGGTGGCGCTTGCCGTGGCCGACGAACGAGTCCTCGCGCGTGTACTCGGGGCGCACCGGACGCCCGGTGCGAAGCGCGAGCAGGGCGAGGTACACCTCGACGGTGAGGTCCTCCTTCCCGCCGAAGCCCCCGCCGACCAGGGCGCCCCGGATCCGGACCCGGTTGTGCGGCACCCCGATCGCGTCCGCGATGGGCCGGAAGTGCTCGATCACCTGCGTCGACACCCGGATGTTGACCACCGCGTTCTCGTCCACCCAGGCGAGACCCACCTCGGGCTCGAGGAAGGCATGCTCCTGGAAGGGGGTGCGGAAGGTGTTCTCGACGATCAGGTCCGCCCGCGCGAAGCCCGCGTCGACGTCGCCCTTCCGGATCCGGCGTTCGGCGACTACGTTGGTCGTGCCCTGGACGATGGGGGCGTCCGGCTTCAGCGCCTCGATGGGGTCGTAGACGCCCGGAACGGGCTCGAGCTCGACCTCCACGAGCTCCGTGGCGTGGTCTGCGATGTCGCGGGTCTCCGCCGCGATGAGCGCGAGGGCCTCACCGAAGTACCGGACCCGCTCCTTGACGAGGATCTGCTGGCCGGTGTCGAGCCGCTTCTGGCCGGTCTGCCCCGGAATGTCCGTCGACGCGGTGCGGTCGGGGAGGTCGTCGCCGGTGAGGACGCACGCGACCCCCTCGAGCGAGCGCGCCTTCGACACGTCGAGCCGCACGAGCCGGGCGCTCGCGAGATCCGCCCGGACCACCCGCATGTGGAGCATGTTCGGCATCACGTAGTCGCCCGCGTAGGGCGTCCGCCCCGTGACCTTGCCCGGAGCGTCGGTGCGGGTGAGCGGCCGGCCGACCTGCCGCAACCGGACGTTGGGGAGAGAGCCGGGATCGGTTGCGGGGGCGTTCATCGCCCGCTCTCCGCCCCGCGGAGGGTGGCCGCGGCCTCGCGTACCGCCTCGAACACCTTGGTGTACCCGGTGCACCGGCAGAGGTTGCCGGAGAGGCCCACCCGGATGTCGTCCTCGCTCGGGTTCGGGTTCTCGTCGAGGATCGCCTTCGAGGCGATGATGATCCCCGGCGTGCAGTACCCGCACTGGGCGGCGCCGCCCTCGGAGAACGCCTCCTGCACGGGATGGAGCGCGTCGAGGTCGCCGAGGCCGAGGACCGTCGTCACCTCCTTGCCCTCGGCCGTCCACGCGAGGGTGAGGCAACTGTCCACCGCCATGCCGTCGAGGAGCACCGCGCACGCGCCGCAGTCTCCCTTCTCGCAGCCGCTCTTCACCTCGCGGTGGCCGATCTCGCGCAGGGCCTCAAGAAGCGTGCGGTGCGCGGGCACGGTGGCGCGTTCGTCGCGGCCGTTGACGCGAAGCGCAATCGTCCGGTCGTTGGACATCGTTCTCCTCCCTTGGTCAGGCAAGCCGGTCCCGGGCTTGCGACACGAGGCGCCGCACGAGCGCCTCGACGGTGTGGAGCCGGTACTCGGCGGAGGCCCGCAGATCGTCGATGGGGCTCGCGGCGCGGGCGGCCGCCGCGGCGGCCTCGTCGATGGCCGCGGGGGTCAGGGCGCGCCCCTCGAGCCCGCTCTCCGCCTCCTTCGCGCGGAGCACGACGGGGGCGACGGCGCCGAGCGCGATGCGGGCCCGGGTGCAGATGCCGCCCGCGGCCACGATCGTCACCGCCACCCCGGTCACCGTGATCGCGTCGCCCTTGCGGCGGGCGAGCTTGTAGAAGGTGTTGACGCTCGACGCGGGAAGGCGCGGCCACGAGATGCGGGTGATGAGCTCGTCGGGTCGCCGGACGTCGCGCCGGTAGCCGAGGAAGTACTCGTCGAGCGGCACCCTCCGCGTGGCCGCCGCGCTCGTCAGGGTCACCTCGGCATCGAGCGAGAGCAGCGGCGGCACGAGGTCCGCGGCCGGCGACCCGCACGCGATGTTGCCGGCGACGGTGGCCGTGTTGCGCACCATGAGGCCCGCGAAGAGCCGCGCGGACTCGGCGAGCGACGGCGCCGCCTCCGTGATTTCGGGCGAATGCAGGAGGTCCGAGACCGTCGTCGCGCCCCCGATGGAGATCCGGTCCTCGCCGAACTCCATGCCCTTGAGCTCCGCGACCTCCCCGAGGCCGACGATCCGATCGGGGCGCTCGCGCTTCGCGCGGAGGTCCACGATGAGGTTCGTGCCCCCCGCCAGGGGGGTGGCCGCCGCATCGCCGCCCTTGCCAAGCGCATCGAGGGCGTCCGCGAGGCTTCGCGGCATCTCGAGCTCGAACGGTGTGTACACGGTGGATCCTCCGACGCGGCCGTTCCCGTCACACGTCCCAACCGCCGTCGATCGCGATGTGCTGGCCGGTGATCTGACGGCTCTCGTCGCTCGCCATGAACAGAACCGCGTTGGCCACGTCCTCGGCGGTCGTCACGCGCTTCAGGGCCATGTCCTGGACGTACTCGTCGTAGACCTCGTCCACGGACCAGCCGCGGAGCCGCGCCTTCTCTTCGCAGAGCTTCTGCATCCGGGGACCGTCCACGATCCCGGGGCAGACCGCGTTGACGTTGATGTTGTGCGGGCCGAGCTCGAGGGCCACGGTCCGGGTGATGCCGCGCACCGCCCACTTCGATGCGCTGTAGGCGGTGCGCATGGCGTAGCCCCGAAGGCCCGAGGTCCCCCCGATGTTGACGATCTTCCCCCCGCGCTGGCGGATCATGGTCGGCACCACGTACTTGATCGGGAGGAAGGTGCCGCGCTCGTTGGCCGCGACCACGTGGTCGAAGTCCGCGACGTCGATGTCCTGCACCGGGGTCTCGATCGGCCCGGTGACCCCGGCGACGTTGACGAGGATGTCGATGCGACCGCCGAACACCTCGAGCGCCCGCGCGACCATCGCCCGGACCTCGGCCTCCGAGGTGACGTCGCAACCCACCACGAAGGCGTCCCGGCCGAGGGCCCGCACCTCCTCCGCCACCTCGTCGAGCGGCGCGGTGTCGCGGGCGGCCAGCACCACGTCCGCGCCTTCCCGGGCGAGGGTCGTCGTGATCGCCGCCCCCATGCCCTTCGCGGCACCGGTGACGATCGCCTTCCTGCCTTCGAGCCTCATCGCATCGTTCCCATGTGGTTGAACTCCGTTGCCACTCCTGTTCCCGTTGCCGTTCGCGTTCACGTGCTCCGCATCACGCCTCGGGCGTCCCGTAGCCACCGCCGCCGCAGCTCTCCACCACGACCACGTCGTCGCATCCGAGGCGTACGTTCGCCTTGCCGGGGAGCTCGATCTCGCGGCCGTCCGCGCGGGAGACGGTCACCCGGAACGGCGCCCCGGGCTCCCCTCCCCGGAGGCCGTAGGGGGGCACCACGCGGCGCTCGAACATCGAGGTGACCGACATGTCGTCGCAGAGGATCCGGTACGCCCGGTGCAGGCCGTCGCCGCCCCGGTGGCGGCCGGCTCCTCCCGAACCTCGGCGCAGACGCTGGCATTCGATTCGAATCGGATACTCCGCTTCCACGACCTCGGCCGGGGTGTTCATGACGTTCGACATGTGGACGCGAACCACCGGCGCGCCGTTTCGGTCATGCCGCGCGCCCTCGCCGCCGCCGTGGGTCTCGTACAGGGTCGTCCACGCACCGTCGGGGAGCCGCCCGCCGAACAGCACGAGCCCGGAGGTGGTAGGCCCGCCCGCCGAGATCCGTTCCGGTCCAATCGGTTCGAGGGCCCGGAACACGGCATCGGCGACCCGCTGCGACGTCTCGTGATTGCCGCCGACGACCGGGCGCTCGGGATCCGGGTCGAGGAGCGAGCCCGGGCGGGTGACGATCTCGAGGGGGCGATAGCAACCCCCGCTCGGCTGGATGTGCGGGCCGAGCAGAGTCTTGATCACGTAGAACACGGACGCGGCGGCGATGAACGGAGTGGTGTTGACGGGCCCGCGGGCCGCGTCGGCGGTCTCGGAGAAATCGAAGATCGCGCGGTCGCCGCGGATGGTCACCCGGACCCGCACCGCGACGGGCCCGCCGTCCGCCGCGTCGTCATCGAGCCAGTCCTCGCCCTCGTACGCGCCGTCCGGAACCGCCGCGAGGGCCGAGCGCATCTGCGCCTCCGCCCGGTCGTGAATGGCGCCGACGGCGGCGAGCACGGTGGCGGTGCCGTGCTCGCCGAGTATCTGCCGCAGGCGTTCCTCGCCCGCCCGGGTCGCCGCCATCTGGGCGAGGATGTCTCCCTCGCGCTCCGCCGCCCCGCGCACGTTGGCGAGCACGAAGTCGAGCTTCTCCCGATCGGGACCTTCGGCCGAGAAGAGTCGCACCGGAGGAATGCGCAGTCCCTCCTGCCAGGCGTCGGTCGCGCCCGCGACGTAGCTCCCGGGGACCGCGCCGCCGGCGTCGGCCCAATGGGCGAGGTTGACGGCGAAGGCCCGGATCGCTCCCTCGAAGAAGACCGGCCGGATCGCCTTCACGTCGGGCAAGTGGTTTCCGCCCACCTCCGGGAGGTTGAGGAACCAGACGTCCCCCGGAGCGAGCCGCGCCTTCGGCACGCGCTTCAGGAATTCGCGCACCGTGAAGCTCATGACGCCCATGTGCATCGGGATGTCACGGCCCTGCGCGACCAGGTGCCCGTCCGCGTCGGTGACCGCCGAAGAGAGGTCGCCGGCCTCGCGAAGGAGCGGCGAACGGGCCGAGCGCATCACCACCAAGGACATCTCCTCCGCGGCCGCGGTCAGCGCATGGCGAATGACCTCGAGGGTCACGGGATCGACCGGGAGGGTCATGCTGCGCGCCCCGCGTCGATGCGGAGGTGGCCGTCACGGTCGGGCACCAGGGTCGCGCCCGGCGGCACCACCGTCGTCGACCACGCGTCCTCGACGATGAGCGGTCCCTCGAGGGGGCGCTCCGCGACGAGGGCGGCACGGTCGTGGCGCGGCGTCATCCTCTTCTCCCCCGCGACGAACGTGCAGGGGAGCGACCGGACCCGGGCGGGCTCTGCCCTCCGGCGTTCACGGAGCGGCGCGCTCCGGTCGCGGCTCCGGGGCACGAACGCCCGGGTCCGGATGGATTGCAGCTCCCACGGCTCCTCGGTCGCGAAACCGTAGAGGCTCCGGTGGCGTTCGAAGAAACGCTCGCCCATGCGGGCCGCGTCCTCGAAGGGCGGGTCGGAGAGCTCGACGGCATAGCTCTGACCGCGGTAGCGGACGGCCGCGACCTCCTCCACGGTGATCTCGCCCGCGTCGTGTCCGGCCGCCGCGAGGGGGGCGACGAGCTGTTTCTCGAGGTCCCGCCGCGCGCGGTGCAGACGTTCCCGATCCCAGTCGGCGACCGCCATGCGGAGGGTTCGCTGCCGGGAGTAGGCCATCTCCGCCTCGGCGCAGCCGAGGGCCGAGAACACGCCCGAATGCGCGGGCACGACCACCTCGTCGATGGAGAAGGCGCGGGCCACCTCGACCGCGTGCATGGGCCCCGCCCCGCCGAAGGCGAGCAGGGTGCATCCGCGCCCGTCGATGCCGCGCTCCACGGTGACCCGGCGGAGCGCCCGCACCATGGCGGAGTTGGCGACCCGGACGATGCCGAGCGCGGCCGTCTCGACGTCCACCCCCATTGCCCGCGCGACCGGGTCGAGGGCAGCGCGGGCCGCGCCCTCGTCGAGCCGCATCCCGTCGCCGATGAGCCGTTCCGGGTCCATGTACCCGAGGACGAGGTTCGCGTCGGTCACGGTGGGCTGGTCGCCGCCGAGCGCGTAGCACGCGGGTCCCGGCCGTGCGCCGGCGCTCTCGGGGCCGACGGCGAGCGCCCCGTGATCGAGCCGGGCGATGGAACCGCCTCCCGCGCCGATGGACTCCACCGCCACCATGGGCTGGCGCACGGGACGCCCGCCGAGCTCGCGCTCGCCGGTCACCTGCGCCGCGCCGTCGAGGATCAGGCACACGTCGGTGGTGGTGCCGCCCATGTCGAAGCTGAGCGCCTGGCCTGTGCCGAGGCTCCGGGCGATGCTCCCGGCGGCGGCGACCCCCGCGGCGGGTCCGGAGGCGACAAGGGCGAGCGGCAGCTCGCGGAGCGCGTCGGGGGAAGCCACGCCGCCGGCGGAGTGGAACAGGTGCAGCCGCGAACCGGACGGTTTCGCCGATTCGAGCCGATCGAGGTACGTCGCCGCGAGGGGCAGGACCCCCGCGCAGAGCGCCGTCGTCGCGGTGCGCTCGTATTCCCGGACTTCCGGGTTGACCCGGCTCGAGAGCGCGACGAACGCGATACGCTCGCGGAGCCGCTCCCCGAGCGCCTCCTCGTGGGAGGGGTCGGCATAGGAGTGAAGCAGCGAGACCGCAACCGCGCCGGCGCCGCTCTCGCAGATCTTCCGCACCGCTTCATCGACCGACCGGAGGTCGAGCGCTTCGAGAACCCTGCCTTCGTGGTCGATCCGTTCGTTCACCTCGAAACGGAGCTCGGAGGGCACCTGGGGCGGTACCTTCGGCGGAAGATCGAGGCGATAGAGGTGGCGCCGGTTCTGGCGTCCGATCTCCAGGGTGTCGCGGAAGCCTCGCGTTGCGACCAGGGCGACCTTCGCGAGGTCGTCCTCGATGATGGCATTGGTGATGAGGGTCGTTCCGTGGACGAGGTCGTCCACGTCCGACCAGTCGAGGCCGACCGCCTCCAGGGCCGCGAGCAGGCCCTCCACGCGGTTGCCGGGGCGGGTCGCGACCTTCGCGGCTCGCGCCTCGCCGCACGCTCGTCTCACTGCGACCACGTCCGTGAACGTGCCGCCAACGTCGATGCCGACTTCCCATCCGTCTGGCATGGTGTCGTTCCCGAACGTTTTCCGATTATCGAGAAATTACTTCGGAATTCCGTAAATGATTGTCGCGGCGTGCGGCGGATGTCAACCCGGATTGCCGCCCGACTCGTTCGCGGTCGCGCGGCCGGTCATCCGGCCGATGCCTCGTTCGGCTCAGGCGCCCCGGAACTCGGGCGTACGCCGCACGAGGCGGGCCGCGATCCCTTCCCGGGCGTCGTCCGACGCGCTCACCCGCCGGACCTCGGCCTCGAGATCGTCGTGGGGGACCGCGTCGCGGAAGTCCATGAGCCGCACGAGGGTCCGCTTCATGATCCGCACCGCGAGCGGTGCGTTGGCGGCGAGCCGGTCGACGAGTTTCTGCGCCTCCTCCTCGAGGTCCCCGGGCTCGGCGACCCGGGAGATCATCCCGAGCTCGTACATGCGGCGCGCGGGTAGCGGGTCACCGAGAAGGAGCATCTCGCGGGCCGCCACCGGGCCGCCCTTCTCGATGATCTTCTTCGTGAGGAACCAGTTCGGGGCGAGTCCGACCTGCGCGAGGGACATGCCGAACCGGGCCCGGGTGCTCGCGACCGTGAAGTCGCAGTGGAGCGCGATCTCGTTGCCGCCCGCGATGGCGTGCCCCTGCACCACCGCGACGACGGGGAGCGGGAAGTTCTCGATGGCGCGGAGCGCGGCCACGATCGGGGTCGGGCGCCCGAGGTTCTCGGAGCGCTGGCCGAGGTCCATGCCGGCGCAGAACACGGTGCCCGCGGCCCGCAGCACCGCCACCCGCTCCTCCGCCCCCGGTTGGGGAGGGAACGCCGCCTCCAGCTCGTCCAGCATCTCGACGTCGAGCGCGTTTCGTTTCTCCGGACGGTTGAGGGTGACGGTACGGACCGCCCCCTCGCATTCGACGAGCACTTTCGACATCGCAGGACTCCGTTGGCCGGGGAAGCTCGGGTTCAGCGTGGAATATCGGAGTCAGGGCGAGGCTTCACGCTCTGCATCCCGCCGTATCGCCGAAGCCCGAAGTCTCGCTCCGACCCCGAATCTCTCGCTAGACGGGCGACGCGAGATCGAGCCGCCGGGCGGTCTCGCGCAGCTTCTCGACGGTGCCGGGAGGAAAGGGGATGCCGTCGCGGGCCCGCGCGTCCAGGGTCCGGTTCTCCGGCTCCCCGGGCATGAGGATCTCCTCGTGGCCATCCGCCTTCGGCAGGGATTTCAGCTCGTCGACGGTCTCGTCGAGGAGCGCCCGGTACTCGCCCACGTCGATGAAGAAGCCGATGTCGACGGCGGCCACCACGCTGTTCTGCCGGTGCTCGCGCACGCCCCCCCGCAGCACCGGCGCGATGAGCGGGCTGTTCGCCATCAGGCTCGTCAGGCACTGGAAGACGAGAGCGAGCCCCGAGCCTTTCGCCCCGCCGGCCGGGAGCAGGATCGCGGCCACGTCCGGATCGGTGGTCGGGCTTCCGTCGGCAGCGAGCGCCCAGTCGGCGGGGATCGGGACCCGCTTGTCGCTCGCGACGCTGAGCTTCCCTCCCGCCGCGACGCTCGTCGCCATGTCGAGGGTAATCGGCCGGTCGCGGCCGGTCGGAAACGAGAAGGCGATGGGGCTGTTGTGGAGCCCGGCCGCCTTCGCCCCGAACGGGGCCATGTTGGGGGGGCTCGCCACGATCGCCATGCCGGCCATTCCCTCGGCCGCCGCCATCTCCGAGTAGTACCCCATCGCCCCCTGGTGGGTGACGTCCCGGATGAGGGCCCAGCCGATGCCGGCCTCCCGCGCCTTGCCGATCGCGGCCCGCATTGCCCGCACGGTCGGGATCGGACCGAGCGCGCGGTCCGCTTCCATGTAGAGCACCGCCGCCGACTCCTTGAGGATCCGGATGTCGGGCCGCGGGTTCATCCAGCCTTTCTCGATGAAGTCGAGATACTGGGGGATCCGCTGCACACCGTGCGAGTCGACCCCGCGAAGGTTCGCCCAGATGAGGACCTCGGCCTCGGTCGCCGCATCCTCCGCGGACATGCCGACCGCTTCGAAGGCCTGCCGGGTGAACGCCTCGAGCGCTGCCCGATCGATCGAGATATCAGACATTTATCCTCTCCATTTGAAAAGTTGACGCATCCTCGGGCGGTCGGCCGGCGCGACGGCCCGAATCGTTCATCCCGCGACCACGCCGAGCATGCCGTCGGCGGTGAGCTCCGCGAGCTTCACCTCGACCACCCCGGGCACGCCCGGGCCATCCGGCGCGGAGCCGGACCCCGCCATCTGCACCCGGATGTAGTTGTCGGTCCACCCCGCGCCGTCCGGTCCCTCGGGCAGGACCCCGGCCACCCGCCCGACGTGGCGCTCGCGGAACATGCGCCCCTTGTCGCGCGAGAGGCGCTTCAGGGCGCCGACCCGCCGCTTCTTCACCTCGGAGGGGACGTCGTCCTTCCAGGCCGCGGACTCGGACCCGGGACGCGGCGAGTACGTGAACGGGTGACATAGGTGACGGGAAGCTCGGCGAGCGCATCGAACGTGTCCTCGAAGGCAGCGTCGGTCTCGCCCGGGAACCCGCAGATGACGTCCGTCCCGATCCCGCAGTCCGGCACCCGCTCCGCGATCCGCTCGACGAGCCGCCGGAACCCCGACGCGGTGTAGCGGCGCCGCATGCGGGTGAGCACTTCGTCGTTCGCGCTCTGCATCGGGATGTGGAAGTGCCGGGCGAACCGCTCCTCGCCGGCCATCAGGGAGACGAGGTCGTCGTCAACCGACGCGGGCTCGATCGAGCTCAGCCGGAACCGCTCGAGCCCCGGCACGGCGAGGATCCGCTCGATGAGGTCAACGAGCGGCCGCCGGCTCCCGGCCCCCATCGCTGGGACATCCGCCCCGGGACCGAAACCCGGATCGAGCCCCCCGGGACCCCCGAGATCAAACCCGTAGTCCCCGGCGTGCACCCCGGTGACCACGATCTCGGGATAGCCGCCGTCCACGAGGCGCCGCACCTGATCGAGCACCGCCTCCGGCGCGCGGCTCCGGGAAACCCCGCGGGTCTGCGGCACGATGCAGAAGGAGCAGGACTCGTTGCAGCCCTCCTGGACCTTGACGAACGCGCGCCGGCGCTCGCGCATCTCCGTGATCGGCACCTCGAGGAACTTGCGGGCCTCCACGATCGGCGCCACCGCCAGCCGCGGCGCCTCGCCGGCCCGGGTGCGCGCGAGCTCGTCCACCACCCTCCCGCGGTCCGCCGCCCCCAGCACGAGCGAGACCCCCGGAAGCGCGGCGAGCTCGTCCGGAGCCCGCTGCGCGTAGCAGCCGGTGACCACGATCCTCGCCTCCGGGTTCTCGGCTTGGATCCGCCGCACCGCCTTGCGGGCCGAGGCGTCGGCCCGCGCGGTCACGCTGCACGTGTTGACGACGTAGACGTCGGCTTCCCCGCTCACCGACTCGTAGCGTCCCGACGCTTCGAGCAGGGTCCGGATGGACTCCGTGTCGTACTGGTTGAGGCGGCAGCCGAAGGTACGGAAGGCGACCCGCTCCCGATTCGATTTCACCGATTCATCCCTTCTTCGAACCGCGGCGGCAGGACAGGCGGGATCAGTCGGTGCCGGCCGTACTCTTGGTCAGGGTGACGACGTTGCAGCCGTCGACGCGCTCGTACTCGACATTGTCCATCATCTGGTGCACGAGGAAGAGGCCCAACCCTCCCACTTCGCGTTCGTCCAGAGTGGCCTCGAGGTCGGCCTCCGGGGTCGCCGAGAGATCGAAGGGCGCGCTGTCGTCCACGATGACGACGATGAGCGCGGCGCCTTCCAGCCGCACGATGATCTCGATCCGGTGCGGCTCGTCGTCGTCGTATCCGTAGCTGATCGTGTTGGTCAGGATCTCGTCGATCGACAGGTTGACCGCGTACGCGATCTCCGGCGAGAGCTCCCGCTCCTCGCAGAACGCGTCGACCTTCGCCGCCGCGCCGACGATCTCCCGCAGTTCGTTGGCGATCGCGATCTCGAGAACGTCGTCGTTGGAGGTCATTCCATCCCCGTGCAAGGCGGCCGGCCCGTCATTCCTCGCGCAGCCCCCGGTGGAAGAAGTCCGTGACCGGCTGGGCCAGATAGCTCAACAGTGTACGTTCCGCGGTCCGGATCAGGACCTCCACCGGCATGCCCGGGGTAAGCGCGAGATCCTGCGCAGGCCACCGCCGGCGCGCATCGCCCTCCGCTTCCCCGGTCGCCGCCGTACCGGATGGCTCCCCGAGGTCGAGCTCCACCTCGTACCAGGACTGTCCACTCTCGAGGTCGCGCAACGCGTCGGCCGAAACCCGGCGCACGCGCCCGGCGAGCTCCGGCGTCACCCGGGCGGGGAAGGCCGAGAACCGGAGCACCGCCTCCTGCCCCGGCCAGACCTGGTCCACGTGGATCGGATCGAGCCGCGCGACCACGATGAGGCGCGCGGCCTCGGGCACGAGGTGGAGAATGGGCTCGCCGGGCCGCACCACCTCGCGCGGGGTGGACACGGTCATGCCGAACACCACCCCCGACACCGGCGCGCGCACTTCCATCCGGCCGAGACGCTCGCGCACCGACGCGAGGCGCTCGCGCACCTGGTTCTCCCGAATGGCGGCATCCCGGGCCTGTTCCTCCGCCTTCTCGATTCGCACCGTGTCGATCTGGAGTATCTGGATCTCGAGCTCCTCGATGCGACCCCGCGCGCGGGCGATCGCGGCCGCGTTCGTCCCCGCCTGGCCTTCGAGGTTCCGGGCCGCCCGCTCGAGGGCGAGGAGCCGGTCGATCCGCGTGAGACCCTTGTCGAAGAGGTCCCGGTGGGCGCCGAGCTCGCGGCCGATGAGCTCGCTCTGCTGCCGCAGGGAGAGCGCCCGCGCCTCGAGCCCCTTGATCTCCTCGCCGGTCTGGGCGATGCGCTTGCGAAGGCGGGCTGCCTCGCCGGCCCGGGAGTCGGCCCTCGCCCGGAAGAGCCGCTCCTGGCCGTCGAGGATCTTCCGGACACCGGGATCGGTCCCCGCGAGCGACGCGAGCTCCGCGTCCCAGGCGATCTCGCCGGCGTCACGGAACTCCGCCTCCAGCCGATTCCGGCGGGCCACGAGCTCGGCATGCTGGTTATCGAGGATCGCCTCCTCCGAGCGAAGCAGGGTGTCGCTGAAGCGGATCAGCACCTCGTCCGTCGCCACCGCATCTCCGTCGCGGACCAGGATCTCGCTCACCGTACCGCCGTCGATGTGCTCGACGACCTGGTTGCGGGTCTCGACCGCCACCCGTCCCGAGGCGATGACCGCACCCGAGATCGAGGCGAACACGCTCCACGCGGCGAGGCCGCCGACGAGCACCACCAACCCTCCGAACCCGAGGATGAGGGCCCGGCGCTCCGTGTACCGGCGGGCGCCGCGACGGGGGCGGGAACCGGTGGTCACGACGTGCCGTCCCGGCCGAGCCTCTCGGCGGCGGCGCCACGCTCACCCGGACCGGACGGGGACTCGCCCGAACCCGACACCCGCTCGATGGCCCGGGCGACCCGCTCGTCCCGCCCGCTTTCGGAGGCGCGAATGGAGTAGGACCTGCCCTGCCTCCCCTGTCGCCCCTGTCTCGCCGGAGAGCCCGATGCGTCCCGTCCGGGGGCCGGGCGACCGGCTTCCGTCCCGCGCGCGTCCGCGCCCCCTCGGCCCTCCACCGCCTGGAGCGGCCGCACCGGGGCCCTGCGCGGCTCCGCGGTCGCGGGCACGGGACGCCCGTTCTTCATCAGGTACACCGTGTCGCACTGTGCGAACGCGCCGTGGCGATGGGCGACGATGACCGCCGCTCCGCCCCGCTTCTTGTGGCCGTCCACCGCGCGGGCGAGGGCCATCGTTCCCTCGGCGTCGAGGTTGGAGTCGGGTTCGTCCATGACCACCACCACCGGCGAGCCGTAGAACGCCCGCGCGAGCGCGATCCGCTGGCGCTGGCCGCCCGAGAGCGCCGCACCGCCCGCCGACACCTGGAAGTCGTACCCGCCGGGGAGGCCGAGGATCATCTCGTGCGCCCCGGTGCGTTTCGCCGCGTTGACGACCTCGTCGTCGTCCGCGTCGGGAGAGAAGCGGGAGATGTTCTCCGCCACCGTGCCGTCGAAGAGGACCACCTCCTGCGGAAGATACCCCACGTAGCGCCCGAGCTCCTCGCCGTAGTGATCGAGCTCGGCCTCATCGAGACGGACCGAGCCTCCGAGCGGTGACCAGACTCCGGCGAGCGCGCGGGCGAGCGTGGACTTGCCCGCCGCCGAGGGGCCGGCGATCCCTGCCGCCTGCCCCGGCTCGAGGCGCAGAGAAGCCCCCCGCACCCCCGCCGTCCGCGCCCCGGGCGCGACAACGGAGAGGTTCTGCGCTTCGAGGATCGCGCGGGGGGGGGGCAGGGCGGTACGGTCCGGAGCGGGCGGCGTCTCCCGGAGCAGGGCGATGAGCGAACGCCGTGCGGCGACCACCCGCTGCAGCATCGGCCACTGCGCGACCGCCTGGTCGATCGGGGCGAGCGCCCGTCCCAGGAGAATCGACGCGGCGATCATGACTCCCGGGGTCACCTCGCCGCGGATCGCGAGCCACGCGCCAAGGCCGAGCATCATCGACTGGAGGAAGAGCCGCAGGGTCCGCGTCACCGATCCGTAGAAGCCACTCCGGTGGGACACCGCGAGCGAGGTGTCCAGGAGCTCCCCGCGCAGGGTCGCCGACCGGGCGATCACCGCGTCCTGCATGCCGAGACCCTGCACCGTCTCACCGCCCACGCGCATCTGCTCGATGAAGTGCCCCGACCTCGCGGTCGCCTCCCGCGCCTCCCGGTGGAGACGGCTCGTTCCGGCCTGGTTGAGGAGGGCGATGAGGAGCAGCAGGCAGCCGGAGAGCGCGGCGAGGACCCCCAGCAGCCAGTGAAACATGAAGAGTGTCGCGAGGAACACCGGGGTCCACGGCGCGTCGAAGAACGCGAACGGCCCCGAACTCGTCGCGAATTGCTGGATCGCCTCGAGGTCGCGGAGCCCGGTAGCGGGGCGGGAGCGCTCCGCGGGGGAGACCGCGCGGGCGAGGATGGCCCGGATGACCCGGGCGTCGAGGCGCTCCTGAAGGCGCGCGCCGGCGAAGGCGAGCACCCTCCCCCGGGCGTGGTCGAGGACACCCATCATCAGGAAGAGGAACGCCGCGATGGCGGCGAGGGTGACCAAGGTCGCCTCCGACTTCGAGGCGAGCACCCGGTCGTAGACCTGGAGCATGAAGAGCGGCCCGGTGAGCATCAGCAGGTTGACGCCCACGCTGAAGAGTCCGCACGAGAGGAACAACCGGCGACTCTCGGAGAGCGCCGTCCGGATCTCCCGGTCGCCGTGCCGGTGGTCCGCCATCGGCAAGCTACATCAGACCCGGTCCGGACGCCTCGGCATCCTCGGGCCGCACCCGCCGCCCGACGCCCGCGGAGCGGGATGCCCCACGGCCACGAGCGTTCCGCATTCCCCCCGCCGCGGCCTTCCCGGACCGTTCCCGAGTCGGGAAGGCGCCGTGGCCGAAGCCTCGCATGTCATCACGCCACCGTCCGTCTTCGAGCCCTGACTCCACGCACCGCACCCGCGCGCGAACGGCTGCCTGCATGCTGTTATAGCACGCCCGTGATCGACGCGCACATGAACCTGCTCCGTCAGCCGTCCAGCACCGCGTCCGCCACCACCTCGAGGAGCCGGGCGCGCTGCGGCACGAGCCGCGAGGCGGCGTAACGCTCCACCGCGGTTTGCCGCGCCGCCTCGCGCAGGGGCTCGAAGACCCGGGAGCCGTCGAGGGCCTCGCAGATCCGGTCGGCGAGCGCACCGGTGTCGAAGAAGTCGACGAGGAGCCCGTTCTCCCCGTCGCGGACCACCTCGCGCACCGGTTCGGTATCCGATGCGACGAGGAGGCAGCCGGCGCTCATCGCCTCGATCATCGACCACGAGAGCACGAACGGAATGGTCAGGTAGACGTGCACGGAGGAGGCGAGGAGGACCTCTCGATAGAGGTTGCGGGGCAGCCGCCCGGTGAAGTGGAGGCGGTCGAGGTCGAGATCGAGCTCGCGCAGCATCTTCTGTCGATAGGTGTCGCCGCCGGCGAGCCGCCGCCCGTAGGCCACCCGATCCTCGCCGACGATGACGACGTGGGCGCGGGGGCGGCGCCTCTGGACCGCCGCGAAGGCGGCCATCGCCTGGGGGAAGCCGCGGTAGGGCTCCATGCCCCGCGATACGTAGGTGATGATCTCGCCGGCGTGGGAGAGATCCAGCCCCGGCAGGGCGAACCGCCGGCCCGGCTCCGGTGCGAAGTAGTCGGTGTCCACCCCGTCGTGCTGCACGGTAAGCTTCCGCCGGAGCGCCCTCGGAAACCGCGATGCCTGCCAGGCGGTCGGAGCAAGGCCCCAGTTGCACGCGGCGAGGTCGAGAAGGATGGCCGCGTTGAGGGTCCGGATCCGGTGCTCGTCATCGCGCGTCGGCGGTTCGAGGAACCCGACGTCCCCGCCCCGCGACCGGTAGTACCACTCGAAGTAGCCGACGTACCTAGCGTCGGGCCAGACGTCCCGGACGTAGAGGCCGGGACCCCACCCCGAATGGGCCACCACGAGGTCGGGAGAGTAGCCCTCTTCCTTCAGCTTCCACCCGACGCGCGCGAGGGCCTGCCCGTTGAGGACCGCGGACTCCACGAACGCGAGGTAGGGGTGCTGCTCCCGCCGGACCGCCCGGTGCGGCTTGTATCGCACCATCCGCAGCCAGTCCGGGGCGTCCCCCGTCCAGCGGGTGCCGAAGGTCACGTCGTGGCCCCGCTCCGAGAGGAGCCGGGCGACGGGCCCGAACTGGGCGGGGAAGTTGTTGTGCAGGAACAGAATACGCACCGGACTGATCCCGGACGGCCCGGACGGCCCGGACGGGGGGTGATGATACCCCCGTCTCCCCGGCCCTTGGTGCATAGAATGTCGCTTTCCGGGAGGTGGGCGGCAGGCGGCGCCGCTGCCCGGCCCGGGCCAGGTCGGAGGACGGGGCGCGCGATGGAAGTTCGGGAGCTGTCCATCCCGGAGGTCAAGATGCTGATCCCGGAACGCCTCGGCGATGACCGGGGATTCCTCGCGGAGGTGTACAACCGCAGGGCGCTCGCCGAGGCCGGAATCGACGTCGAGTTCGTGCAGGACAACCACTCGTCGTCGCGGAGGAGGGGAACGGTGCGCGGGCTGCATTTCCAGGCCCCGCCCCGCGCCCAGGTCAAGCTGGTGCGGGTCGTGCGGGGGTCGGTGTTCGATGTCGCCGTCGACCTCCGGCGGGGCTCACCCACCTACCGCCGGCACGCGAGCGCGGTCCTCTCCGCCGAGGCGGGGAACCAGTTGCTGGTCCCGGTTGGCTTCGCCCACGGCTTCATGACCCTCGAACCCGACACCGAGGTGGTCTACAAGGTGAGCGATCACTACGCGCCTGACCGGGAACGGGGGCTCCTGTGGAATGATCCCGCCCTCGGGATCCGGTGGCCGCTCCCGGAGCGCGACGCGGTGCTCTCGGACCGGGACCGGCGGCAGCCGACGCTCGGGGAGCTCGTGACGCCGTTCGGACCGGGCGCCGGCGAGAGCGCATGATGGGGTTGGAACGCGTGCTGGTGACCGGCGGAGCGGGGTTCATCGGCTCCTGCATGGTGCGCCGACTGGTGGCCGCGGGCAGGCGGGTCGTCACCGTCGACCTCCTGACCTACGCGGGCCGCCCCGCGTCGCTGGGGAGCGCCCTCGATGCCCCGAACCATGCCCTCGAACGGGCCGACATCCGGGACGGCGCCGCCATGCGCCGCATCCTTGCCGAGGGCCGCCCCGAGGCGGTGATCCATCTCGCGGCCGAATCGCACGTCGACCGCTCCATCGACGCCCCCATGGACTTCGTGACCACCAACGTCGAGGGCACCGCGGCTCTGCTCGCGGCCACGACCGGGTACTGGCGGGATCTCCCCGCCCCGGAGCGGGAGGCATTTCGCTTCCTCCACGTCTCGACCGACGAGGTCTACGGCTCGCTCGGGGACGGGGATGCCGGCGCCTTCACCGAGGCGAGCCCCTGCCGTCCCAACTCCCCCTACGCCGCGAGCAAGGCGGCTTCGGACCACTTCGCCCGGGCCTGGCACCGGACCTTCGGGCTGCCGGTCCTGACGAGCCACGGCTCCAACAGCTACGGCCCGCGCCAGATGCCGGAGAAGCTGGTGCCGGTCGCCATCCTCGCGGCCCTGGAGGGCCGGCCGATCCCCGTCTACGGAGACGGCCGGCATGTCCGCGACTGGCTCTTCGTCGAGGACCACGTGCACGCGCTCGAGTCCATCGTCGAGCGGGGGGAGCCCGGGGGGGTCTACAACGTGGGGGCGGGCGCCGGGACGACGAACCTCGATCTGGTGCGGGCGATCTGCGCCCGGATGGACGAGCTCGTGCCGGACAGCCCGTGGTGCCCCCACGCGGACCTCGTCACCCTCGTCCCGGACCGCCCGGGACATGACCGGCGCTACGCTCTCGATTCCGGTCGCGTGCGCCGCGAGCTCGGATGGCGGCCGGCCGTGGACCTCGACGAGGGTCTCGGACGGACGGTTCGGTGGTATCTCGAGAACCGCCGGTGGTGGCAGGAGATCCGCGCCGGGGGCTTCGAGGACCGCCGGCGCCAGGGTCTCGGCGCCGGATAGCCGGATCGATGCGCCGCAGAGCGCTGCTCCTCGGCCCGGACGGTCAGCTCGGCTCCGAGATCCGTCGCGCCCACGCGGCGTCGGGGGGTGCGATCGAGCTGATTCCGCTCGGCCGGGACAAGCTGGACCTCGCGGAGCGGGGAGCGGTCGAGCGGGTGGCCGGCGGCCTCGACTTCGACGTGCTCGTCAACTGCGCGGGCTTCACCCGGGTGGACGACGCGGAGGATGAGGCCGCCCTCGCCTTCAAGGTCAATGCGCACGCGGTGGAGGCGATGGCCCGGGTCTGCTCCGCGCGCCGCGCCCGGTTCGTCCACGTCAGCACCGACTACGTGTTCGGCGGCGACGCGGGGCGCCGCCGGCCGCTTCGCGAGGAGGATCCGACCGCGCCGGTCAATGTCTACGGGGCCTCCAAGGCGATGGGCGAGAGCCTCGCCCGGCTTGGCTGCGACGACGCGGTCATCGTCCGCACCGCCTCGCTCTTCGGGGTCGCGGGAGCAGCCGGGCGGGGCGGCAACTTCGTCGAGTCCGTGATCCGCTCCGCCCGCGAGAACGGGGCCCTGCGCGTCGTCGACGATCAGGCCATGTCCCCGACCGCCGCCGCCGACGTCGCCGAGGTCGTGTTGAAAATGCTGGTGCAAGGGTGCGAGCCGGGGCTCTACCACGCGGTCAACTCGGGCGCGTCGACCTGGTTCGAGTTCGCCCGCGCGATCCTTCGCCGCGCCGGTGCGGAGGCGGCGGTCATGCCGTGCGCCACCCGCGACCACCCGGCGCGCGCCGTCCGCCCGCGCTACAGCGTGCTCGACAACGCGAGGGTTTCGGCCGCGTTCGGACCGATGCCGGCCTGGCCGGACGCCCTCGACCGCTACCTTCGCGCCCGGGGACACCTCGCGGCATGAAGGGCATCATCCTCGCCGGCGGCGAAGGGTCGCGGCTGTGGCCAATCACGAGCGCGGTGAGCAAGCAGCTCCTCCCGGTCTACGACAAGCCGTTGATCTACTACCCGTTGAGCGTCCTCATGCTCGCCGGGATCCGGGACCTCCTCGTCATCACCACGCCCCGGGATGCTCCCGCCTTCCGGCACCTCCTCGGCGACGGGAGCCGGTGGGGGGTCGCCATCGGCCATGCGATGCAGCCAAGCCCCGGCGGCATCGCCGAAGCGTTCCGGATCGGCCGGGAGTTCATCGGGACCGACGCCTGCGCGCTCGCCCTCGGGGACAATCTCTTCCATGGGCACGGCCTCACCGAGAGGCTTCGGGCCGCGGGCGGCCGGCCGGCGGGAGCCACCATCTTCGCCTGCCAGGTCCACGACCCCGAGCGCTACGGGGTGGTCGCACTCGACGAGCGGGGGCGCGCGAGCGCCATCGAGGAGAAGCCCGCGCGGCCGCGGTCGCGGTCGCGGTGGGCGGTGACCGGGCTCTACTTCTACGACAACGACGTCGTCCGGATCGCCGCGGACCTGAAGCCGAGCGCGCGCGGCGAGCTCGAGATAACCGACGTCAACCGGCGCTACCTCGAACGGGGGGACCTCTTCGTGGAGCGGCTCGGCCGGGGGTTCGCCTGGTTCGATACGGGAACCCACGACAGCCTCGTGGAAGCGGCCGCCTTCGTACAGACCATCGAGAAGCGCCAGAACCAGCGCATCGCGGTGCCCGAGGAGGTCGCGTTCCGGAACGGGTGGATCGGCCGCGACGAACTCGCCGCCCTCGGCCGTCGCCTTCGCGGCAACCGCTATGGGGAGTATCTGCTGCGGATCGCGGAAGAAGGCCGCGACGGGGGTCCCTGAGGCGTCATCGGATCTTCCGATTCCGCGCGAAGTCGCGCGAAGCCGGATTGCGCTCCGCCGATCCGGCCTGCCGGTGTTCTCCCGGAACGCGCGCGGTCAGGCTGGAGAGCCGCGGCCCGTCCCGGGCGGCGGCTCGCCGCAGATCATGGCCGTGCTCCGGCGGGCGTCACATGCCGTCGTCCGCGGGCGGAGCAAAGATGAAGTCCTCCTCGGTGAGGAGGGCGACGTCGGTCACCCCTTCGAGCTCGATCGTGCCGCCGTCGGTGCCGGTGTCGATGACGACGTTTCCATCCGTGTTGGTCGTGAAGGTGAGTCCGGACAGGTCGGTGATCCCGAGGGCGCTCACGTCGATGAGGTCCTCGCCGTCCGTGAAGTCGGTGATGCGGTCCGCGCCGTGGTCCGCCTGGAACACGAAGGTGTCCGCTCCGCCGCCACCGGTCAGGGCGTCGTTGCCGCCAAGGCCGTCGATGGTGTCGTCGCCGTCGCCGCCCGTGATGGTGTCGGCGCCGCCGTCACCGGTCGTCGAGAACACGAAGTTGCTCGCGTCGAGGTCGGCGCTCGAGACACCCTCCAGCCTGATCGTGCCCTGGCCGGTGTCGATCAGCGTATCGCTGCCGTCCGCCGTGATCGTCAGGTCGCCGAGCTGGTTGACCCCATCAAGGGCGCTCAAGTCGATGATGTCGGTTCCGTCCTCGAAATCGGTGATCGTGTCGTCGCCGTGGGTCGCGCCGAAGCCGAAGGTGTCGGACCCGGTCCCGCCGGTCAGGCTGTCGTTTCCGGACCCGCCCCAGATGAAGTCGTGCCCGTCGCCACCGTCGATGGTGTCGTCGCCGGTCCCGCCGACGAGCAAGTCGTCGCCGGTGCCGCCCTCGATTACGTCGTTGCCGGCCCCGCCCCAGATGACGTCGTCGCCGGCCCCGCCGGTGATGGAGTCGTCGCCCCCGTCACCCCGCAGCCAGTCGTTGCCTTCGCCGCCGTCGATGGTGTCGTTGCCTTCGCCACCCCAAACGTTGTCGTGGTCGTCCCCGGCCGCGATCGAGTCGTTGCCCTCCCCACCGAGGAGCACGTCGTCGCCGGCGCCCCCGGCGATGGAGTCGTCCCCCTCCTCGCCCAGGACCCAGTCGTCGCCGCCGAGAGCGTCGATGGTGTCGTTGCCTTCGCCGAGCCAGACGACGTCCGCGCCCTCCCCGACGGTCACCTCCGTGTCTCCCTCGTGATGCGAAACCCACGTTCCCGGGGTGGAGCCGTCGGGGAGCAGGACGCGCAGCCCCCCACCGTCCATCAGGTCGGCCCTGGTAACCCCCTCGAGAGTGATGACGCCCCCGCCGAACTCGGTGAGATCGATGGTCAACCCGTCGGGCGAGCCGCTGTTGTCGCTGTCGGGAAGGTCGGTCACCTTCGCGAGGAGCTGCTCGGTGGTGATCGCGGTGGTCATGCGGCGCAGATCGATCACGTCGTCCGCGATGTCGAAGTCGGTGATCGTGTCGTTGCCGTGGCCGTCGCCGAAGACGAAGATGTCCGCGCCCCCGCCGCCCGTCATCGAATCGTGCCCGAACCCGCCGGTGATCCACTCGCCGGCGGTGGTGCCCTCGACGGTGTCGTCGCCCAGAAGCCCGAAGTCGAAGAGATCCGTGTTCAGGCCGTTTCCGTCCATGAGGTCGGCCCTGGTGACCCCCTCGAGGGTGATGACGCCCCCGCCGAACTCGGTGAGATCGATGGTCACCCCGTCCGCGGTGCCGTCGTTGTTGCCGTCCGCCAGCTCGGTGATCTTCGCGAGCAGAAGCTCGGGGGTGAGGCGTGCGGTGAGGCCGCCGAGGTCGATGAGGTCGTTGTCGACGTCGAAGTCGGTGATCGTGTCGTCGCCGTGGCCGGCTCCGAAGATGAAGGTGTCGGCACCCTCGCCGCCCGTCAGGGTGTCGTTGCCCTCCCCGCCGATGAGGGTGTCGTCGCCGATCCCGCCGTCGAGGGAATCGGCGAGGTTCCCCTCGTCATCGTCACCCCAGCGCACGTCGTCGAAGTCGAAGAGCGAAGCGTCGAGGGCCTCGCCGTCCATGAGGTCGGCCTTGGTAACCCCCTCGAGGACGAGGGTGCCCCCGCCGAAGTCGGTGAGGTCGATGGTCACCCCGCCCGGATCGCCGGGGAGGTCGGTGATGTTCGCGAGCAGAAGATCGAGCGTGACGTTTGCGTCCAGCTCGCCGAGGTCGAGGGTGTCGTTCGCGATGTCGAAGTCGGTGATCGTGGTGGTGCCGGACTCCGCGAGGATGACGAAGGTGTCGGCCCCCTCGCCGCCCGTCAGGGTGTCGTTGCCCTCCCCGCCGACGAGGGTGTCGTCGCCGGTCCCGCCGTCGAGGGAATCGTCTCCGGGCCCGCCGTAGAGCAGGTCGTTGCCCACCCCGCCCGTCAGGGTGTCGTTGCCGAACCCGCCCAGGAGAAGGTCGTTGCCCGCGCCGCCGTCGATGAGGTCGTCACCGCCGTCTCCGAGGAGGATGTCGTGGCCCTCGCCACCCTCGATGACGTCGTTGCCGGTCCCGCCCCGGATGATGTCGCTGCCCTCACCCCCGATGAGGCTGTCGTTGCCGCTCCCGCCGAGGATGATGTCACTGCCGCCGCCGCCATCGACGGTATCGTCGCCGCTTCCCCCCATCAGGATGTCGTCGTCGCCGAACCACCTGTCCCAAGGGGAATCGTCGCCGCCCTTGATGGAGTCGTTGCCGCCGCTTCCGTCGACGATGTCGCTGCCGCCGGCGCCGTCGATGGTCTCGGCCTCGTCGGTCCCGAGGATCAGCTCGCGCACAGGCGTTCCCGTCACGTTGTTGTCGTTGGAGTCGGCCATCGTTCTCTCCCTCTCGTCTTCGTCACGCGGGGCCGGGCAGGCGGGCGGAACCCGCCAGCTTCATCCGGGTTCCTTCCGCACCGCGCGAGCATAGCGAAACCCGAAGCCGCTTACCAACCCTGCTATCTTGGCCCGATGACGACGAAGCCGAGATCCTCCCGCCCGAACTGCGCGCTCCTCTACCATCCGGACGGGTACCGGATCGACCGCAATGCGGTTCGGGGCCGGCAGTCCGCCGGGGCGGGCTTCGTCCGGGGCTTCATCGAGCATGGCGGCACGGACCGGCTCGTCGTGCTCGGCCCCTCGCGCGAGCACTTCGAGGACTTCCGGGCCCTGGCGAGGCGGCTCGACCCCGGGAAGCGTCCGATCGTGTGGGCCCGTCCGCTCGACCGGAGGACCCTGCGCGCGGCCGGAACGGTCTTCGTGCCCGGGCCGGGGCTCGAACGCGAGGCATGGAACCGCCGCTTCGGGAGCGAGCGCGACTACAGCCTCTGCGGGGTCACCCACACCGTCGCCACGAACCGGGTCGCGAGCGCGCTCGGGCGGTATCTCGTTGCGCCGACCCAGCCGTGGGACGCCCTCGTCTGCACCTCGGTAGCGGTGCGGGACGCGGTCGAGCGGATCCTCGCCGGGCACGCCCGATACCTCGAACGCCGGGGCGGCGGCGGGCGACTCCGCTCCCCGGTGCGCCTCCCGGTGATCCCGCTCGGGGTCGACTGCGACGCCTACGGGCCGGGCCCGGGCGACGACGCCACCGGCGCGGCCGGCCCGGAGAGCGGGTCCGGCCTCCGGTCCCGGCTCGGGATCGGCCGCCGCGATGTCGTCGCGCTCTTCGTCGGGCGCCTTTCGTTCCACGGGAAGGCGCATCCCACCCCGATGTACCTCGCGGCGGCCCGGGCGGCGGAGCGGATGCGGGGCGGGCGCCTCCACCTCGTGCTCGCGGGACAGTTCCCGAACGAGGGAACCGGGACGGAGTTCCGGAACGCCGCGGCCCGGTTCGCGGGTGCCGCGAGGGTGCACTTCGTCGACGGCGCGGACGGTCCGCGCGGCCGGGGAATCCTCGCCTCCCTGCGGGCCGCCGACCTCTTCGTCTCGCTCTCCGACAACATCCAGGAGACCTTCGGGCTCACCCCCGTCGAAGCGATGGCGGCGGGGCTCCCCTGCGTGGTGAGCGACTGGAACGGCTACCGCGACACGGTGGTGGACGGCGAGACCGGCTTCCGCGTGCCCACCACCACCGCCCCGCCCGGCGCGGGGGTCGACATCGCCGATCGCTACGCGGCCGGCGTCGATCGCTACGACCAGCTCATCGGCATCGCCAGTCTCGCGACGGCGGTCGACGTCGAGGCCTGCGCGGAGGCGGTCGCGAGGCTCGCGACCGACCGGGAGCTGCGCACCCGCCTCGGGGCGGCGGGCCGCGCGCGCGCGCGGCGGCTCTACGACTGGCGGGTGGTGATCGGCGCGTACCAGGACCTCTGGGCCGAGCTCGCGGAGCTCCGGGCGAGCGGCGACGGGATGGCGATGCGCGACCCGCGCGGGGAGCCGGCACGGGTCGACTACCCGGACCCGTTCTCGATCTACCGGAGCTATCCCACCGCGCTCCTCGGCGCCCGCACCGTCGTCGCGGCAAAGAGCGAGGATCCGGCCGCGGACCTCGCGCGTCTTCGCGCGGGGACCCTCCACCGGTTCGTCCCCCACGCCTTCCTTCCGGACGCGGAGGTGGATGCCCTGGTGGCGCGGCTCGCGTCCGGCCCGGCCCGGGCGGGCGAGCTCGCCGCAACGCATCCCGACGACCGGCGCCGGCTCGTGCGCACCCTGCTCTGGCTCGCGAAGTTCGATCTCGTGGCGATCGCTCCGGCGCGCGAATCCGACTGAGGAGGTCTACGCGGGCTCGCGGGGCGTCCACTCGAGGCGCCAGGCGGGCTCCCCGGCCCCGGCCGCGAAGGGGTCGCAGAGGAAGAGTCCGGGCGCCGCCGCCAGTTGCTCCCCGGCGTATACGAGGGGCTGCCCGGCCCGCTCCCAGGGAGGAACCCCGAGCTCCTGGAAGAGGTCCTTGAGCGG
>JAJDXW010000214.1 GCA_022823045.1 Gammaproteobacteria bacterium
GGCCGAGCCCCAGAACACCCCGCACTTGAGCACGCCGCTCTTCATCAGCATGTTGCGGCCGAGGAGGATGTTGTCGAGGACCGACATTCCGGCGAAGAGGGCCACGTTCTGGAACGTGCGGGCGATCCCGTGCCGGGCGACCTCGAAGGCCCGGCGGCCGGTAATGTCCGTCCCGTTGAGCAGGACTCTCCCATCGTCGGGGGGATAGACCCCGCTCACCACGTTGATGAGGGTGGTCTTGCCCGCTCCGTTGGGGCCGATGATGGCGAGGATCTTCTTCGACTCCGCGGTCAGGGTCGCTTCGCTGAGGGCGAGCACGCCCCCGAACGACTTTGCGGTGTCGATGACTTCAAGACGATTGCTCATCCGTTCCGGCCTGGTGCGCGGGGCGAGCGTGCCCGGTCCGAAGTGTCGGGCGGCGGCACCTTTTACCGCGCTTCGGATGGCGGGTCAAACGTCGAGGGCCGGGCCGGGCCCGTGCCGGGCCTCGCCGGTTCGAGTCGAACCGCCGCCGGGGGGCCGTGCGGCGCCGGCGGCACCCCCGGAATGCGGCCCCGGAGACCGGGGCGGGCCGGAGGCGCAGACCGTGCCATGAGGCAAGGCAGGGCATCGATTGTCCGACCTGCACGCCTGGCCCGGCGGGCCGTGTCGGGAACGGAGCCGCCCGACTATAATCGTCCACCGTCGACCGGGCGCCTGTTCCACCGCGGGGTTCGCCATGCCATCCGCCGCCGTCGCGCGAGAGCTCCATGAAACGCGTCCGAGCCTCGCCGTCGAGCTGTGCGGCCTCACCCTCTCTTCCCCGATCGTACTCCTCTCCGGGTGCGTGGGGTTCGGTGAGGAGTACACCCGGGTCGAGGGCTTCAGCAACCGCGACGCGGGGGCCGTCTGCCTCAAGGGCACGACCCTCGAGCCCCGGCTCGGCAACCCGCCGCACCGCGTGTTCGAGACCCCGTGCGGGATGCTCAACTCCATCGGGCTTCAGAACCCGGGGAGCCTTGAGGTGATCGACCGGATCCTTCCCGCCCTCGACTTCGGCGAGACCCGCTTCTTCGCCAACATTGCGGGCGCCACCGTCGGCGAGTACGAGGAGCTTGCGCGCCGCTTCGACGATTCCCCGGTGGACGCCATCGAGATCAACATCTCGTGTCCCAACGTGGAGGAGGGCGGCCTCATCTTCGGGAACGATCCGATAATGTCCGCCCGGGTGGTGGAAGCGTGCCGGCGCGCGACCGGGAAGCCGCTCTTCACCAAGCTCTCGCCGAACCAGACCGACGTCTCCGAGAATGCGCGACTTTGCATCGAAGCCGGGACGGACGGTCTTGCCGTCGTCAACACCTTCGTCGGGATGGCGATCGACGTCGATACCGGGCGACCGGTCATCGGCGCGGTCCGGGCCGGACTGTCCGGCCCGGCGATCAAGCCGCTCGCCCTTCACCTCGTGTACCAGGTGCACCAGGTTGCCGCCCGGCACGGAGTCCCAATCATCGGCCAGGGGGGCATCGCGAGCCCCGAGGACGCCATCGAGTTCCTGCTCGCGGGGGCGAGCGCGGTCGGGATTGGGACCGCCCTCTTCTACGACCCCCTCGTCTGTCGCCGGGTGAACGACGGGCTCGGGGAGTGGCTCGTCCGGCGCGGGGTCGGCGGGGTCGCGGAGACGTCGCGGTCGGTGCGCGTGGCGGCGGCCGTCGGCGGGGGAGGATGAGCCGCATGAGCGCCCGCGCCCTCTTCGGTTCGCGGTAGGGCCGGACCACGCGCGGAGCGCGCCCCGGACGGTGGACACGGTGGAGCGATTCGAAGCCATGCTGGCCGCGGGGCGGGAGAGCCCCATGCTGCGCCTCACCCTGGGAACGCAGTACCTCAAGCGCGACGACGCCGGCGCCGCCATGCGCCATCTCACGCGCGCCGTCGAGCTCGACCCCGACTACTCCGCGGCCTGGCAACACCTCGGGCGTGCCTTCGAACGGGCATCGCGACCGGAGGAGGCCGCGTCCGCGTGGCGGCGCGGGATCGACGCGGCGGAGCGCCGGGGGGACGCGCAGGCGGCAAAGGTGATGGGGGTGTGGTTGCGCCGGCTCGAACGACGCTCGGCGGCGGTGGAGCCCCCGCCGGCCGAGGGGTCGTGATCCCGGCCGGTTTCCCGCGGACCGGACCGCCCGCGCGCCCGCCGTACGGGGGTATGGCACGCCTTGCGGGCGTGATACAAGGCAGCGTGATCGAACCCGGCGGAGCGACGTGGCGGGCGGATGGTCGAAGTAGAGAATCTTGAGCACGGGTTCGGCGGGCAGACCGTGCTCGACCTGCCGTCCTGGCGGGTCGGGGACGGCGAGCACTGCCTCGTCGTCGGCCGTTCCGGCTCCGGCAAGAGCACCCTGCTGCATCTGCTTGCAGGGCTCGCGACGCCCCGCGCGGGGGAGGTCCGGGTGGCCGGGCAGGACCTCTCCACCCTTTCGCCCTCCGCCCGCGACCGCTTCCGGGGGCGTTCCGTCGGGCTGCTGCTCCAGACCTTTCACCTCCTCGACACCATGAGCGTGTTCGACAACGTGCGCCTCGCCCGCCGTCTTGCGGGCCTCCCCGAGGACCGGGCGCGTTGCCGGGAGGTGCTAGAGGACCTCGGGGTGGGGGAGCTTGCCCGTGCCCGCCCCTCCACCCTTTCGCACGGGCAGGCGCAGCGGGTCGCGCTCGCCCGGGCGGTCGTCAACCGGCCGGGGGTCATCCTCGCCGACGAGCCGACCTCGAGCCTCGACGACGGGAGCTGCGCGCGGGTCGCGGCCCTCATCCAGGCGGAGGCCGCCCGGCACGGGGCCACCCTCGTCGTGGCGACCCACGACTCGCGCCTGCGCGGCCGATTCGAGCGCAGCCTCTCGCTGGATGCGCCGGAGGGCGGACCGGCCCGGTGAACGCGCTCCTCCTCGGCCTTCGCACCGTCTCGCGCCGGCCGTTGCCGGCCGTCCTGACCGTGCTCCTCCTCATGCTCGGGATCGCGACGGTGGTCGTCCTGCTCCTCTTTGAGCGCGCGCTGGAGGACCGCCTCGGGCGCGACGCGCGCGGCATCGACCTCGTGGTCGGGGCCAAGGGGAGCGGCCTTCAACTCGTGCTCTCCTCCGTCTTCCACATCGACGTCCCGACCGGAAACGTCCGGCTCCCCGAGCTCCGCGACATCGCCCGCCATCCGATGGTCGCGGGCGTGATCCCCCTCTCCCTCGGAGATGCCTACCGCGGATTTCGCATCGTCGGCACGACCCCGGCCTACGTGGACCACTATGCGGGGCGGCTCGCCGAAGGGCGCCTGTGGGAACGATCGATGGAGGCGGTGCTGGGGTCGCGGACGGCTCGCGAGACCGGCCTTCGGACCGGTTCGTCCTTCGTCGGGGCGCACGGCCTCGAGGGCGACTCGGGTTTCCACCACGACGAGGATCCGTACCGGGTCGTGGGGGTGCTGAGGGAGACCGGCACCGTGCTCGATCGGCTCATCCTCGTCAACAGCGCCTCGGTGTGGGAGGTGCACGCGGTCCACGACACGTCCGGGACCATGCCGGCGAAGGCGGAGGCCGAGGTCGGTTCCGGGGCCGACGACTCCGCGGCGACCGGCCTTCCCGCCGGGGACAAGGAGGTTACCGTCATGCTGGTCCGCTATCGGACCCCGGTCGCCGCGATCTCGCTCCCGCGCGCCATCAATGCCGGAACGAAGCTCCAGGCCGCCTCCCCGGCCCAGGAGACCGCGCGGCTCTTCCATCTCGTGGGGACCGGCCTCGACGCGTTCCGGGCGTTCGCCGGGGTGCTCATCGTCGCCTCCGCCCTCAGCCTCTTCATCGCGCTCTGGCACGCGATGCACGAGCAGCGCTACGACCTCGCGGTCATGCGGACCCTGGGGGCATCGCGGGGCCGGATCCTGCGCTTCGTCCTCATCCAGGGGGCGGTGCTCGGCGTCGCCGGCACCGCGCTCGGCACCGCCCTCGGCCACGCGGCGGGATGGCTCCTCGCGGAGTGGCTCGAGCGGGCGCGTTCCCTCTCCCTCGGGGCGCTCGGGTGGGTGCCGGAGGAGGGGCTCGTGGCGGCGGGGGCGGTGCTCATCGCCCTCGTCGCGTCCGTGGTGCCCGCCATCCGCGCATACCGCCTCGACGTCGCGACCGTCCTCCTCGAACGCCGCTGACCCTCCGCGCCGGGGGTTCGGCGCTCCGGGAGTGCCCGTCCGCGTCGGAGGCCGATCCCGAACGCGCGCGGTTCGCGGGTTCAGTCGGCGGGAGCGCTCGGGCCGGGACGCGGGCCTTCGACCCGCGCCTGGCGTTCCGCAATCTCGCGCATCTCGATCCGGAATGCGTCCATGGAAGCCTGGTGCGCGCGCCGGTCCGCGTCGGCCTTGGCCTCGAACGCATGCCGGTCGGCGTCGGCCCTGGCATCGGTCGCGCGACGGTCGGCATCGGCTTTGGCCTCGAACGCGCGGCGGTCCGCATCAAGGCGGGCGGTGATGCGCATGATGAGGACGGCGATGGCGAGGCCGGTGCCGATCACGGTACCGATCACGGTGCCGATGATGCTGAGGGTATTGGCGTCCACGGCCGGAAATGATAGCGGGAAGGTCGGGGACGGTCTGTAGTCCGATGGCTCGATCCGCGCAGGAATCGGACCCGCGAAAAGGGGGTGACGGGCGGCGGGGGCGCCGGGTCGCGGACGCGGCGCGCCCGACGTTGTCAGCTCGCCGAGCGGGCGCTGTTCAGGCGGTAGTGCAGGCCCGTTCCCATCGCTTCGTCCTCCTCCATCAGCTCGAAGCGCCCTTCGAGGAGCACCGGCTGGAGGGTGTAGCGAACCCCTTCGTCGCACGTGACCTCGACGAGTCCCCGCGCGCTTGCGGGGAGACAGAAGGGGCAACTCGGCGGGAGGGCGCTCAGCAGGAAGTAGGTATGGGTCTCGCCGGCCTCGAGGGGGTACATGAACCCTCGAATCCGCACCACCGTGCCGTCCTTGGCCTTCAGGGAGTCCGGATAGGAGATGTGGAAGACGGTCTGGAGCGGAGCCGGCGATTCGACGGTGACCTCGAGGTTCATCAGCTCGTCCCACGTCAGGGCCGCGGCGGGTGCTTCCGGAGCCTGGTTGTGCACATCGTGACCGGGGACCGGCTCGCTTTCCCGCTTTGCGAACGGATTGAAGGCGGAGGCGGGGACCGTGGCCAGGGCGAACGAGAGTGCGCATCCGAAGGCGGCAAGGGCCGGACGCCGGAAAAGGCGTCGCAATCCTGAACGCATCATGCCGTTCTCCCGCTAGTGAACCGCTTGCGAGTGCCCGGACGCTCCGGCGCGGCGACCTCGCGTCCGTCCCCGGAGAGGGATTCGCCGGAGCCCGGAGGGGACCTTTCCCCACCGGGCTCCGGGCCGTGGCTCAGGTGCTCAGCGCACCGCGATCGGCGAGCCGTGCGAGCCGGTTCCGCCGCGGATCGGGGACGGCGAGTAAAGGTACGCGAAGACGTACGCCTTGTCGTCCGCGAGCTGCGTCAGGGCCAGGTTCTCCTGGGTGACGATGCCGTGGCGGGTCTGGAGGTAGTTGTGCATGCAGAATGCGCAGGCCGGCTCGTCCGGATAGGGAACCGGGTCCGTCGCCGGCCACGTGTCGCCCGCGACCACGCCGGCCTTCACCTCTTCGGCCGCCCAGCGCGCGACGTCCATGCAGATCCCCGGGGTACCCTGGTTGTAGGCAGGCGGATCGTCCCAGTGCCGCTCCCAGTTGTAGCGGAAGAGGAGCGCGTCGCCCTCCGCGAACTCGAAGTCGGCCATGCCCTGCATCTCGAGCACCTTCTTGAGGTCGTCCATGTTGGCGCAGGTGCCGTGCTCCATGTCGCCGAGGACCAGCGGGAAGTCGATGAGAACCCCGCGGGCGACGATCGGATGGAGCTTCTCGGTGCCGAGCTGCGAGAGACCGTAAGCGCCCTGCATCTCCAGCACGGTGAAGCCGTTGTAGAAGCGCATGTTGGCCTTGTCGCCGTCCTCGCCGACCTGCACCCCGACGTGCCCGAGGCCGTCGAACTGAGTCCCGGCCTGGCCGATCTCCGTCGCGAGGAACTCGTCGTGCCAGACGATCTTGTTCTGGCCGAAGGGGCCGCCCGTCGGGGAGGCGGGAATGCGCAGCACCCACTTGCGCTCGCCGAACATCGGCATCCCGGAGTGGTACTCATGGCCGAGCCGGTAGGTCTTGCCTTCCTTGACGGCTCCGAGCGCCCGTTTCACACCTCGGGCTTCTTGTACCAATTGGTCGAGCCGGCCTGGTCGCCCTCACCCCAGATGGGATGCGGCCACCAGATGCTCCCCATGGGGGTGTCCATCGAGTCGCCGTCGACCCAGGGCTTGCCGGCGCAGTCTTTCCAGTTGTCCTCGCAGGCCGCCTGCGCGGAGGCTACCGCGAAGCCGGCGAGGACCGCGAATGCGGCCGAGAGCAGCTTCTTCGTCATGGTCGTTGTTCTCCACCTGATGAGACACGCCGGCCCGGCGGGCCGCAATCCCTGCGGGCAAGCTGATCGACATTCCTCCCACGCTGCCGGCCGCCCGAGTATAGCTTGTCCATCCGGAGGGAAGAAACGTAAAAGTTATATCATAACAATTTGTTAGCGAGGGCAGCGCGATGGTCAGACGCGCCAGAATCCGGGGGTGAGGATGACGAGCAGGGTGAATACCTCGAGCCGCCCGAGAAGCATCGCGAGACTGAGGAGGAGCTTCGCGCCGGCGCCGATTTCCGCGTAGTTGCCGCCGACCTCGCCAAGGCCGGGTCCGAGGTTGTTGAGGCAGGCGGCGACCGCGGAGAACGCGGTGACCTGGTCGAGACCCGAAGCCATGAGGGCGAGCAGGAAGAAGACGAAGACGACGATATAGCCCGCGAAGAACCCCCACACCGCGGCCACCACCCGGTCCGAGAGGGCGGTCTCCCCGACCCTGATCGAGACCCGCGCGTTGGGGTGGATGAGCTGCTGGATCTCCCGCATCCCCTGCTTGACGAGCAGCAGCACCCGGATGACCTTGAGCCCCCCGCCGGTCGAGCCGGCGCAGGCCCCGACGAAGCTCGACAGCACGAGCAGCACCGGGAGCATCCCCGGCCACGCGGTGTAGCCGCTCGTCGTGAAGCCGGTGGTGGTCCCGAAGGCGATGGCCTGGAACGCCCCGAACCGAAGCGCATCGAGCGCGCGGTCGAACGTGCCGGTGGCGTACAGGTAGGCGCTCGTCGCCGCGACCATCGCGGCGAGGAAGTAGGCGTAGGCCCTGAGCTCGGCGTCCTGGAGGTATGCGGCGGGGCTGCGGGCCCGCCAGGCGACGAAGTGGAGCGCGAAGTTGATCCCCGCGAGCGCCATGAACACCATCGCCACCCCCTCGACGGCCGGGCTCTGGAAGTGGCCGAGGCTCGCGTCGTGGGTCGAGAACCCCCCGATCGCGACGGTAGAGAAGCTGTGCGCCACCGCGTCGAACCAGTCCATGCCGGCCAGCCGGTAGCTGAGCGCGCAGAGAATCGTCAGTCCAAGGTATATGTACCAGAGCGCCTTGGCGGTTTCCGTGATGCGGGGCGTGAGCTTCTGGTCCTTCATCGGCCCGGGGGTCTCCGCCCGATAGAGCTGGAGGCCCCCGATGCCGAGCACCGGCAGGATGGCGACCGCGAGCACGATGATCCCCATGCCGCCCAGCCACTGGAGCATCTGGCGGTAGAAGAGGAGGGACCGCGGGAGCGCGTCGATCCCGGTG
Organism: Gammaproteobacteria bacterium; assembly: GCA_022823045.1. Classification (GTDB taxonomy): domain Bacteria; phylum Pseudomonadota; class Gammaproteobacteria; order HK1; family HK1; genus JAJDXW01. The sequence continues at coordinate 7,716 of JAJDXW010000214.1, forward strand.
ATGACCGTCGCGCCGGTGGTGGTGAGCCCGGATACCGCCTCGAACACCGCGTCGGCGACCGTCATCTCGGGGTCGTCGAGGAGCAGGAACGGTACCGCGCCCGAGAGGCCGAGGACCACCCAGAACGCGACGACGACGAGGAAGCCGTCGCGCAGGCGAAGCTCGCGGCGGTGCTTGCGCACCGGCCACCACAGCGCGACCCCGCCCCCGAGGACCAGCGCGAACGCGATCGCGAACGAGGTGAGCTTGCCGTCCGCGTAGAACCAAGAGACCGCGAGTGGCGGCACCATGGTCAGGCTGAACAGCCCGAGCAGGAGCCCGAGGATGCGCTGAACGGCGAACAGGTGCATGCGGGCGTCGCGGGTGGGCTACGGTTCCGGGACGATCATCCGTTCCGGGGCGGACAGCACGGGTGTTCTGCTTCCGTCCTCGCGACGAAAGTTGGTGAGATACGCGGGCCAGCCCCGTTCGAGGCGGTGGAGCTCACGGTGGGTAGTGCATCTCGGTCGTGATCTGGAAGAGCTGTTCGACGTCCGGGACCCGTCGCTTGTCCAGCAGGAACAGGATGACGTGGTCGTCCTCCTCGATGACCGTGTCGTGGTGGGCCATGATTACCTCGCCGTCACGCACCAGGGTGGTGATGGTGGTGTCCGGAGGGAGGTCGATGGCGTCGACCTGCCGGCCGACCACTCTCGAGGTGTGCCGGGTTCCGTGCGCGATGGCCTCGATGGCCTCCGCCGCACCGCGCCGCAGGGAGTGCACCGCGACCACATCGCCGCGCCGGACCCGCGCGAGCAGGGTGCCGATGGTGGTCTGGGCGGGAGAGAAGGCGATGTCGATGCTGTTGCCCTGCACGAGGTCCGCGTACACCCCGCGGTTGATGAGGGACATGACCTTGCCGGCCCCGAGGCGCTTGGCGAGCATGGCGGACAGGATGTTCGCCTGATCGTCGTTGGTGACCGCGCAGAACACGTCGGTCCGGTCGATGTTCTCCTCAAGGAGCAGATCCTCGTCCGCCGCATCGCCCCGCAGCACCACCGTTCGGTCGAGCTCCTCGGAGAGCCGGGCGACCACCTTGTCGCTGCGCTCGATGAGCTTCACGCGGTAGCTCGGCTCGAGAGCCTGGGCAAGCCGCCGGCCGATGTTGCCGCCCCCCGCGAGCATCACCGTGCGCACCCGGCTCTCCCGGTTCCTGAGCTCTCCGAGGACGTTCCCGATGTCCTCTCGCGCCGCGACGAAGAACACCTCGTCATCGGCCTCGATCACCGTGTCGCCGTTCGGAATGATCGCTCTCCCGCGGCGATAGATGGCCGCCACCCGAGCGTCCACCGTCGGCAGGTGGTCGCTCAGGGTCCGCAGGGCGTGCCCGACGAGGGGCCCGCCGTGATAGGCGCGCACCGCGACCATGAGCACGATGCCGTCCGCGAACTCGAGGACCTGCAAGGTACCGGGATACTCGATGATCCGCTCGATGTGGTTCGTGACTTCCTGTTCGGGGCTGATGAGCTCGTCGATGGCGAGGCATCCGGGCTCGAACAACGTCTGCTGGCTCAGATAGGAGCGGGCGCGGACCCGCGCGATCCGGGTCGGCGTTTCGAACAGGTGGAAGGCCACCTGGCAGGCGATCATGTTGGTCTCGTCGCTGTTGGTGACCGCGAGCAGCATGTCGGCGTGCTCCGCCCCCGCACGGCGCAGGACGTCCGGGTGTGACGCGAAGCCGGTCAGGGTGCGTAAATCGAAGTGTTCCTGGAGGTGGCGGAGCGCGTCCGGGTTGCTGTCGACGATGGTGATGTCGTTGGCCTCTCCGGCCAGCGATGCGGCCACCGAGCTGCCCACCTGCCCGGCGCCAAGGATGAGGATCCTCATGCCGTGAACCGCCCGCTCGCGGGACGCCGATCGATCCGGAGCTGCTTGATCTTGCGGTAGAGGTGGCTGCGTTCGATGCCGATGCGGGCCGCGATCTCGCTCATGCTGGATCCCGGCCGGTCGAACTGGTGGATGAGGTAGGCCCGCTCGAAGTTCTCGCGGGCTTCCTTGAACGGCAGGTCGAAGTCTTCCGCCGGAACCGCCGCCCCCGTGGCCGGACCGAGTCCCATCTCCACGTCGCGCGCGTCGATGTCGGGTCCCTGCCCGAGGATCATCAGCCGCTGCACCACGTTGCGCAGCTCGCGCACGTTGCCCGGCCAAGGGTGGTTGCGCAGCCGGTTCTTGGCCGCCACGTCGCAGCGGCGGAACGGCACGTTCTCGCCGTTCGCGAACTCGTCGATGAACCACTCGACGAGCAGCGGGATGTCCTCCGCGTGCTCCCGGAGCGGCGGCACCTCGAGCGGCACGACGTTGAGGAGGTAGTAGAGGTCCTGGTGCAGGTGGCCCTGGGCGACCGCCGCCGAGAGGTCGCGCCGCGAGGCGGCGATCACCCGGGTGTCCACCTTCACCGGCTCGCGTCCCCCGGTGCGGTGGAACGAGCCGTTCTGAAGCGTCCCCGCGAGGTTCGCCTGCATCCCCGGCGGCATGTCCGCGATGTCCTCGAGGAACACGGTGCCGGCATTGGCCCTTTCGAGCGGACCGTAGTGGATCGCCGCGCCCTTCTCGGAGCCGAACAGCTCCTCCGGCTCGGTGAGCCCGGCGACCGACACGGCGACGAAGGGGCCGTCGCGGCGGGGACTCAGGGCATGCACGTGCCGGGCGAGCCGCGACTTGCCGGTGCCCGACTCGCCGGTCACGAGGATGGGCGCGTCGTGGGCCGCGGCGCGCGCCGCCCGGCCGCGCAGCTCTTTCATTGCGGCGCTCGAGCCGACGAGGTCCGTTCCGGTCTCGGCGCGGCGGCGCAGTCGCAGGTTCTCACGGGTGAGGCGGTCCGCCTCGAGAGCCCTTCCGACGGTCAGCACGAGCTTGGCGAGCGAAATCGGCTTCTCGAGGAAGTCGTACGCGCCGAGCCGGGTCGCCTCGACCGCGGTCTCGATCGTGCCGTGACCCGACATCACGATGACGGGCGCGTCGAGGCCCCCTGCGCCGGACCATTCCCGGAGCAGGGTGATGCCGTCCGTCCCGGGCATCCAGATATCGAGCAGGATCACGTCCGGACGGCGGGCCCGGCGAAGCTCGCGGGCGGACTCCGCCCCTTCCGCTCCGACCACCTCGTACCCTTCGTCGCCGAGGATCTCGCTGACGAGGGCCCGGATGTCGGGTTCGTCGTCCACGACGAGGACGTGTCCCCGGCGTTCAGCCATGCCCCGCTCCGGCCGCCGCGGCCTCGCCGGCGGGTGCGGGCCGGGCGGCGGGCGCCGCGGGCAGCCGCACGATGAGGCTCGCGCCTCCCTCCGACCGGTTCTCGGCCGCGACCGTGCCGTCGTGCTCCTCGACGATCTTCTTCACGATCGCGAGACCGAGCCCGGTCCCGCGGGGCTTGGTGGAGACGTAGGGCTCGAAGAGCCTTCCGAGGACCGCGCCGTCGATGCCCGCGCCCTCGTCGTCGATTCGGGTCTCGACGTATTCGCGGCCCCGGTCCACGACCCGGCGCGTGCCGACGGTGATCGGTTCCGGATGTCTCCCTTCGCCGGTGCGTTCCCGGTTGGCGAGCGCTTCGCCCGCGTTGCGGACGAGGTTGTGGAGCACTTGGCGGAACTGCCCGGGATCGACCACGACGGACGGGAGCGGCCCGCCGAGGTCGAGGTGGAGGACTTCGCCCCCGTCCTCGTCGCGATAGAGCTCCGCTACGTCGCTCCCGAGCTCGTTTACGTCG
>JAJDXW010000395.1 GCA_022823045.1 Gammaproteobacteria bacterium
CGCCGGATCGCGCGCACCGGCGCGTCGGAGGCGGTGGTCCTGTGGATGACCTTCTCGGCGACCCTGCTGCTCGATCTGGAGTTCGCGATCATCCTGGGGGTGATGCTCTCCCTGGTGGTGTTCCTGCGCCGCGCCTCGCGACCGAGCCTGCAGTCGCGCCTCCCCGATCCGAACCTCGCCCGGCATCGCTTCGTGAGCGACCCGGACCTCCCCGAGTGCCCGCAGTTCAAGATCATCCGGGTGAACGGGCCCATCTTCTTCGGGGCCGTCAACTACGTCGCGGAGCGCCTGCGGGTCATCGCCCGCCGCGCCCCCCGGCAGAAGCACCTCCTGATGCTCGCGCGAAGCATCAACTTCGTGGACGTGGCGGGGGCCGAGCTCCTCGCCCGGGAGGCGCGGCACCGGCGGGCGATCGGGGGCGGCTTCTATCTGCACCAGCTCAAGGAGGAGGCCCGGGAGCCGCTCGAACGGGGCGGGTACCTGGACGAGATCGGGCGCGAGAACATCTTCGAGTCCAAGGGCGATGCGATCGAGACCATCTTCCGCCGCCTCGACCGGAGCGTGTGCGTGGGTTGCCCCCTTCGGGTGTTCCGCGAGTGCCACGGGGTCGAACGCGGGGAGAAGGTCGAGCGTGTCGTGCCCGAGGAGGAGCCGCTCGGGGAGCCGGCGTAGGCGTTCCCGGCCGGAGGCGGTTCAACCGGGAGCGGAACGGCGGCGCGGAGACCGGCGGGCGCCGGGGTCTCGAGATCGGGCTCGCTCCGGGCGATCTCGTCAGGCTGGTGAGATATGCGGGCCAGAGCCGCAGAGACCCGCTTCCGGCCTGACATGCGACCCCGGCAAGTCGTGGCGTGTATCGTGGCCGGGTCGGCGTGAGACCGCGAGGGCCGCGCCCGAGGCTCGATTCCGGCGAGGTCGTTGCCGACGACCGTTCACTGCCGTCACCCTTTGACTTGGCGCGTCTTCGGCCTATCCTCTCCGCCCCTGTCCGAATCGCGGATCCTCCGGAGGAATTGCACTGTGGCCTTCACCTCGAACGTGTTCGAAACCCGAACCATCACGCTCGCCGATCGCGAGGAGACCATTGTCGCCGGCGGCCGTCACCTGTTTCCGAGCCTGCCCCGAGCATTCGAGGGGATTTCGCAGATCGGCGTCATCGGCTGGTCGTCGCAGGGCCCGGCACAGGCGCAGAACCTGCGTGAGTCGCTTGCAGGCTCGAACATCAGGGTCAAGGTGGGGCTCCGCGAAGGCTCGGCATCGATGAAGCAGGCCGAGGCGGTCGGCTTCACGAAGGAGGGCGGCACGCTGGGCGAGATGTACTCGGTCATCGGCGAGTCCGACCTGTCGTTGCTGCTCATCTCCGACGCGGCGTTCGCGGAGAACTACCGGCGCATCTTCGACGCGTTCCGACCCGGCACCACCCTCGGCCTCTCGCATGGCTTCCTGCTTTCGCACCTGCAGGCAAACGGCGAGGACTTTCCCGACAACATCAACGTGATCGCGGTCTGCCCGAAGGGAATGGGGCCGTCGGTGCGCCGTCTCTACGAGCAGGGCCGCGAGGTGAATGGCGCCGGCATCAACTGCTCGTTCGCGGTTCATCAGGACATCGACGGTCGCGCCACCGATTACGCGCTGGCCTGGGCCGTCGGCCTCGGGTCGCCCTACACCTTCGAGACCACGCTCGAGAGCGAGTACAAGTCGGACATCTTCGGCGAGCGCGGGATCCTGCTCGGCGCCGTTCACGGGATTGCCGAAAGCCTGTACACGCGCTTCGTCGACAAGGGCGAGACGAAGGACGATGCGTTCATCAACAGCGCGGAATCCATCACCGGTCCCATCAGCGGCACCATCTCCCGCTCGGGTCTCAAGGCGGTCTACGAAGAGCTCGAGGAGCACGAGAGGCCGGCGTTTCGCCGGGCCTACAACGCCGCCTACCATCCCTGCCGCGAGATCCTCGAGGAGATCTACGACGACGTGGCCTCCGGCAACGAGGTGCGCAGCGTCATCCAGGCCACCCGCCGCCACGGCCGGTATCCGATGGGCAAGATCGACGGTACCGACATGTGGCAGGTGGGAGAGAAGGTGCGCGCCGACAGCACCCGCAACTACGCGCCCCTGCACGCCGAGACCGCGGGCGTCTACCTCGCGTGCATGATGGCTCAGGTCGACCTGCTCTCCGAGCGCGGACACCCCTACTCGGAGATCGCCAACGAGTCGATCATCGAAGCGGTCGACAGCCTCAATCCCTACATGGACTACAAGGGCGTTTCGTTCATGGTCGACAACTGCTCGACCACGGCGCGGCTCGGAGCCAGGAAGTGGGCGTCACGCTTCGACTACATTCTGACCCAGCTCGCCTACACGGCCATCGATGAAAGTCGGGTCGACGACGAGACGCCGTTCGAGGCGTTCGAGAAGTCGGACATTCACGAGGTCCTCGCGGTCTGCGCCGAGCTCCGCCCGTCGGTGGACATCGCGGTCGTGCCGCCTCGCGGATAGGGATCCCATCCGGATGCGGTGAGCGCGGGCCGCTCGTTCATCAAGTCACGGATTCAAACCCGGACCGAGGGCGTCGAGGTCGGCGTTGCCGCCGCTCAGCACGACCCCGATCCGGGCCGCGCCGCGCGGGGGGCCGTGCTGGAGGAGGGCGGCGAGGGGGACCGCCCCCGACGGCTCCACCACCAGCTTCGTGTGCTCCCAGAGGAGCCGCATGGCCGCGAGGATGGATTCCTCCGACACGGTCAGGATGTCTTCGACCTCGCGCCGGATGATCGCGAAGTTCCGCTCTCCGAGGGAGGTGCGGAGCCCGTCCGCGATGGTGTCCGGCGCCTCGACGGGGATGATGCGCCCCGCGCGAAGCGAGCGCATCGCGTCGTCCGCCCGCGCCGGCTCCGCGCCGAAGACCCGGCGTCCCCGCTTCGCTCCGACGAGGGTGGTGCCGCCGAGAAGGCCGCCTCCGCCGACGGGAACCAGGAGCGCCTCCACCGGCCCCCCGAGCGGCTCGCTCCACGGGGCGGGCCGCGGGTCGTCGACGAGCTCGAGGGCCGCCGTGCCCTGGCCCGCGATGACGTGGAAGTTGTCGTAGGGGTGGATGACCCGTCCGCCCCGTTCCTCCACCACGCGCCGCAGCATCGTCTCCCGCGCGGCGAGGGTGGGCTCGCATTCGACGATCTCGCCGCCGTGCGATTCCACCGCCCGGCGCTTGACGCGGGGCGCCCCGGCCGGCATGACCACCGTCGCGGGGATCGAGCGAAGGCGGGCGGCGAGGGCGAGGGCCGCGCCGTGGTTGCCGGACGAATGGGTGCAGACGCCTCCCGCCGCGTCCTCGTCCCGGAGGGAGAGCACCGCATTGGAGGCGCCGCGAAACTTGAAGGCGCCGGCCCGCTGGAGGTTCTCGCACTTGAGGGCGACCTCCGCCCCGACCAGCCGGTCGATCTCCCGGCTCGTCACCACCGGGGTGTGGCGAACCTGCGAGGCGATCCGGCGTGCCGCCGCCTCCACGTCCGCGAAGCCCGGGACGTCGAGGGCGCTCCCGCCCGCCGTTCCCCCGCTCACGACGTCTCTTCGATGATCTGCTCGCGGCGCGGCCACGCGTGGAGGACGCACTGGATGAGGATGCCGAGGGGAATGGCGAAGAAGACCCCCCAGAACCCCCACAACCCGCCGAACACGAGGATCGAGGCGATGATCGCGATCGGGTGCATGTTCACCACCTCCGAGAACAGGAGCGGGACGAGCACGTTCCCGTCGAGCACCTGCACCACCAGGTAGGCGAGCATCAGGTACGTGAAGTCGGGGCCGATCCCCCACTGCACGTACGCGATCATCGCCACCGGGATCGTGACCGCGATCGCCCCGACGTAGGGAATCAGCACCGAGATCCCCACCAGGAAGGACAGGAGCACCGCGAAGTCGAGCCCGAAGACGGCGAACGTGAAGTAGGTCGCGACCCACACGACGACGATCTCGATGATCTTCCCGCGCACGTAGTTCCCGAGCTGGCGGTGCACGTCCTCCCAGACGTGGGCAAGCAGGCGGTGGTCGCGCGGCAGGAAGCCGATCACCCAGGCGATGAGACGCTCCTTGTCCTTGAGCATGAAGAAGACGAGGAGCGGCATCAGGACGACGTAGATGCCGAGTGTGATTACCCCGAACACCGACGACACCGAGGCGGTGACGATTCCGCGGCCGAGGGCCATCGCCTCGTAGCCGATCGCGCCCGCGACCTGGGTTACCTGCGACTCCGAGATGAACTCCGGGTAGCGATGCGGGAGCTGCATCAGGGCGTCCCGGAGCTCGGTGAAGATCCCGGGGATCTGGGAGACGAGCTGGGTCGCCTGCTGCGACAGGATCGGCACGATCGCGAACACGATGAACGCGAGCAGGGCGAGGAAGCCGAGATAGACGATGAGGACCCCGATGAAGCGGGGGATGCGGATGCGCACGAGCGGATTCGCGAAGCCGTCGAGCAGGTAGGCGATGATGACGCTCGCGATGATGGGCGCGACGAGGTTGCCGACCCAGAGGATCGCGCCGAGGACGAGCACGAGGGTGAGCACGAGGATGACGAGCTGGGGGTTCCCGAGAAGGAGCCGAGCCCATTTGCTGATGACGTCCATGCGCGCCCTTCCCGATCCCGGTCCGAACCCGGCCCGATCCCGGCTCAGAACGGCAGCCCGAGCTGCCCTGCCGCCTCCGCCGCCGCCCGCTCGCGCGCTCCCGGCCCGAGGGCGTCGTCCGGGTGCTCCGCGGGCGGCCGGAACCGGCTCGCATCGAGGGGCGGCAGCTCCTCGAACCCCAGCCGCCGGCGGCATTGCCGGAAGCGGTTCGCGATGAGGTCGGCGATGTGGCCGGTCCCCCGCATGCGGGTCCCGAACCCACTCCGGTAATCCCGGCCGCCCGCCGTCTGGCGGATGAGCGAGCGCACCCGGCCGGCGCGAAGCGGGTACTGCGCATCGAGCCATTCGTGGAAGAGGCCCGAGATCTCGAGCGGGAGCCGGAGGAGGACGTAGGCGGCGTCGCGCGCGCCCGCGTCCCGGGCGGCCCGCAGGACCGTCTCGATCTCGTGGTCGGTGAGTCCGGGAACGACCGGGGCGACGAGCACCCGAACCGGGATGCCGCGCCGGCTCAGGCGCTCGACGGTCGCGAGGCGCCGCCGGGGGCCCGCCGCGCGCGGCTCCATGCGCCGGGACAGCTCGTCGTTCAGGGTGGTGACGGAGATCGACACGTTGACGAGCGACGCCTCCGCCATCGCGGCGAGGAGGTCCGCGTCGTGCTCCACGAGGACCGACTTGGTGACGATCGTCGCCGGGTGCGAGCACTCCTTCAGGAGCTCGAGGATCCCGCGCGTCACCCGAAACCGGCGCTCGATGGGTTGATAGGGGTCGGTGTTGGCACCGAGGGCGATCGGTGCCGGGCGGTAGCGTCGCGCGCGCAGCTCGCGCCGGAGCAGGGCGACCGCGTCCGGCTTGTAGAACAGCTTCGTCTCGAAGTCGCGCCCCGGCGACAGCCCGAGCCAGGCGTGGGTCGGGCGCGCATAGCAGTAGACGCAGCCGTGCTCGCATCCCCGGTAGGGGTTGATGGACCGGTCGAAGGGCACGTCCGGCGATTCGTTGCGGGCGATGATCCGCCGGGTGGAGTCCACCTCGACGGTGGTCGCGATGCTCTCGATCTCGTCGAGCGCTTCGTCGAGCGACCCCCAGCCGTCGTCCACCGCCTCGCGCGACCACGACTCGTAGCGCCCGCTGCGATTGGAGATTGCCCCCCGCCCCCGGACGACGGTGCCCTCGGGGACGGAATCGGGGGCGGCGCCGTTCGCCGCGCCCGGCTCCGCGTGGTACCGCGCCCGCCGGCCCCTCCCGGTCACGAGAGCTTCCGGACCTCGGCGCCGGCGCCGATGAGCACCACGTCCGCCCGGCGACGCGCGAAGATTCCGTTGGCCACCGTGCCGGTGATCTGGTCGAGGGTCCCCTCCGCCGCCGTCGGGTCGACGAGGTCCAGGCCGTGCACGTCGAGGATCACGTTGCCGTTGTCGGTCACCGCGCCCTCGCGCCAGAACGGGTTCCCGCCGAGCGCGACGAGCTGCCGGGCCACGTATCCGCGCGCCATCGGAATGACCTCCACGGGTACCGGGGCCTTCGTTCCGAGCACGTCCACGAGCTTGGAGTCGTCCACGATGCAGACGAACTGCCGGGCGGCGGCCGCGATGATCTTCTCCCGGGTGAGCGCCCCGCCCGCCCCCTTCACGAGCTGGCGGTGGCGCGTGCACTCGTCCGCGCCGTCGACGTAGACCGCGACCTCGTCCACCGCGTTCAGGTCCGCGACCCGCAGCCCCCGGTCGCGCAGCCGCGCCGCGGTCGCCTCGGAGCTCGCCACCGTGCCGTCGACCCGGAACCGGATGCGGGCGAGCGCGTCGATGAAGTGATTGGTCGTCGAGCCGGTTCCGACTCCCACCACCGAGCCCGTCTCGACGAGATCGAGAGCGCTCTCCGCCGCCTGGCGCTTCTTCGTGTCGGCGTCCACCCGCTTCAATCCTCGCGCCCGCGCCGCGCCGATCGGGGCGGCGGGCGCCGTCTCGCGGCCCGGAAGTCACGTATCATGCCCGCCCCCATTCTCCGGTGCCAGCGCGAGCCGTGTCCACGGGCTACCTTGAACGCGTCCTCAAGTCGCGGGTCTACGAAATCGTCCGGGAGACCCCGCTCTCGGAGATGCCCCTCCTCTCCGAGCGCCTCGGCAACCGGGTGCTGCTCAAGCGCGAGGACACCCAGCCCGTGTTCTCGTTCAAGGTCCGGGGCGCGTACAACCGGATGGTCCGGCTCGACGAAGCGGAGGCGGCGCGCGGGGTGGTCGCGGCGTCGGCGGGCAACCATGCCCAGGGGGTGGCGCTCGCGGCGCGGCGCCTGGGGTTGGGGGCGGTCATCGTCATGCCGGAGACGACCCCCGCGATCAAGATGGACGCGGTGCGCCGGCTCGGCGCGGAGGTGGTCGCGCACGGCCTCTCCTTCGACGAGGCGAACGCCCGGGCGGGCGAGATCTCGGAGCGCACCGGGCGCGTGTACGTGCATCCGTTCGACGATCCGGACGTCATCGCGGGACAGGGGACGGTGGCGATGGAGATCCTGCGCCAGGCTCCGGAGACCCCGCACGCGATCTTCATCCCCGTCGGGGGCGGCGGGCTCGTCGCCGGAATCGCCGCCTACGTCAAGCCGCTCTGGCCTTGTGTTCGCATCGTCGGGGTGGAGCCGGAGGAGTCCGCCTCGATGCACGCGGCCCTCGCGGCAGGCCGTCCGGTGCGGCTCGACCAAGTGGGACTCTTCGCGGACGGGGTCGCGGTTCGGCAGGTGGGGGAGGAGACTTTCCGTGTCGCGCGCCGGCACGTGGACGAGGTGATCCTCGTCACCACCGACGAGACCTGCGCCGCGATCCGGGACATCTACCAGAACACCCGGACGATTGCCGAGCCGGCGGGCGCGCTCGGGGTCGCTGGTGTCAAGCGCTTCGTCGAGCGCGAGGGGATCGCGGGCAAGCTGCTCGTCGCCATCGACAGCGGCGCCAACGTCAACTTCGATCGCCTGCGCCACATCGCGGAGCGGGCGGAGGTCGGGGAGCAGCTCGAGATGCTGCTCGCGGTCACCATCGAGGAGCGCGCGGGGAGCCTGCTCGAGTTCTGCCGCTGCATCGGCGAGCGTTCCGTCACCGAGTTCAACTACCGCTACGCGGGCGGGCAGGACGCCCAGATCTTCCTCGGGCTCGAGCTCAGGGACGGGGCCGACGACCGCGCCGCGATGATCGCGAGCCTCGGCGAGCTCGGCTATCCGGTCCTCGATCTCAGCGACAACGAGATGGCGAAGCTGCACATCCGCCACATGGTGGGGGGGCGGGCGTCCCCGGCCGACGAGCGCCTGTTCCGCTTCGAGTTCCCGGAGCGACCGGGCGCCCTGCTCGGATTCCTCACCCATCTCGGGGGACGCTGGAACATCAGCCTCTTCCACTACCGGAACCACGGGTCCGCCTACGGGCGGGTGCTCATGGGCATCCAGGTTCCGACCCGCGATTACGAAGCGTTCGACCGCTTTCTGGCCGAGGTGGGATACCAACACCGCGAGGAGACCGGAAACCCGGCGTACCGCGTGTTCCTGCGTTAGCTCGCATTCCCCCCGGTCATTCAAGGGAGAGGATGAACTCCCACTCGTCCGGCGCTACCGGCATCACGGAGAGCCGGTTGCCGCGTCGCACGAGGGGGAGGCCGGCGAGCTCGGGGCAGGCCTTGAGCTCCGGCAGCGTGATCGTGCGCGAGAGCTTGCGGCCGAAGCGCACGTCCACCAGGAACCAGCGGGGGTTGTCCGGATCGCTCTTGGGGTCGAAGTGCCTGTCGGCGGCGTCGAAGGCGGTGGGGTCCGGGTACGCGGCCGTCGCGACCTCCATGATCCCGACGATGCCGGGGACCTCGCAGCTCGAGTGGTAGAAGAAAGCCTGGTCGCCCGGCTGCATCTCGTCCCGGATCATGTTCCGGGCCTGGTAGTTGCGGATGCCGTCCCAGGGCTCGGTGCCGCAGGCCTCGAGATCGTCGATGCCGAACTCGGAGGGTTCGGACTTCATCAGCCAGTGCGCCATGCTCCGCTCCCGCGCGCCGAGGCGTGCGCCTTCCGCCGGTGCCGTGGCGGGTTTGTCGCGCTTGAACCCAACGGTTCAGACTGGGGCCTGGTTCGGAGCCTCAGGCGTCCCGCCCGAAGGCCGGCGTGCGCAACGGCTCCAAGAGCCCACCCCGCAAGCGCCTACGTATCGGTTCAAGAGACTTCCGCCCGCTCACGGGCACCGCAGAAGGCGGGTGTCTAGTCTAACGGCGGCGGGGTCGAGCGTCGAGCCGAGGACGACGCGAGCTTCGAGGCGATCCGGTGGATGTCCTCGGCGAGGGCCGCCTCGAGCGCCTCCTTCTCCTGCCGGAGCTTCAGGTACTCCGAGGCGATGTTGAGCGCGGTCATGATCGCGATCCGATCGTGGCTGAGCGCCCGTCCGCTCGACTTCGCCTCCTCCATCCTCTCGCTGAGGTAGCGGGCGGACTCCTGGAGCGCGGTCTGCTCCTCGGGACGACACCGGACCGCGTACTCCTTGTCGAGGATGTGGACCTTGGTCGCCACCGGCTCACTCGACATCATGAACCCTCCATCGCTCTGAGACGGGCGATCATCGTTTCGACCCGTGAGCGTACCGCTTCGGAACGTTCAATCAGACGGGCACATTCGCCCGAGAGGGAGACCTGCCGATTCTTGAGCGCGACGTTTTCCTCGCGGAGCCGATCACGCTCCTCGATGAGCGAGTCGATCTGGCCTTCCAGATCCCTCAGTCCGAGTCCTGTCCACGAAGGGGGGGGTGCCGCCACGTCCTGGCCACGCTCCGCCGCGGCCTCCGCACCCGCCTCCGACATCGTCTCAAGAGGGGAGTCCATGATGTGACTATAGAAGCGGTCCCTCCGATCGGTCAATGCCCGGTTGACGGGTGCCTTGCGGGGAGATTTCGCCCCGGTGCCGCGAGCGGATCCGTGTCCGAAACCGTGGAAGCCACGGAGAGGCTTCCACACGAGTGAATCGCACGGAAAATCCTGGATTCTTCCGCGCATGCAGGACATCGGTGATTCTTCCGGGCTAGGATCGGATCATGCGCCGCGCTTCGTCATCCGCGGACCGGCCGGTTCGAGAGCCGGTCATCGAGCGTCGCGAATTCGTCCGGCGCCGCCGGAGGCTCCTCGACGAAGCGGGCGACGGGTGCGCGATCATCGTGCCCACCGCCCCGGCGGTGCGGCGCAACCGCGACATCGAGTATCCCTACCGCCCGGACAGCGACTTCTTCTATCTCACCGGCTTCCCGGAACCGGAAGCGGTGGCCCTGCTGCTCCCCGGGCGCGAGGCGGGCGAGTACCTGCTCTTTTGCCGCGAGCAGGACGCCCGGGAGGAGCGCATGCACGGGCCGCGCGCCGGCCTCGAGGGTGCGTGCGGCAGCTACGGCGCGGACGACGCGTTCCCCATCGACGACATCGACGAGATCCTCCCCCGCCTTCTCGAGGACCGCCCCCGCATCTGGTACTCGATGGGCGAGTACCCCGCGTTCGACGGGCGGGTGCTCGGCTGGCTCGAGCGTCTCCGGTCCCGCCCCGCGGACCCGTCCGAGCTGGTGGACCTGCATCCCCGGGTGCACGAGATGCGGCTCTACAAGAGCCGGGCGGAGGTGCGGATGATCCGCCGGGCGGTCGAGCTCACCGCGGCCGCCCACCGCCGGGCGATGGCGGCGTGCCGGCCGGGGCTCGCGGAGTACGAGGTGGAGGCGGAGCTCCTCTACGCGCTGCACCGGGCCGGCTGCCGGACCCTCGCCTATCCGTGCATCGTCGCGGCCGGCGCGAACGCCTGCCGGCCGCATTACACGGCGAACTCCGGCACGTTGCGCGACGGCGAGCTCGTCCTCGTGGACGCGGGCGCGGAGTACGGCTGCTATGCGGCGGACGTGACCCGGACGTGGCCCGTCGCCGGGCGGTTCAGCGCACCGCAGCGCACCCTCTACGAGCTGGTGCTCGAGGCGCAGCGCGCCGCCATCGACGCGGTCCGCCCGGGACGCTCCTGGCAGGCGCCGCACGCGCAGGCGGCCCGGGTCCTCGCCGAGGGGCTCGCCCGGCTCGGGGTGCTCCGCGAGACGCGCGGGGATGACGTGATGGGCCGGCTCTGCGCGTATCCGACCGGCCACTGGCTCGGTCTCGACGTCCATGACGTCGCGGACTACCGGGTGGACGGGGAGCCGCGCGAGCTCGAGCCCGGCATGGTGATGACCGTCGAGCCGGGGCTCTACATCGACCCCGCGGAGGCGGCGGTCGCCGCGCCCTGGCGCGGGATCGGCATCCGGATCGAGGACGTGGTGCTGGTCACCCGCGACGGGGTGGAGGTCCTGTCCACCTCCCTCCCCAAGTCGGTCGAGGACCTCGAGGGCATCGTGGGGTCGGCGGCGTGATCCGGCGGTGCGATGTCGCGGTCGTCGGCGGCGGGCTCGTCGGCGCCACCCTCGCGCAAGCGCTCCGCCGGTGGCCGCTCTCGGTCGCGGTGATCGATCCGGGGGGTGGCGGGGGCGCCGACGCGCGAAGCCTCGCCCTCTCGTTCGGCTCGGCCCGGCTCTATCGCACGCTCGGCCTGTGGGACGAGGTGGAGAGGGACGCGGCCGCCATCACGGAGGTCCATGTCTCCCGGCGGGGGGGCTTCGGCTTCACCCGGATCCGGGCCGGGGAGTGCGGGGTGGATGCGCTCGGCTACGTGACCTCGGCCGGGTCCCTCGAACGACGGCTGAACGAGGCCCTCGACTCCGACGCCGAGCTCCGAACGAGCGGGTTCGAGCGGATCCGTGCCGTCGTCGAGTCGGTCGAGGTGCGGAGCGGGGAAACGCTCGTCGCGGCGGCCGGCCCGGACGGTCCGGTCACCGTCGCCGCACGGCTCGTGGTCGGGGCGGACGGCGCGGACTCCGCGGTGCGGCGCGCGGCCGGGCTCCCGATTCGCGTCCACCGCTGCGACCACGTCGCGTTCGCGGGCGATCTCTCCCCGGAGCGCCCGCATCGGGGGCGCGCGTTCGAGCGCTTCACCGAGTGCGGCCCCCTCGCCGTGCTGCCCCGCGGGGAGGAGCGCTGCGGGTTCGTGTGGGCGGTCCCGGAGCCGGTCGCGGACGAGCCCGATTTCGAAGGTCCCCGGTTCCCGAAGCGTCTCGCCGAGATGTTCGGGGGCCGGCTCGGCGAGCTGCGCGACGTCGAGCGGCGGGTGCGTCATCCCCTCCGGGTCTCCCACGCGCCCCGCATCACCGCCCCGCGCACCGTGCTCGTCGGCAACGCCGCGAACGCCCTCCACCCGGTCGGGGCGCAGGGCTTCAACCTCGGCTTGCGGGACGTGGAGGCGCTGGCCCGGTTGCTGGGCGACGCGAGCGTGGATGGCGCCGACCCCGCGTCGGTGGTCGCGCGGTACGCGATGGCGCGGCGTGCGGATCACGCGATGGCGCGCGTCCTCACCGCGAGCCTTCTCGGGATCTACGGCTCGCGCGCTCCGCTCGTGCCCGCGCTGGGCGCGGCCGGGCTGTTCGCCCTCGACCGGCTCGGCCCGGCGAAGCGGGGCTTCGCGAACCTCACGATGGGTGCGGGCTGGCGGCGGGGCGAAGGCGCGGGCGCGCGTGCGGCCCTCGGCGGCGCCTTGCGCGGGGCCTGGTCCGAGCGGGAGGGGGAAGGTCTCGGTGCCCGCTGAGCGCTACGACGTGGCGGTGGCGGGCGGGGGCCTCACCGGCCTCGTCGCGGCCGCGTGCTTCGCCCGGGCCGGGTTCGAGGTCCTGGTGGTGGAGGGGCGCGAGCGGGGCGCGGAAGGTGACGGCCGGGTGAGCGCCCTCACCGTCGCCTCGGAGCGGATCCTCCGGCGACTCGGAGCGTGGGAGGGGATCACCGGCGCGGCCCCCTTCCGCCGGATGCGGGTCTGGGAGGCGGGGGGCGGCGCCGAGATCCGATTCGACGCGGCGGCGGTCGGGGCGGAGCACCTCGGTCACATCGTCCCGAACCAAGTGGTCGTGGAGGCGCTGGAGGCGGCCGCGGAATCGCTCGGAGTCGCCTGGATCCGGCCGGCGCGGGTGTCGGGGCTCGCGCTTGGGTCCGGCGAGGCGACCGTCGATCTCGGCGCGACGCGGATCCGCGCGGGACTCCTCGTCGGGGCCGACGGCGCAGACTCCCTCGTCCGCAAGCTCACCGGGATCCCGGTCCGGGGACGCGACTACGGCCAGCTCGGCATCGTGTGCTCCGTGCGCCCGGAGCGCCATCACCGCGACATCGCCTGGCAGGTGGCCCGTCCGGCGGGGCCGCTCGCGTTCCTCCCGCTGCCGGACGGCTTGTGCTCGATCGTCTGGTCGACCGAACGTGCGCACGCGGAGCACCTGCTCGCCCTCGCCGACGAGGCGTTCCGGCACGAGCTCGAGGCGGCCTTCGAGCGGCGGCTCGGGGCCGTCGAATGGGCGGGGCCGCGGGCCGGGTTTCCCCTCCGCGCGATCCGGGCCGCGACGTACTCGGCGCCCCGCGTCGCCCTCGTCGGCGACGCCGCCCACACCATCCACCCGCTCGCGGGGCAGGGGGTAAACCTCGGGATCCTCGACGCCGCGGTGCTCGCCGAGGTGGCGGCGGAGGCCGCCGGGCGGGGCCGCGACCCGGGGGGGCGGGCGGTCCTCGAACGCTACGAGCGGCGGCGCAAGGCGCACAACCTCGCCGTCCATTGCGCGGTGGACGGCTTCGACCGGCTCTACCGCGCGGGGGGGGCGCCGGTGCGCGCGATCCGCAACGCGGGCCTCGCCGCCACCCACCGGCTCACCCCCCTCAAGCGGCGCATCATCCTCCACGCCTCGGGGTTCGCCGGAGACCTCCCGGCCGCCGCGGCGCCACTCGACTGACCCCGCGGCGGCCTTCCCGGGCCGCGGCGCGCGCCATCGGGCCGGCACCCCGGAAGGGGCGCATGGGGACGCCCGCCGGGGGCTCGAACCGCGCGTCAAACCGGCGCGTCGTTTCCGCGAACATTCGGGGTGGAAGGACACAGTCGCGGCCGCCCGCGACGGTGGCCACGGTTCCTCCCGGCCGGGCGATCGGGACCCCGGGGGTGGTAACATCCGCCGCCGACGGGAGGGCGCGCCGGGGCGCGGCTCGGGAACGAAAGAAAAGGGGTGAATCTCCGTGAGAATGACGACTGAAGAAGCCTTCGTGAAGGTCCTGCAGCGCCACGGCATCGAGCACGTGTTCGGCATCATCGGCTCCGCCTTCATGCCGATCTCGGATCTCTTCCCGAAGGCCGGGATCACCTTCTGGGACGTCGCCCACGAGAGCAACGCCGGCTTCATGTGCGACGGGTACACCCGCGCCACCGGCAAGATCGCGATGTGCATCGGCCAGAACGGCCCCGGGATCACGAACCTCGTGACCCCGGTCAAGACCGCGTACTGGAACCACACCCCGATGCTCCTCGTCACCCCCCAGGCGGCCAACAAGACCATCGGGCAAGGGGGCTTCCAGGAAGTCGAGCAGATGGCCCTGTTCGAGGAGATGGTCTGCTACCAGGAGGAAGTGCGCGATCCGTCCCGGGTCGCGGAGGTGCTGAACCGGGTGATCGAGAACGCCGTTCGCCGCTCCGCCCCCGCCCAGATCAACGTTCCGCGCGATCTCTGGACCCAGGAGGTCGACGTCGATCTTCCCCCGATCCTCAACCTCGAGCGCTCGGCGGGCGGCGAGGGAGCGGTTGCGGAGGCGGCGCGCCTGCTCTCCGAGGCGAGCTTCCCGGTGATCCTCTCGGGCGGCGGGGTCGTCATCGGGGACGCGATCGACGAGTGCCGGGCCCTCGCCGAACGCCTCGACGCGCCGGTGTGCTCGGGCTACCAGCACAACGACAGCTTCCCCGGCTCCCACCCGCTCGCGGTCGGGCCCCTCGGCTACAACGGCTCCAAGGCGGCGATGGAGCTCATCGCGCAAGCCGACGTGGTGCTCGCCCTCGGCACCCGCCTGAACCCCTTCTCGACCCTTCCCGGCTACGGCATCGACTACTGGCCGACGAAGGCCGCGATCATCCAGGTGGAGATGAACCCGGATCGGATCGGCCTCACCAAGAAAGTGACGGTCGGGATCTGCGGCGACGCGAAGAAGGTGGCGGGCCAGCTCCTCGGCGCGCTCTCCGCCACCGCCGGCGATTCGGGGCGGGAGGAACGCAAGGCGACCATCCACCGCACCCGGTCCGCGTGGCTCCAGACCCTGTCTAGCCTGGACCACGAGGAGGACGACCCCGGCACCACCTGGAACGAGGACGCGCGGGCGCGCGAGCCGGAGCGGATGTCGGCCCGGATGGCGTGGCGCGCCATCCAGGCGGGGCTCCCCAAGGACGCGATCATCTCCTCCGACATCGGCAACAACTGCGCGATCGGCAACGCGTATCCGACGTTCGAGGAAGGGCGGAAGTACCTCGCGCCCGGCCTCTTCGGTCCGTGCGGCTATGGTTTCCCGTCCATCCTCGGAGCCAAGATCGGCTGCCCGGACGTGCCGGTCGTCGGCTTCGCGGGGGACGGCGCGTTCGGGATCTCCATGAACGAGATGACCACCTGCGGGCGCGAGGAGTGGCCCGCGATCACCATGATCATCTTCCGCAACTACCAGTGGGGCGCGGAGAAGCGGAACACGACCCTGTGGTACGACAACAACTTCGTCGGCACCGAGCTGAACCCCGGCTTGAGCTTCGCGCGGGTCGCGGAGGCCTGCGGGGTGAAGGGGGTCGCCGTCGAGACCATGGAGGAGCTGACCGCCGCGCTCGCGGAGTCCTGCGCGGCGCAGGATGATGGCGTCACCACGTTCATCGAGGTGATCCTCAACCAGGAGCTCGGCGAGCCCTTCCGCCGGGACGCGATGAAGAAGCCGAACGTCGTCGCGGGGATCGACCCGGGCGACATGCGGCCCCAGTAGCCGCCGGCCTCACCGACGGTGGGCGCCTCCGGGACTTCCCCCGCCGCGACGGCGGGCTCGGACGGTCCGAACCGGCCGGCCAGGCGGGAGCTCGCGAACGCGGTGCGCGCGCTCGCGATGGACGCGGTCGAGCGCGCGAAGTCCGGCCACCCCGGGATGCCGATGGGGATGGCGGACATCTCGGAGGTGCTCTGGAACGACCACCTCCGCCACAACCCCGCCAACCCGGGCTGGCCCGACCGGGACCGCTTCGTGCTCTCGAACGGGCATGGCTCGATGCTCATCTATGCCCTGCTCCATCTCGCGGGCTACGACCTCCCGATGGCGGAGCTCGAGAACTTCCGCCAGCTCCATTCGCGTACCGCCGGCCACCCGGAGTACCGCCTGACCCCGGGGGTCGAGACCACCACCGGCCCGCTCGGACAGGGGCTCGCGAACGCGGTGGGGATGGCCATCGTCGAGCGCTCGCTCGCGGCCCGGTTCAACCGGCCGGGGCACGAGGTGGTGGACCATCGCACGTACGTCTTCGCGGGCGACGGGTGTCTCATGGAGGGGATCTCGCACGAGGCCTGTTCGCTCGCGGGGACCCTCGGGCTCGGCAAGCTCGTCGTGCTCTGGGACGACAACGGCGTCTCCATCGACGGCGAGGTGCAGGGCTGGTTCACCGACGACACGCCGGCGCGGTTCGAGGCCTACGGATGGCACGTGGTACGGGATGTGGACGGTCACGACCCGGACGCGGTGGGGGCGGCCATCGCGGCGGCGCGGGCGGAGGGCGAGCGGCCGAGCCTCCTCTGCTGCCGCACCACCATCGGATGGGGGGCGCCCAACAAGGCCGGTACCGCGGCGACGCACGGCGCCCCGCTCGGGGCGGACGAGGTGGCCGGGGCGCGCGAGGCGATGGGCTGGAAGCACCCCCCCTTCGAGGTTCCGGACGAGGTGCGGGCGGGCTGGGA
>JAJDXW010000405.1 GCA_022823045.1 Gammaproteobacteria bacterium
GAGATCGTCGAAGACAGTGAAGTAGTCGCTCTCGCTCTCTTCTCCATGGACCGTGAAGGCGTGGGCGACGTGAACCGCCGCGTCGATGTTGGCCTCCGCGTCCGAAGTCACCATTCGGCCGAACAGGGCGGCGGCGAGCCCACCCGGCAGCTTGCAGCTCTCGCGCAGAGCCTTCATGTTCGCCCGTGCGGCTTTGGTCCACTCATTGGCGGCCTTTTCGGCCGCCTTGGGGTCACAGCCGCAGGTGGCGGCAATCCGCGCGGCTTCGCTGGCGAGATATTCGATCTCGGGCTCTCCAAGGAGCAGTGGCTGGCGACTTCCACGGGTCGTTCCCTTGTCGCCATACACCGCGATTTGGAAGCCGTTCTCTATCGCCTTGACCACGGCTGGATCGTGGCCCGCTTCCACCAACGGTTCGATCACGCGGCGCGTCACGGTTTCCCGCGAGCGTACCGCGGCGACCGCGCCGTCGATCTCATCGAAGGAATGAGGCCCGCTGGCCATCCGCCAATGGCGCTTGAGACACTGGGAAGAGATCCGGGTCCGGATGCTGTCGCCGTAGGTCATGCGTTTGGCGAGACCGGAGTCATCCCTGTTGAGGAGCGCCGCCGGATAGCCGTGCAGGCTGTGGATCTGAAGAAAGCGGGCGTCAGGCATCGGATGAAGCCTCCTGTGCATCGGGCTCGTCTGAAGTTTGTGCGGCTCTGTCCTTAGCTTGCTTGCGAGAATAGTAGTCGCGGGCGATCCTGCGATTCGTTTCCTCTCTGCCGAAGAGAATCAGACTCGCCAAGGTTCCGAGATGGAACCGGCTCTGCTCCGTTCCCGACAATCGTCGGCAAAGGCGAACCGCGAGGTCGCGCTGTGTGTCCTTCGGAGCGCCCAACAGACGGGCGAGGCGCAGTTCGGATACGTTCGCATCGCACAGGACCGCGCCCATGCGGATGGTTGGCTCGTGGGCCGGTCTCCGATCGGCTTCCGCCCCTTTCGGGGTCAGGATCGCAATCGCCTGAAACAACGCCGCCCAGCATTCCTCGTCCCTGCCGGCCCGTCCCGCTGCGTGCTCCGCCATCAGCTTCCAAAACGCCGCGGCGCCAGCGCCAGCCAGTGGCCCTCGCCGGAGCGCTGCCGCCGATCCGGGATCGAGCCTCGCGATGGCCCAAGCAAGCCTTGACACGATCTGGTTCAGGCTCGGCTCATCCGTTCCTCGGGGATTGGCATCGCGCCTTTCGTCAGATTGCCGCATCGGGCGCCTCCTTCCAATCGAATATCTCGGGTTGATCGCTGAAGACGCTCCTGGCGCTACGCAGCCGTCCGTGAAACGCGCTCTCGGCTCGTGCCCGGGCGCGGTGGCGGTGAATCGTGGGACCGGGGACGGATTCGATCGCCTCGTCCAGAAGCTGCCCGGCGGCATCGATCATCGCCCGCGCGAACACGGCGCGGGAGGCGGCGCGCTCCGCCTCGTCGGCCGCACTAAATCGGCGTTCCAGATCGCTGAAGAACCGAGTGTCGGCCGCCGCGTCGAGGCGGCGCGAGTAAGGATCGGCATGTGTCCTGTCGGCCTTCGTCAGCTCGGCCGACGGCTTGCCTCCGCTTGCGGAGATGGCGATCCCGAAGCGGAGAGCCTCGTTCACTTGTTTGATCTCGTCCATCTGCTCACCGGCGAGCCGGGCAAGCTTGTCCCGCTGCTCCTTTCGAAAGAAGGCCGAGGCGGTCACGGGGGAGAAGGCGACATCGGTACGTTCGTAGTAGCCCTCGGTCTTGCCTTGACCGCCCGCGACGCCGCGTGCGACGAGCCGCCAGCGCGCCTCTCCTGCAGCCCGAACCTTCATGGCGGGAGAAAGCTGGAAGGTCTCCTCGACGAGCAGATTGACGAGGCGGTCGTAGCGCAAGCTGGCTTGGGAGAGCGAGAGCGCCTTGCCGTCTTTCCGGCTCACGGGAGTCCAGAAGTCGCCGACGTTGCCGTTGGCGGCTTTGGCAGAGATTCGGGGCGCCTTGGAGCCCGCGGTCAAGGCGACGAGTTCGTCTCCCTGTCTTCGCAGTCGTACCCGCCGGCAGATCTCGATGAAGTACGGATCGAGGGCTCGAAGATCGAGAGACCCGGAGCCGTCCCAAGGCAGGAGCCACAGAAGCGCCGTCCCGCCATCCTCCCGGAAGTAGCTCCTATAGGAACCGAACAGGTCGCCCCGTCCCGCGAGCATCGCCCTCATGTCGTGGAGCAGGTGCGCTCCCGGGCCACCCTCGGCCGGGGCAAGGCCAAGGCAGGGCCGCGTAGAATACCCGCCGTTCATACGTGCGATTCCGTAATTCCCCGCCCCGAAGAAACCGGCCATGGTCTGAAGGTCAACAAGGGCGAAGACCCAGTCTTCAGGTTTGGCGTCAAGCGCAACGGTCTGCTTCAGGTCATGGTTCTTTGCGGTGATCAGAATGTCGAGATCGTCAGGCGTTACGGCCCGGCCGCGGTGGTCGCCAAGCCCCTTCGGTGCTGGCGCCTGCATGAAGGCGGGCAGTGTCGGATCCTCCACGATGAGCCGCCAAGGCTCGTCACCGGCGAACTCCGGTGTCAGAGCGCGAAGCAGCGAACACCACTCCTTCGCGGATTCAGGTGGCGTGCCTCGACCCGCGCGGTGCAGCGCGACCGCCCCGAGCTGTGCCAAGAACGCGTGCCAAGCGTGACGCTGATGCGGGCGGAGAGCCGGGAAGGCGACCACGCGGTCCGCGACCATGGCCTCGTAGACCTCCGGCAGCGACAGAGCCTCGACCCCACCGCCGGACAGGCGGGCCCGAAGCAAAGGGTCGGCGAGAAGATTGTGCACGGCGGCGGCCCTCGGTCTCGATCAGCGGCGCCTGATCCCCATTCGATCGTAGACGAAGGAGTGGTCTCCGACGTGCAGGATGAGCTCCTGCGATGACGTTGCCTCGATGTGCGAGGCGTCGATCTCCTCCTTCGACGGTAGAGCGCCTGTACCGCCGCCGAACAGGTGCCGCGGGAGATTGAAGGTCTGAACCGGGATGCAAAACGGCCCGCGCACGGGCTCCTTGAGCACGGTCCGTGGGCCGTCCTCACCCAGCCGAGTCCGCACCCTTTCGTCGAGATCTGCGAATTGAATCTCTTCGAACGGGTCACTACGGTCGAGGGCGTGGCCTTGGGCAAGCTGGCGTTCCGCCGCCGCGCTGCCGAACGTCTGCTGCTCGTGAACCGGCCACGAGCCACCAAGCTCTTCGGCCAGCGCCTCAAGCGACCGCGGATGGGTCGCGCGTTCGACCAGCATTCGGTTCATGTCCGGGATGGTCCAGACCGGATGCTCCCCGATCATGCGACGCGTCTGCTCGACCCCGAGAAGATCGCGATAGATGCCCCGGCCGTCCTTCGACACCCCGAGCCCGTGCCGCAGCAATCCTCCGCCGAGCCCTTCTTCCAGCCCTGCGGCTCCGTTATCCGGGGCGAGTACGACGCAGCGGGGAGCGGCAAAGCCTTCCGGACGCTCGGTTTCCGGATGACGGTGCAGTCGCCCGATTCGCTGCAACAGGACGTCGATCGGGCATAGATCGGAGAGGAGGAGGTCCGCGTCGATGTCGAGCGACTGCTCCAGGGTCTGGGTGCCGATCACCACCCGCCCGCCCGGCGCGCGCCGCTTGCCAAGCTCTCTCTCCACCGAGTCGTCGAGCAGCGCACGATCTTCGGCCGCGAATCGGCTGTGGTGGAGGGCTGGCCTGCCTTCCGTTCCCGCCCGAAGGGCCAACGGCGCGCCCTCCTGTTCGAGCAGGCTTGCGAACACTTCCTGGGCGCTGGTCACGGTGTTGCGGACGATCAGAACCTTGGCCCCCTTCCGGGCC
Organism: Gammaproteobacteria bacterium; assembly: GCA_022823045.1. Classification (GTDB taxonomy): domain Bacteria; phylum Pseudomonadota; class Gammaproteobacteria; order HK1; family HK1; genus JAJDXW01. The sequence continues at coordinate 3,835 of JAJDXW010000405.1, forward strand.
TCGGCGAGCGCTGCCGCCGCGATGCGATCCGGATCGCTCAGGATCGGTACGAGGCGCATCGAGACCGGCCTGGACCGTCCGGTCTCGTCGATCCGCATTGTCCGCGACCCGCCCCGGCCGTCCGCAATCGTGATGGCCGGATAGGGTGTCGCCTCCGCCTCGGCCAGCGCCGGTGGCTCCGGTCGCCGCTCTGCGCCTGCGAGCGCCACGCGCGCCACCGCCCCGAGGGTGGCCGACATCAGCAGCGCGTGACCACCGACCGCGAGGTGCCCCTGCAATACCGCGTGCAGCAGCTCGGTCATGTAGGCGTCACTCGCGTGAGCCTCGTCCACGACGAGGAGGCTGCGGGCGACGGCGGCGCCTCGGAAGTGCGCCCACTTGACCCGGAGCCCCGCGAGCAGTGCCTGGTCCACGGTACCGACCGCGGCCGTCGCTCCGAGGAACTTCCGGGAGGCTTCCGCCGCCCAACGGGCGCGGCGTGTCTCCTCGTCGGGCTCGTCCTCCCAGTAGACCTTGAAGTCTTCTTCCGGCCATCCTCGGGCCGTGCCCGCCATGGGATAGCCGGGTATCGCGAGTACCGTCTCGGCCCACGGCTCGTCGGGGAACAGCCGTTCAAGCGCTTGTCGCACGCGAGCGTGGATCTGCTTCGCGGCGGCGCGCGTCGGCAGCGCGAAGTAGAGCCCGTCCACCAGCCCGGCACGCCAAAGGGCCGCGAAGCGAAGGATCGCGGCCTCCGTCTTGCCGGAGCCGGTCTCGCTCTCCAGGATGAGGAGCGGAGCATCGAGCGGCGCCTCCTGCACCGCCCTCTGGAGCGGCCGGGGATGCTCGTGGCCGAACAGCCCTTGGAAGTCCGTGGGCTTCGCACGGGCCGGCCGATCCACGCGGCTGAAGCCCTTCCGCCGGACCGCGTCGTCTGCCCTTCTGCGCGCCCGGTCGATATAGTCCGGGACGGCGGCGGGCTCGAACTCGAAGAACTCCTGGTCGGAGCCGATCTGATCGGCGAGCGCGACCACCCCCGCGAAAAGGTGTGTCAGGGCGGCAGAAACGGGCAGGGGCGGGCCGGCGGCCGAGAATGCCTTCGGGAACCAGGCGCGGCTCCGCTCGCCGAGGAGCGACGCCGTCGCGAGCGGGTCGTATCCCGCACACGGCTCCCAAAACTCGGGAGGGCCCGAGCCACTCCGGGTCGGGCGCTTCGCCGGCCGGCCGTGGTGGGCAAGCGCGGCGAGGAGCAAGGGTACGAAGCCCTCTCCCCACGTCCGATCCATGTCGAGGAGCCCGAGCGTCCCGCAGATCTCCTCCTGTTCGCAGCACCAAAGTGCTTCGCCGATGTGGCCCGCGGGTCTCGGGCGCTTGTCGAGGAATGATGCTTCGGCGTCACGGACCTTGAGCTGAAAGCCCGCATTCAGCTTCCCGAAATCGTGCAGGTAGGCGATAACGGTCAAGCGGGACTCGATGACCGAGCAAAGACCCGCGTCTCCCGCCGCCTGCTCGAACCGATCGCGAAGGACAGGGTCACGGAGTAGCGCCTCGAAGCAGGCGGCGACATCCGCGCAGTGGTGCTCGAGACGATGGAAGCAATCTGGCGATTCGTATTTTCCCCACGCATGCAGGGCCGTTTTCGGCTCCTCACAGAATGAATATGCCCTCGCTTCGGAGGGTTTCTCCTGCCGGGGTGCCGAGGATTCTTTCACTACCCGCTCCTTGCCCGAGGTACTTTCGGGTCCTGTAGCGTGAAGATGTCGTTCAACCTCTGCTAACCATATCGAGAGCATCATGCGCATCTCCACGCGATGCCAAGTCACCATCCCCAAAGCCCTGCGAAATCGGTTCGGGATGAATCACAAGATGGAGGTGGAGATGACCCCGGCTCCGAAGGGGATCCTGATTCGAAAACGGGCTGCGGCCGAACACCCCGTCGACCGCGTCCATGCCCTGGTCGGCAGGGGCGGCAGCACGGACGAATACCTCGAGAAGATCCGTGGGAGGTGATGGCGGCTGTCGATGCGAGCGTCCCGCCCGACGTGTTCCTGGCCGGCCCCCGGCACTGCGTTCAGTCGAGGAATCGGCTTTGCACCGCGTATGACGCCGGCACCATCTTCGTCTGCGACATCGTGTACGCGGAGCTGACCCCCGGCATTCCGTGACCGGGCGGCACCGGACGCGGCGCTGCGACGGATCAACGCGGCAACCCCTCCAACCGATGGCAATCGCCCATGAAGCGGGGCGCCGGTGGCACGCTCAGGCGTCCGCCACTTCGAAGGCGGTGACGTTGCGTACGGTGCGGCTGAACTCGACGCCGACGAGGTGGATCGGCTCGCCCCGATC
>JAJDXW010000255.1 GCA_022823045.1 Gammaproteobacteria bacterium
GACCATCGAAGCCGCCAGCAACGCGCCGAGCGTAGCGCCGGCCCGCCGTCCGCCGGCAGGCTGGAGCCCGCCCCGCCGGGCCGCCGCCCCCGTAACCTCCCCGGTCATCCCGCCCGCTCCTTCCCCCGGGACTCTGCGAGTGTCAAAGGTGGTACCGGCCATGGCGGGATACTGGCAGCAGGGTGCTGGAGGTGTCCATCCTCGGGAAGTCGGGGGGCCATTATGCCGAATGTGGAGGCGTCCGGGCGTTGCTCGCAGGGCCACTTCACGCTGGGGGGATGCAAGGCTCTCTCCCCCCCGAGAGTGGGCTTTGGGGCGAGGGAAGGACGAGCCTCGGCTCACTGGCGCGGCGATTCCTTGCCGTCTGCCCCTCACCCCCGGCCCCTCTCCCGGGGGGAGAGGGGAGAATGTCGCCGCCCCCCCGCCTCTGGCCAGCGTGAAATGCCCCGGGGGTTGCTCGGATCCCTGGAACCGGGGCTCGGCCCGCGATGGCGGGAGAGATGGATACAAGTCCCATCGGCAAACCCCTCGGGTTAAGATCCGCGGCGGACAATCCGTCCGGTCGTTCGCCCTCCTGCTGCCGTGCAACCACTGAGCCCGCTGCGGCCCCCGCTCCCGCGCCGCGACGGCGACCGCGTACATTGGGAGGGGCTCAGGGGCTCGAGCCGATCGCTCGCCATCGCAGCGGCGGCTCGGGAGTTCCCCGGCCTCACCCTCGTCATCGCTCCCGACGCCGCGACGGCGGACGCGCTCCGCACCGAGATCGGGTTCTTCGCCGGCAACCGGAACGGGCCGGCAGAGGCCGCCGGGGAGCCGCGTCCGGCTCCCGCCCGGGCGGACGGGGACTCGCGGCTTCCGCTTCTCTTCCCGGACCGGGAAACACTCCCCTACGACGCGCTCTCTCCACACCAGGACATCGTCTCCGAGCGCCTCGCCACCCTGCACGCCCTGCCCGACACCCGAGACGGGGTCCTCGTCGCCGCCGCCGCCACCCTCATGGGTCGGGTCGCGCCCCGCGGGTTCGTGGAAGGCAACTCCCTCTTGCTTTCGGTCGGCGATCGGCTGGACCTCGAGGGGACGCAGCGCCGGCTCGACCTCGGAGGCTACCGGCGCGTCAGCCAGGTGATGGAGCATGGCGAGTTCGCGGTTCGGGGCTCGCTCCTCGATCTCTTTCCGACGGGGGCCGAGCGGCCGTACCGCATCGACCTCTTCGATGCCGAGGTCGAGACGATCCGCACGTTCGACCCCGAGTCGCAACGCTCGCTCGACGGGACCGATTCGATCCACCTGCTGCCCGCGCGCGAGTTCCCCCTCGACCCGGAAGCGATTGGCCGGTTCCGGGCCGCCTGGCGAGCCCGTTTCGAGGGCAACCCCAATGCCTGCCCGGTCTACCGGGACGTGAGCGAGGGGTTCGCACCGGCCGGCGTCGAGTACTGGCTGCCGCTCTTCTTCGACCACACCGGCACTCTGTTCGACTACCTGCCGGAGGCGACGCTCGTCGTCGAGCTCCCCGGCGTGCGCGACGAGGCGGACGCGTTCTGGAGGGACACCGCCGAACGCCACGAGCAGCGGAGGCACGACGCCGAGCGCCCCGTGCTCGCTCCGCGGGAGCTCTTCCTCGCCCCGGACGAGCTCGGGAGCGCGCTCGCCGGCTGCCCTCGGGCGGTCATTCGGGAAGAGCCGGACGACGCGCTCCCGGGCGAAGGTCCCGTCGGAGACCCGATCGAGGAGCCGGAGAGGAACCCGGCCAGGGACCCGGACGCCCGCGCGGAGCCTCGGGAGCCGCTCCAACTCGCCTTGAGAGTATCGCACCAGGACCGATGGGACCCGGGCGGCGGCGCGGAGCCCCCGGCGGCGCGCTCACACCCGCCTCTTCCTGCGCGGCGGGACCAGGCGGCCCCGACCGGCCCGGCGGATCGGTCACGGGCCCGCGGGCGGGCCGGGTTCGGGACCTCGAACGCCCCCGCCCTCCCTGCCGACGCGCGCGCTTCCGAGCCGTTCGCGCTCTTCCGGCAGTTCCTCGAACGGTTCGCGGGCCGGGTCCTGCTCCTCGTCGAGTCGCCGGGCCGGATGGAAACCCTCGTCGAGACCCTGCGGCGCCACCACCTCCACCCCCACCGGTTCGCCGGCTGGCCCGCCTTCCTCCGCGACCCCGAGGAACTGCGGCTCGGGGTCGTCCTCTCCGAGGTCGAGCGGGGCGCGATCCTCGACGACCCGGCCGTCGCGATCCTTCCCGAGGCGCTCCTCTTCGGCCGCCGGGCCGCCGCGGCCCGCCGTCGGCGCGCCCGCGCCCGCGACGCGGAAAGCGTTATCCGCGACCTCACCGAGCTTCAGCCGGGGGACCCGGTGGTGCACGAGCGCCACGGGGTCGGGCGCTACCGGGGGCTCGTCACCCTCACCGCGGCCGGGATCACCGGGGAGTACCTCAACATCGAGTACGCGGACCGCGACCAGCTCTACGTCCCGGTCCTCTCCCTGCACCTCGTGTCCCGCTACGCGGGGGCCGAGCGCCCTCCCCTCCACAAGCTCGGCAGCCCGCAGTGGCAGAAGGCCCGCAAGGCGGCGGCCGAACGAGTGCGCGACGTCGCCGCGGAGCTCCTCGAGGTCCAGGCCCGGCGCGCGGCGCGGGCCGGAAACGCGATCGCCTTCGACGGCGGGCAGTACGCCGCCTTCGCCGAAGGCTTCCCCTTCGAGGAGACCCCCGACCAGGCGTCCGCAATCCGTTCGACCCTCGACGACCTTCGTAGCGACCGGCCGATGGACCGCCTCGTGTGCGGGGACGTGGGGTTCGGCAAGACGGAGGTTGCGATGCGGGCCGCGTTCGCGGCGGCCATGGAAGGATGGCAGGTCGCGCTCCTCGTTCCCACCACCCTGCTCGCGCAGCAACACTACCAGACGTTCAGCGACCGCTTCGCCGAGTGGCCGGTACGCATCGAGCAACTCTCGCGCTTCCGTTCGCGCCGCCACCGCGAGGAGATCACTCGCGAGCTCCGCGACGGGCGGATCGACGTCGTCATCGGCACGCATCGCCTGCTCCAGGACGACGTGCGCTTCCGGCGGCTCGGCCTCGTCATCGTCGACGAGGAGCACCGCTTCGGGGTGCGCCAGAAGGAGCGGCTCAAGGCCCTGCGGGCCGAGGTGGACGTGCTGACCCTGACCGCGACCCCGATCCCCCGCACCCTGAACATGGCCCTGTCGGCGCTCCGAGACCTCTCGCTCATCGCCACCCCGCCGGAGCGGCGGCTGTCCATCCGCACCTTCGTCGGCGAGTGGCGGCCGGAGGTCATCCGCGAGTCGGTGCTGCGCGAGATCCGCCGCGGCGGCCAGGTCTACTTCGTGCACAATCGGGTGGAGGACATCGACGAGATCGCGGGGAAGGTCGAGGACATCGTTCCGGAGGCCGAGCTCCGGGTGGCGCACGGTCAGATGCGCGAACGCGACCTCGAGCAGGTGATGCTCGACTTCTACCACCGGCGCTTCAACGTGCTCGTGTGCACGACCATCATCGAGTCCGGGATCGACGTGCCGACCGCGAACACCATCGTCATCAACCGGGCGGACCGCTTCGGCCTCGCCCAGCTCCACCAGCTCCGCGGCCGGGTCGGACGCTCCCACCAGCGGGCCTACGCATACCTCTTCGCCCCGGACCGCCGGTCGATGACCCCGGACGCGGTCAAGCGGCTGGACGCGATCGAATCGCTGGACGACCTCGGGATCGGATTCAGCCTCGCGATGCACGACCTCGAGATCCGGGGCGCGGGCGAACTGCTCGGCGAGGACCAGAGCGGGCAGATCGAGGCGATCGGTTACTCTCTGTACACCGAGATGCTGGAGCGGGCGGTGGCCGATTTGCGCGCCGGGCGGGACCCCGCCCTCGACCGCCCCCTGGACCATGGGACCGAGGTCGACCTGCACGTTCCCGCGCTCATTCCGGAGGACTACCTTCCCGACGTGCACGCCCGTCTCATCCTGTACAAGCGGATCGCCGGCGAACGGAGCGAGGAGGGGCTGCGGGAGCTCGAGGTCGAGATGATCGATCGCTTCGGATCGCTTCCTCCGCCGGCAAAGACCCTGCTCCGAATCACGGCCCGGAAGCTTCGCGCCGCGCCCCTCGGGATCCGGAAGATCGACCTCGGGGCCGGGGGCGGGCGAGTCACCTTCGGCGAGCATTCGGACGTGGACCCCGCCCGGGTGGTGGCCCTGCTCCAGTCCCATCCGCGCCGCTTCGGCCTCGACGGGGAACGGCGGATGCGGGTGCGCTGGGAGCTCCCCGACCTCGATGCGAGGCTCGAGGCGATCGATCAAATCGTGACCGAGCTCGGCGCTCCGCGGGAGGCGGCATGAAGGCGCGGCCCCCTGCGGGAGGCGCGGCCAGGCACGCGGCGGCCGTCCTCGGTGCCGCGCTCGCGGCGGCGTTCGTCGCGGCACTCGTTTCGTTCGCCGCCACGACCCCCGCGGCGGCCGCGACCCGCTGGTACCACGTCGAGGTGGTCCTCTTCGCGCAAGGCGCGGACGACGCCGCCTGGCGCCGGAACGACTGGCGCGAAGAGGGGCCGCCGGACCTCGCGAAGAACACCGTCGAGCTCCTTCCCGGCCTCGATTCGAACGGCCTGCCAGCCGGCTCGAACCGCCGTCACGCGTTCCGGACCCTGCCTCCGTCGGCGCTCGACCTCGGGGCGGTGGCCGATCGGCTGGACCGCTCGAACGACCATCGGGTGCTCCTGCACGTCGGCTGGAACCAGCCGGGTTTCTCCGACGACGAGGCACCCGCGGTGCACCTCAGCACGCTCGGGGCCCTCGCCGGGGCGGAGCAACGATCCGCGAGCACGGGCGGGGAGGAGGTGGAAGGGGCGGTCCGCTTCTGGCGCCGCCGGTTCCTGCACGTGGACGTCGACCTGTCGTTCGGAGACGTCGAGGCGTGGCGGGAGCGAAAGGATGGAGCGGCCCTGGCCCGAGAATCTCACCAGCTTCCCGCTGCGGACGCCGTTCCCGGGCTGTGGATGGCCGTCCCGCGGCCGGGGACGCCGGCGCGTCCGGCGGAGGCCTCCGCCGGACGCGCGGGTGGAAGCGCCGCGGAGGATGACGAGCCGGGAGCGGACGCGATGCGCGTGGCCGGAGCGGACGAGCCCCTGCGCGTCACGCGGCTCACCAGGAGCCTTCGCCTGCGTTCGGGAAGGCTGCACTACATCGACCATCCCCTGTTCGG
>JAJDXW010000104.1 GCA_022823045.1 Gammaproteobacteria bacterium
TCGAAATCGCTCTCGCGTCGCTCGATCTCGTCCGCGATCGCGTCCACCGCCCGCCGGGCCGCATCCGGGGTGCGCCCGTACCCGAGCACCGCGGGGCCGCAGTGGTGGATATCCGCGGCCGGGAAGCCCGGGGTCACGGAGAGGCTCGCCACCTCGCCCCCTTCGAGCTCGTCCCGCATCGCCATGATGGACTGCATCGGCTCGGTCGTCGTGCACTGCCAGGTGATGGGGATGATGAACGGGATCTGGCGGAACGCCTTGTGCACCGCCCCCGAGCCCCCGAGCAGCCCCTCGAGGTGAAGGGCGGTCCGCCGCCCCGTGTCGGCCATGTCGATGTGGGGGTAGGTGCGATACCCGACGAGGGCGTCCGCGTTCTCGAACATCTCCGGCGTCGTGTTGGAATGAAGGTCGAGCGAGGCGACGACCGGGATGTCGTTGCCGACGAGCGAGCGCACCCGGCGCAGCAGCTCCCCTTCCCCGTCCTGGAAGTGTTCGGCCACCATCGCCCCGTGCAGGCAGAGGTACACCGCGTCGAAGGGCCGGACCGCCCGCAGCCCGTCCAGGATGAGCCCCGCGATGTGCTCGTAGGCGTGCTCGGTGACGTACGACGACGGCGACGTCGCCCCCCAGGTGGTCGGCAGGAGGCGGTGTCCCGCCCGCTCCGCCTCTTCGACGAACCCCGCAATCGAGATGTTCATGCCGCGGAAGCGATCCGGCAGCCCCGGCCCGCTGGTGAGCTCCGGCCAGGGCCCGCCCGCCTCGAAGTCCGCGAGGGTCGCGAGCGAGGGTGCGAAGGTGTTGGTCTCGTGCTGAAAGCCGCCAATCGCGATGCGCGCCATCCGTCATTCTCCTCCTGCTCTGGGTTCTGCCGCCCGCAGGACTCCCCGCCGGCGGCCTGTTCGCTCAAGTCGACCCACCGATCTCCGACCCATCCCTACGCACGCGCGTCCTCGGAATCGGGAGATTCGCGGGGGCCTCCCCGTCCGGTTCGTGCAAGTGCGGTGCCGCGCTCGTGTCCGGCCGCTCGTCTTCCCGGTTCAGGCCGCGCCTCGGCGCGCCTTCCACGCCTCGAAGGCAGCGAGGGTCTCCGCGTTGGGGGGGTAGCTCTCGGTCACCGAGTAGCCGGCCCGGATTCGCTCCTGGACGAAAGTCTCGAGGGTCTCCTGCTCGACCGCACCGGCCGCCACCTCTTCTACCATCGCCCGCGGGATCACCACCACCCCGTCGCCGTCGCAGACGAGCACGTCGCCCGGGATCACCGCGACCCCGCCGCACCCGATGGGAGTCTGCCGGTCGCCCATCGCGAGCCCGGTGATGTTGGGAGGCGCCGCGCGCCCGTTGCACCACACCGGGAAGCCGATCGCGAGCACCGCCTCGGCGTCCCGGGTCGCGCTGTCCGTCACGCACGCGGCCACCCCGCGGACCCGCAGCCGCTCCGCGAGGATGTCGCCGAGGGTCCCCACCTCGCCGTTCCCGAGCCCGTCCATGCAGAGGATCGCGCCCGCCGGGCAGTCCTCGATCGCGACCCGCTGGTGGTTGTCCGGCGAGCCGAGGATGGAAGGGTCCGAGAGATCCTCGCGCATGGGAATGAAGCGCACCGTGTACGCCTCGCCGACGATCCGCCCCTGGTCGGGCGCAAGCGGCGCCACCCCTCGCATGGCGGTGGCGCGAAGGCCCCGCTTGATGAGCTGCATGGTGATGGTGGCGGTGCTGCACCCGGCGAGCGCGTCGCGGATCTCGGGCTTCATGGAACCTCCGAAGGGGCGATGAACGGCGATGGTTGGAAGAGGAGCGCAAACCCGGGCATGATCCGGGCTTGCAATCGGCCGCGCAAGAGGACGGGCCGAGAACCCGGCTGGCGCGGGCGCTGAAGTCCACGGCCGCGCCCGCGACGAACGCTGGAGAGGAAGCACCATGGCTGAGACCGGAACCCGAACCGAGAGCACTACCGTCATCCGCAACGCGGCCTGGATCGCGTCGTGGGACGGCGAGGGACATCGCTATCTCCAGGACGGGGACGTCGCGTTCACCGCCGACCGCATCGTCCACGTCGGGGGCCGGTACGACGGTCCCGCCGACCGCACCATCGACGGTTCGCGGCGGTTCGTCATGCCGGGCCTCATCAATGTCCACTCGCACCCGCACACCGAGCCGTCGAGCAAGGGGGTGCGCGAGGACCACGGGGTCCCCGAGATGTACGACACCGGACTCTACGAACGCTCCTGCGCCTTCACCCTCGACGAGCCCGGCCGCCAGGCGGCGATGGAGATGGCCTACGCGGAGCTCCTCCTCTCCGGCGTCACCACCGTGGCCGACCTCTCGAGCCCCGTCGACGGGTGGCTCGACTGCGCGGGGCGGAGCGGCCTCCGGGTCTACGTCGGCTCGTTCTTCGCCGATGCATACTGGAAGCTCGAGAACCGCCACGAGCTCGGCTTCGACTGGGACGAGGCGCGCGGCCGGCGCGAGTTCGACGCCTCCATCCGGATCATGGACCTCGCCGAGCAGCACCCGAGCGGGCGGCTGCGGGGGATCGTCTACCCGGGCCAGATCGAGACCTGCACCGAGTCGACCCTCCGCGACGCGGCCGCCCACGCCCGCGAGACCGGCCGCCCCCTCACCACCCACCTCTCGCAGTCGAAGCTCGAGTTCCACGAGATCGTGCGCCGCCACGGAAAGACCCCGCTCGAGTACGCCGAGGAGATCGGCTTCCTCGGCCCGGACACGGTCCTCGGGCACGCCATCTTCATCGACGAGCACCCGGACATCCGCTGGCGCACCGCCGGCGACCTCGACCGCCTCGCCGATTCCGGGACCACCGTCGCCCACTGCCCCTCCCCCTTCGCCCGCTACGGGCACGCGATGGACCACTTCGGCCGCTACCGGGCACGCGGGGTGAACATGGGGATGGGCACCGACGTCGCCCCCCACAACCTCGTGGAGGAGATGCGCCTCGCGATCATCCTCGCCCGGGTGATGGCGGGGAACATCCGCGCCGTGGACACCCGCGAGCTCTTCCGCGCCGCGACCATCGGCGGCGCCCGGGCGCTCGGGCGCGACGACATCGGGCGGCTCGCCCCGGGGGCGAAGGCGGACGTCGTGCTCCTCGACCTCGACCACCCGTCGATGCGTCCCGCCCGCGATCCGCTGCGGACCTTCGTCTTCGAGGCGGCGGACCGGGCGGTGCGCGAGGTGTTCGTGGACGGCGAGCAGGCGGTCGCGGACGGGAAGCCGCTCAACCTAGACCCGGAGGGAGCGGGCGCCCAGCTCGAGGAATCGCAGGCGCGGATGCTCGCCGAGGCGCCCGAGCGCGACTTCCTCGGGCGGACCGCGGAAGAGATCTCCCCCTACTCGCTCCCGCTCTAGGCGGGCGCGGGCGCGGGCGCCGGTGCCGGGGGCGGCGCCTCTCCGTCCCCCGTGTCGCCGCCCGATGTCTCCCCGGTATTGCCGCCGGGGAGGGTCGGGTCGGGGTCCGCGTCCGCCACCAGCGCTTCCCCGTCCCCGGCATCGCCGCCGTCCGGCCCGGCCGGCCCGACCTTCTCGGTCAGCCCGAAGTCGTCCAGGATCGCGTAGAGGGCGGGGACCAGGAACAGCACTTGGAACGTCGCCGCCGCAAGCCCGAACGCGAGGCTGGTCACCAGCGGCTTCATGACCTGGGCCTGGAGGCTCGTCTCCGTCAGCAGGGGCAGGATCCCCGCCACGGTGGTGAGCGAGGTGAGCAGGACCGCCCGGAACCGCTGCCGGGCGGCCCGCCGCGCCGCATCGGTAGCCGACTCCCCGCCTCGCCGGTGGAGCTTGATGAACGCGACCAGCACGATGGAGTTGTTCACCACCACCCCCGCGAGCGAGGCGAACCCCACCATGCTCGGCATGGAGAGCTCGAGTCCGAGGAGGAAGTGGCCCCAGACCACCCCGACGAGCCCCGCCGGGATCACCGCCATCACCAGGATCGGCTCGACGTAGTTCCGGAACTGGAAGCAGAGCAGCAGGAAGACGGCGGCGAGGCCGAGGAGGAAGTTGCGCTGCAGGGACGCCCCGGTGACCGCGGTCTCCTCGGCCTGGCCTTCGAGGCCGACCGTGATCCCCGGATACCGGGCTTCGAGCTCCGGGAGAAACCGGGCGCGGGTCTCGGCCAGGATCTCGTCCGCATTGGCGACGTCGGTGTCCAGGTCCCCCTGGATGGTGACCGCGCGGCGCCCGTCGACCCGGTGCACGCGGGCGTATCCGCGGCTCGACTCCACCGTCGCCACCGCGTCGAGGGGCACTTGGTCGCCGGCAGGGAGAGTCACCGTGAACTGGGCGAGATCCGCGAGGCTGTCGCGGTCGCGCCCGGAGAGCCGGACGTTGATCTCGTAGTCCTCCGGCCCGAGCTGGACCTCGGCCGCGTTCCGGCCGTGGAACGCGGCCCGGAGCTGCCCGGCCACCGCCGACGCGCTGAGGCCGAGGGCGAGCGCGCCCTCGCGAAGGCGCAGCCGCGCCTCGCGCTTGCCGGGACGAAGATCGTCGGAGAGGTCCCGCATCCCGCGGTAGCCGCCGAGCCACGCGAGAAGATCGGTGGAGGCGGCCTTCAGCTCTCCGAGGTCCTCACCCAGGAGCCGGATGTCGATGGGCCTCCCACCGGGCCCGATCTGGGGCTCGGTGAACTTGAGCGCGATGACGTCGGGAATGTCGCCCACCGCGACCCGCCACCGATCGAGCACGTCGCTCAGCCTCGCGTTCCGGACCTCGGAGCGAAGCAGGTCGACGGTCACGGTGGCGACGTGGGCCCCCGATTCGTGGGCGTCGTCGTTGCGGTTGTACTGGACCCCGACGTTGCGGACGAGGCTCCGGCCGTCCGGCTGATCGGGCGCGTACTCGTCTCCCACCGCCCGTATCGCCCCGATCACGCGGTCCACTACCGCTTCGGTCCGGGCGAGCGGAGTCCCCTGGGGAAGGAGCAGCCTCGCCTCGAGGACGTTGCCTTCGATGTCCGGGAACGCCCGGAACTTGAGCTTCCCCCCGGCGACCATGGAGAGGGACCCGAGGAGAAGGGCCAGCAGCAGCCCGACGGTCAGGTAGCGCTGGGCGACCGCCGCGTCGACGAGCCGCCCGACGAACCCCTCGGTGAAGCGGGCAAGACCCGCGTCGAACCGCGCCCGGAACCCCCCTCGCCCGCGCCGCTCCCCGGCCCGCAGCGCCCCCATCAGGTGATGGGGGAGGATGAGGAACGCCTCGACCAGGCTGAAGGCCAGGGTGAGGATGAGGATGATCGGCATGACCTTGAGGATCGACCCGATGTCGCCGCGCAGGAACGCGAGCGCCCCGAAGACCGAGATGGTGGTGAAGAACGAGGCGAGCACCCCCGGCGCCACCTCCCGCGTGCCGGTGACGGCCGCGTCGAGGGGAGCGAGCCCGGCGTGGCGGTGACGGGCGATGTTCTCCGCGATCACGATGGCGTCGTCCATCAGCAGGCCGACCGAGATGAGCAGCGCCACCATCGTGATCATGTCGAAGGAGTAGCCGAGCGCGGCCATGCCGGCGATGGTCCCCATGAACGCGACCGGAAGGCCCGCCGCGACCCAGAACGAGTAGCGAAGCCCGAAGAAGAGCCACATCACGAGGAACACGAGGCCGAGACCCTGGATGCCGTTGCGAAGCAGCATGGTCAGCCGGTCCCGCACGATGGACGCCACGTCCCGGGTGATCTCGAAGGCCATGCCGGGGGGCGCCCGGGCGCGTTCCGCGTCAACATGGTCGCGCAGGGTGTCGATGACCTCGAGGATGTCGTCCCCCTTGCCCTTCTCCACGGCGAGGAAGGCGGCCCGCTGCCCGTTGAAGTAGGCCCGGTCTTCCTCGCGTTCGAAGCGATCGGTGATGGTGGCGATGTCCCCGAGCCGGATCGCCGCTCCGCTTCCGGACCCGACGACCACGAGCCCGTCGAAGTCCCGGGGCCGCCGGCGCTCGTCGTCGAACCGGATGAGCACCGTGGATTCGCGCGTCTCGACGGTGCCGACGGGGAGCTTCAGGCTCTGCGCGGCCACCGCGTCGGCGAGGTCGCGGAGGCTGAGCCCGAACTGGCGCATGGTCGCCGCCGGCACCTCGATCCGGATCTGGTGCTGCGAGAACCCTCGTATGGTCACCTGGGCGACCCCGGGGATCGCCAGCAGTCCGTCCTTCATCCGTTCGGCGTAGGCCTTGAGACCCTCGGGGCGAAGAGGGCCCGCGACCGCGATGAACGCGACGAAGTCCGAGCGGCCGAGCTGACGCACGACCGGCTCCTCGGCCCCCTCGGGGAGGTCCGTGATCGCATCGACCTTCGACTTGACGTCGTCGAGGAACTGGGCGAGGTCACGCCCTTCGCGCATGACCAGGGTGGCGATGGCGATGCCTTCGCGGGCTTCGCAGCGGGTCTCATCCCGGTTGTCGATCCCGTCCGCCGCCTCCTCGATCCGCTGGCAGACGGCCTCCTCGACGTCCGCCGCGGTCGCTCCCGGGAAGGGGACCCGGACCTCGATGGAACGGGCGGGAATGTCCGGGAACGTCTCGCGCTTGACGGTCGGCGCGAACGCGAGGCCGACCACGAGGAAGGCCACCATCATCAGGTTGGCGGCCGTCGGATGAGCGGCGAAGAAGCGGAGCATCTGGGGTGGGTGCTCGTCCGAGGTGCCGACTCAGGGTCGAATCACTGGACCGGGGTCTCCCCGACCGCCTCCGCGACGAGGGCCGCCTGCGCCTCCTCGTCGTCGACCGGAGCGAGGCGCATCCCGTCGGCGGCGAACGGGAGGTCGGAGACCACCACCCGTTCGCCGGCTTCGAGTCCCGAGGCGATGACCACGAAGTTGGTCTGGATGAAGTCCACCTCGACCTCGCGGATCCGGAGCCGGTCCTCGGAGTCGACGGTGCGGACCTCGCGGCCGTAGAGCGCCCCGCGCGGAATCACCACCGCGCCGGGGCGCGGCTGTCCCCGGACCTCGACCTCGACGTACATGTTCTTCACCAGTGGCGGGCGCTCGCCGGGAAGCGCCTGCCGATAGGGGTCGTCGACCGCGACGATGACCCCGACGGTCCGGGTGCGGGGGTCCACCGTGTCGCTCATCCGGGCGAAGCGCGCCTGCCACTCGGTGTGACCGCGCCCGGTGCGAAGACGCACGATCGCGTCGAGGCCCGCCACCTCGCGAATGCGCGGCATGGTCGCCCCGGGATCGAGCGGAAGGTCCAGGTTCCGGGGGAGGAGGGTGAGCAGGGTTCCGACCGGGACCTGGGCGGTGACCTCGGCCACGTCGAGGCTGTCCGCGACCACCAGGACCTTTCCCTGGGCCGCGAACTGGGCCTGTTCGACGTTGACCTCCGCGATCCGGCAGTGGAAAGGAGCCACGATGGTGGTCCGTTCGAGGTTCCGCCGCGCCGTCTCCAACTGGGCCTTGAGCTGGTCCAGGGTCGCCTCGAGCACCGAGCGCTCGGCGGGGAGCAGGTTCATCGAGTTGCGGAGGCTCTGGACTGCCTGCTCCCCGACGAGGACCGCCCGCTCCTCCTGGTCCACCGCGGCCCGCGAGATGGTGCCCTGCTTCACGAGGCTCTGCTTGCGCTCGAGCTCCTTGCGGGCGAGGTCGATGCTGCGCTCCTCGATCGCGAGCGAGCGCCTCGTGTTCGACGCGCGCACGTCGAGGACCGCGAGCTGCGCTTCGGTCGAGCGGATGCTGGCCTCGATCTGGGCGACGGCGAGGCGGTAGTCGGTGGGGTCGATGCGCAGCAGCTCCGTCCCCGCCCGGAGGACGGCCCCCTTCTCGAGCTCCGGATGGCGATAGATGACGGTCCCGCTCACCTCGCCCACCGCCTCCCAGCTCCGTCCCGGGATGGCCGATCCGTAGCCGAGAGCGCGCGGCACCACGTCCACCGCCGGCGCGGTCACGACCCGGACCGGCGTCGTCCGCTCCTCGGGGGGCAGGCGCTGGGGACCCTCGCGGTTCTGGAGGGCGTACCCGACGACGCCCAGCCCCAGAGCGACCGGCACCACGAAGAGCAGCAGCCGCACCACGCGGCGAAGGAACTTCCTCATCGCTGGATGTCCACCCCCGGGCGCCAGCGCACCCCGTGACGATGCGATCCTTCAACGGACGCCGGCGCCGGACCCGACCCGCCAGCCGGCGGTTTCCGTATCGCGGTTCGGGATGGTTCCAGCCTCGCACCGTTCTCGGGACGGGTCAACGATCGGGGGTGTAAAGAGTTGCAAAGAGCGTGGTCGCCGGGCGGAGAGCCCCCGTGAAGGGTCCGCACGGATGGCCGGAGGCAAACTGTCGGGGTCCCGGCCGCATCGCGCCCCGGGAGGCCCGGCCCGCACTCTCCCACCGCCCCGGACGACGGGATCATCGCTCTTCGCGGAAGACGTAGATCGGGCTCGACCACGCCTGGTGCCCGTCCATCTGCGTGACGCGGGCGTAGAGGCGGGTGTCTCCTTGTCGCCGGATTGGGACCTCGCGAGTCAGCGAGACGCCCCGAACATCTCCCACCTCGTCGACCGGGGTGATCTCGATCTGCGCATCGAGACCCTCGAAGGGCGCGGCGTGCCCGGTAGCCGGCAGGGTTCCGGGATGGACCGCCGCCGCCCCTCGGTCCGAGGTGAACGCGAGCCGCCCCTCTCCCGCTCGGGCGAGGACGAGGTCGAGCCCCTGGAGGTTGCCGGCGGTGAGGCCCCGGAACGCGATCCGGTCCGCCGCGACCCGGGAAGGCTGGTTGTCCGGCGACCAGAAGTTGACGGGCGTGAAGCGTTCGATGGAGTTCCCCTCGACGGCTACGTCTCCGGTCCACCCCAGGTTGCGGCCGCGGCCGCGATACCGCGCGCCCTGCCAGATGACCCGGAACCGGCGGGCCGGGCCGGGCGGCGGCGCGTTCGGGCGGACGGTCTCGACGAGCTCCGGTCCGTCGAAGATGTCGAGCCGCTCTATCGGGCTCGACCCCGCCGCGTCGACCGAGAGGCGCGCCCGGTCCAACTGTCTCTCGGCCCGGGCCCGGGCCCGGGCGCCGGGGCCGACGCCGACGATATCGCCCATGATCGCCTCGCGTCCGCGGTCGAACCCCACCTCTGCACCGAACACGGCCGGATCGCGGCGGTAGACGCGAACTTCGCCGTCGAATTCGGCGCGGACATCGAGGAACAGCCGCGCTCCGGTGGTCGCGTAATGGTGCCGGCGCCGCATCGCCTCGAACAACCGGTCCCGGTCGAGCGCCGGCATGAGGAAGCAGGTGAGGCCGCCCATGGAGGTGAAGAACGAGTCGCCGGGATAGCTCGCCCCCGGCCGGCCCTTGTGACCGTCGCTGTTGCCGACGATCCCGATCCGGTAGCCCTGCTCGAAGGCGTCGCGCAGAATCCACTCGAAGGTGCCCCACGCGGAGTGAATCTCGACCGAGTTCTCGATGCGGCCGTCGTGGGCGTAGACGATGTCCGCATAGCGCCCGCCGCAGTGGGCGGCGACCGCGACGTCCTCACCCGTGGCGACGAGGGTGGCGAAGAGCTCGCGGGCGGTGCCGCAGTCGGTGCCCCCCTCGGCGCTCTCCATGACGAGGGCGCGGTGGGAACGCCGGATGGGCCGGCCCTCGTGGCGATACCAGACGTTCCGGTCGCCACCGACCAGCGTGTTGCCCGACCACTCGTAGCCGGGCACGGCGAGGAACCGGCCCGGCTCGTCGAACTCGGCAGTGAGGCGGTTCAACTCGTCCCAGAACTCGTCCGAGATCTGGAAGTCGTTGCCCTGGTGGCCCGCAACGTCGAGGAACGCCTTGTCGCGGGCGAACTCGAAGTAGCGCCGCGCGGAGTTGGTGCCGACGGTCTCCTCCGTCTGGCCGTGGAGGTCGCCCCAGAAGAGCCGCCGCCCGCCGTCCGTCTCCGCGATCCGGAGGGGATTGGTCGCGCAGAGGCGATTGCCCGCTTCGTCGAGGACCTCGATGGTGAGGTCGGTCTCCTCCGCGACCGTCAGGTCGGCGAGGGACAGGCTGAACGCCCCCGTCCCGAACCGGGCCCGTTCGGGAAGGCCGGCGACCGGTGACGGCGATCGGAACCGGACCGTCGCATCGATCCGATCGCTCGGGTTGCCCCAGACGTCCTCGCACTTGAGGTCGAGGCGGAACGGCTCGCCCGGGCGGGCGAGAGTCGGCAGCACCGCCACCCAGCGCCGTCCGGGGCCGGGGCCGATGGCGATCTCCGGCATGTCCGCGAGCGCGAAGAACTGCTGGGTGGAGAACGGGTTGACCAGCGCCCGGAACTTGAACCGGTCCTGGCAATAGGTCTGGAGACGAAATCCGGGGCTCCCGCCCCTCCGGTCCCCCAGCACCACGACGATCTCGTCGCCGGGGGCGAGACCGCCCTCGACGAGGCGCGCCTCCAGGGTGTTGAACCAGGGCCGCTCGTGGAGGAACGGGGTCCAGACGATGTCGAGCGGCCGCCCCGAGGACGTCCGCCCGGTGACGTATCCGGGGGCGGCCGGGTCGCGGGTCTGCGGCATCGAATAGTCCTTCGCCCCATGGAAGACGAAACGGACCGAGCTCCGGTCGTCCATCCCGAGGGATCCGATCCGCACCGTCATGGTGAAGGTCGCGAACGTCGCGACTTCGAAGGGGCCGGCCGTTGGCGTTACCGAGAACGCCCCGAGCTGTTCCTGGCTGAAGGTGCTCTGCATGACGGTGATGAACCCTCCAAGAGTCAGCGCGCCACCCTGCTCCTCCGGCGGCGCCAGAGCGGACGCAGCACGATGAACGCCGCGAGCACGTAGAGGGCGAGCGCAATGGGATAGTCGAGAAGGCCGGAGAGCGCGGCCCCGGTCAGCACCACGGTCTGGCTGAGCGAGTGCTCGAGCATCGGCCCGAGGATGAACCCGATGATGAACGCGACGATTGGGAAGTCGAAGCGGCGCATCACGTAGCCGAGAATGCCGAAGAGCATCATCACCGCCACCGCGAACACGCTCTGCTCGTTGAGGAAACTCCCGAGGACGCAGAGAAACACGATTCCGGGAAAGACGAGGTGGCCGGGCATCCTGAGCACCAGGGCGAACCAGCGCAGAAACCCGCCCGCCACCACGAGATTGATCGCGTTCGCGACGATCATCGAGATGAAGAGCCCGTAGACGAGGCGCGGCTGCTCCTCGAAGAGCCACGGGCCGGGGATGATCCCGTGGATGATGAACGCTCCGACGAGAAGCGCCGCCGCGACGTTCCCGGGAATGCCGAGGGCGAGAAGGGGGATCAGGTTGGAGCCGACGACGGCGCTGTTCGCCGCCTCTGCGCCCGCGATCCCCTCGATGTTGCCCTTCCCGAAGGACTCGGGGGACCGGGAAGCGCGCCGCGCTGCCGAATAGCCGAGGAACGCGGCAAGCGTCGTGCCGAGTCCCGGCAGCGCGCCCACCGCGGTTCCGATGACCGCCGACCGGCCGATGACCGGGGCGATGCGGCGCAGATCGCTGCGGCTCAGCCGGTCTTCCGTGGAGCGGCCGAGGGAGACCGGGCGCGCCTCCGGCGCCCCGGCCCGCCGAAGCCGCCGTTCGAGCTGGATCAGCACCTCCGAGAGGGCGAGGATGCCGATGCCGACCGACATCAGGGGGACCCCGCCCTGGAGCTCGACCATTCCGAACGTGAGGCGCGGCACGGCCATGGTCGGGTCCGTGCCGATGGTGGCGACGAGCAGACCGATGGCGACCGCGACGAGCCCCCGGGAGGGCGACCTCGCGAGCAGCTCGGCCACGAACGCGAGGGCTACCACCACGAGCGCCCCGATCTCCACCGGCCCGAGCCGAAGCGCGACGAGGGCGAGCGGCGCCGCGACGATGATGAGCACGATGTCGCTGAAGAGATCGCCCCCGACGGAGGCGTAGAGCGCGGTGCGAAGGGCGCGGACCGGCTGCCCCCGACGGGCGAGCGGATGGCCGTCCAGGGTCGTCGCCGCGGCTTCGGGCGAACCCGGGGTGTTGAGGAGGATGCCCGAGATCGAACCGCCGAACGTCCCGCCCTTGTTCACGCTCACGAGGAACGCGATTGCGGCGAGGGGGCTCATGTAGAAGGTGAGCGGCACCGCGATCGCGATCGCCATCGGCCCGGACAGCCCCGGGATCGCCCCGACCGCGATCCCGAGCACGACCCCGGAGACGATGAGCAACAGGTTGGCGAGGGTGAACGCATCCCCCGCGGCCGCCACCAGCTCGGTCACGGTAGCGCGAGCCCGAGTCCGTGGAGCACGAGGAAGTACGCCGCGGCCGGAAAGAGGAATGCGAGCACCGCCAGGGCCGGCCAGCTCCGGCGACTGAAGACGAGCCCGAAGGCGAGGATCGAGACGCCGCCGCCGGCGAGGAAACCGAATTCGCCGAGCACCGCGAGGACCACACCGAAGAGCAGGGTCGCTCCGGCGAGCACGGACCAGAAGAAGCGATCGACAGGCTGGCGCTCCGGCTCCGCCGACGCGGGGTCCGGAACCTCCTCGTCATCCGGCCTCGGGGCGCCGCCGCGCCGCACGCGGATCGGATCGGACACCGCCCGTGCGAGGATCAGCCCGGCGGCGGCCGCGATCGCCACCGCCGCGAGGGTCGGCATGAACGCCTGGGCGAGCTCGCCTTCGTCGCCCGGGATGGTCTCGGCGGGGATTACGACCCCGACGAGAAGGGCCGCGCCGACGAGGAGGAACAGCGCGGCCCCGATGTCGCGCCCCGCCATGGGGGGCCGCTCCTACTCGGCGACGAGGGCCATCATCTCCTCGTTCCGCATCATCTGCGCCTCGATGGAGGCGACGATCTCGGCTTCGTCCGCGGGCGCCCGGAAGTACGGCGTGCGGTTCATGTAGTCAGTGAATGCCTCCGAGTCACGCGCCTGGACAATGGCCGCGCTGAGGGTTGCCTTCACCTCGTCCGGGGTACCCTTGGGCGCGATGATGAAGAACGTGTTGCCGAAGTCGATTGGATAGCCGAGCTCGGTCAGGCTCGGGACGTCCGGCACCGACTGGAGACGTTCCGGCCGCAGGCTCGCGAGGAACTTGATCTTGCCCTCGTGGTAGTGCTTCAGGTGATTCCCGCCCGTGAACGAGAGATCGGTGTGGCCGCCGAGGATGTTCTTGATCGCCTCGGAGCCTCCCTTGGTCGGCACGTGCCGGATCTCGATCCCCTCCTTTCGGTTGAGATACTTGATGAGGAGCCGATCGAAGGGCGTCTGGCCCGAGTACGAGAGGGAGTTCCCCGCCTTCGCGTGGGCGATCATCTCCTCCCAGGTGTCGAACGGCGCGTCGGCACGCGCCATGACCGCCTCGCCGGAGCCGACGAGCCCCACGAGGTATTCGAAGTCGGTCGAGCGATACGGCGTCTTGTCGGGAAGGTAGACCGGGTTGAACGCAACCGTGGAGGTAGCGGCGAGGGCGATGGTGTAGCCGTCGGGGTCGGCATTCTTGCAAAGGGCCGCCGCCTTGGCGCCGCCTCCGCCCGGATGCACCGCCTTGACGACCGGCTGGCCAAGCGCCTTCTCGAGCTCCGGCATGAGGACCGTCGCGGTGGTATCCATGCCGCCGCCCGCCCGGAAGCCGATCAGCAGGGTAATCGGCTTGGAGGGGTACGTGTCCGCCGCCGCCTCCCCGGTGGCGAGGCCGAAGATTCCGGAGCCGAGCGCCGGAAGCAGGAAGACGGCGAGGGTGGTGCCGAGGAGACTGCGTCTGTCGATTCGAATGGTCATGGGTTCCTCCAGGTCACTGCGGGGCGCGGGGAGCCGGACGGCCGAGCCTGGCAAGCGTCCCGCGCTCGTTTCGGCCCCCATCATGCGGGGGGTTTCCACGCCCGGGGGGAGTCTACGGGATCTCTCTCCCGGCCCCAATGAGGCGCCCGGGTTCAGCGAGCCGGGCCTGTCGCTCCGGGAGGGACTTCGGTTTGTCCCGCTCCTCGACGGCCGCGAGCGGGCCGTGCGCTCCCTCGCCACCTTCCGTATCCGGTGCCTCGTTCACCGCCCGGCCGGCCGGCGGCGGCCGCTAGATGATTCCGCGCGCGGGCGCTACACTCGGGAGGCTCGGCCACGCGCGCTTGGGCGAAGCCATGGGTATCCGGCTCGGCCGTGTGTACGCAACGTCGACATTCCATCCTCCGGAGGATTTGAACCAATGAAGCACCCACGACTACTCAGAGGCGTCGTCGCGGCCGCGGTGGCCGGGGCGGTCTCCGTACCGGCGCTCGCCGACAACAGCACCTTCAGGGCGGTGGTCCACGCGGACCTCAAGAACATCGACCCGATCTGGACGACGGCGTACATCAGCCGGAACCACGGCTACATGGTGTGGGACACCCTCTTCGCATCGGACGAGAAGTTCGAGATCCAGCCTCAGATGGCCGAGTCCGCCACCGTGAGCGAGGACGGCAAG
>JAJDXW010000161.1 GCA_022823045.1 Gammaproteobacteria bacterium
GGCGGCATGCGCTGGACCGTCAGCGGCGCCAACGCCATCATCGCCCTGCGCTGCGCCATCGAAAGCAATCGCTTCGATGACTTCTGGGAACGCCGGGCCGCCGCCGCCGCCGCCTGAATCTCACAAACGGGGCGTGCACCCTCGCCGCCTCGTGATCCCGTTGGATTTCCGGGGCGAAGGCGGCCCTCGCCGGGCGATCGGGCCGGGCCGCACGGCCGGTGTGTCCGGACGCCGGACGCCGGACGCCGGCGGGACGAATGGCCGGTCAGCCGAGGAGCATGTTCGCCGCGGCGGTGGCGAACACCTGGGCGCCGAGGACGAGGTCCTCCTCGCTCGTGTCTTCCTCGAACGCGTGGCTCACGCCGCCGATGCTCGGCACGAACATCATCGCGGCCGGCATGTGGCGGGCGAGGACCTGGGCGTCGTGGATGGCCGCGCTCGGCATCGAGATCCAGTCCCCGGGGGCGTGGCGCTCGGCGGCGTCCTCGATGTGCCCGCGGAGCCGTTCGTCCATCATGGCCGGGATGGACCGCTTTCCGCTCTCGGTCATCTCCACCTCGGCGCGGCCGCGTGCGTCGGCTTCGGCGACCAGGGCGCGGGCGTGCGCTTCGAGCCGATCGAGCACCGCCACGTCCTGGTCGCGGAACTGAAGGTTCATCTCGGCCCGTCCCGGCACGATGCTCTGGACCCCGGGATCGAGGGCGATGCGGCCGATGGTCCACACGCTCCGCTCGCCGGCGTGCTCCGGAAAGGTCTCGTAGACGCGGTGGGCGAGCTCGACGAGAGCGTGTCCCGCATCACGCCGGAGCGCCATCGGGGTGGTCCCGGCGTGGTTCTGCTGGCCCGTGAAGGAGACCGTGAAGTTGCGCGAGCCGACGATGCCGGTGACAGCGCCGATCCGCTTGCTCTGGTGCTCGAGCCACGGCCCCTGCTCGATGTGGGCTTCCGCGTAGCCGACGTACCGGCCCGGCTCACAACGCGCGAGGGGGACGCCGTCGAGGCCGGCCTCGCGCAGGGCTTCGCCGAGAGATTTCCCCTCTTCGTTCCGGAGCTCGCCAGCCACGCCCGGTTCGATCTCGCCGCAGAAGGTCTGGCTTCCGAGACAGGTGGCGAAGGCGCCCTCCTCGTCGATCCACGAGGCGACGTCCACCGCGAGATGGCGCGTCTCGCTGCACTCCGCGAGCGCGCGCGCTACCTCGAGGCCGTAGATGACCCCCATCGCCCCGTCGAGCCACCCGCCCTGCGGCTGGGTGTCCGTATGGGAGCCGATGAGGAGGGCCGGCCCGGAATTGCGCGAGCGGCCGAGCACGGTGCCGATCCCGTCGATGCGGGCGTCGAGACCCGCCTCCTCGAGGCGCGAGCAAAGCCAGTGGCGCGACTCGATGTCGATGGGGGTCAGCGACTGGCGCACGACGCCGATGCCGCAGGCGCCGAACTCGCGGAGGCGACGGAGGTCGCCCAGCAGGCGTTCCGGGTTGATGGCGACGCTGACGGGGCTCGATGGGTGGCTCATTTCGTTTCCTGCGATACGATCTCCCGGATTCCATTGTGCCGCCGCCGGGCGGCGCCTTGTCAAACGCGGGCCTCTCCGGCACGGCGGAGGGGCCGCGGCCCCGGTCAGTGGCGTAGAGGAGACAAGCGGTGCCGCGGCTATTCGTGGCGTTGGAGCTCCCCGAGCTCCTGAAGGAGGCGATCGGCGAGATCCAGGTCGGGCTCCGGGACGCGCGCTGGCTGGACGCGGACGCACTCCACCTGACCCTCGCCTTCATCGGCGAGGTGGACGGTGCAGCGGGGCGCCGCATCGAGGAGGCGCTGTCCCGGGTCGAGGCGCCCTCGCTCGAGGTCGAGCTCCACGGCCTCGGGCACTTTCCGCTCCGGGGTTCGCCCCGGGTGCTCTGGACCGGTGCGTCCCCCGCCGCGGAGCTCGGGTTCCTCGCCGCCGCCGTCCGGCGCGAGCTCTCCCGCGCGGGCTACCCACCCGAGCGGCGCAAGTTCGCCCCCCACGTCACCATCGCCCGGTTCCGCCGTCCTCCACCCCCTCCCGCGCTTCAGGACTACCTCGGCGCATACGCGCTCTTCCGCACCCCGCCCGCCCCGGTCGCTTCGTTCCGGCTGCTCTCCAGCGTGCTGCGGCCCTCCGGCGCCCGGTACGCGATCGAGGCCGACTTTCCCTTGATCGGCATCGCTTCGCCCGCCCGCTGACGCCCCTGCTGACCCGGGGCCCGGCCGACTTGCGCACGCGGGCGCGGCTGCGATAATCCGCCGCGCAGATCGGATTGGCAGGGTATGGTCATCACGATGCAGGGCGCCCCGGCCCGCGGTCCGGGGCACGCAAGCCGGGCACGGCCGCCGGCGCCCCCCGGGCGGGGCGGGGCACGGGATGGCGCCTCGGGAATCCACCGTGCCGCCGGTTGAAACCGGGGCTGCCGCGACGGGCGGTGGCGTGGCCGGCGCCCGCGCCGCCCCGGGCGAGTCCGGCGCCCTGCCGGACTGGTTCGTCCGGAAGAAGAAGAACCGCCCCAACCTGATCGTCAACCGCTGGGTGCCGATCGCTCTCGTCGGCGCGCCGGTCCTCGTGCTGTTCGGGATCGTCGTCTACCCCACCGTGTGGATGTTCTACCACGCGTTCCAGAACACCAACATGATGCGGCTCTTTCGTGGCAACTGGAGCTACGTCGGGTGGGAGAACTTCCACACCGTCCTCACCTCGGAGCGGTTCTGGGACAGCGTGCAGCACCTCGTGCAGTACCTCGTGTTCGGCGCCGGCCTTCAGGTGCTGCTCGCCACCGTCCTTGCGCTGACCCTCTACGAGGTGGTCAGGCGGGACTGGCTGCGCGTGCTCTTCCTGATCATCCTGGTGCTGCCGATGATGCTGCCGCCCTCGATCGTCGGGGTGCTGTGGAAGTTCCTGCTTACCCCGTCCAACGGGGCGATCAACGCCGCGCTTCTCCATTTCGGCCTCATCGGCGAGCACATCGAGTGGTTCAACGCGGGCGTGTCCCTGTGGTCGATCATCATCGCCGACATCTGGAACTGGACCGCCCTGCCGCTCCTCATCATCTACTCGGGCCGGGTCTCGCTGCCCCCCGCCGTCTACGAGGCGGCCCGGGTCGACGGGGCGAGCGGCTGGCTCGTGCTCCGGCGCATCACGCTGCCCATGCTGAAGGAGGTGATCGCGATTGCCTTCATCATCCGATTCATGGATGCCTTCAAGTTCGTGGACCTCGTCTACGTCATGACCTCCGGCGGCCCCGCCCAGACCTCCGAGCTTCCGACCTACATCGCCTTCCAGCGGGGGATCCGCGAGTTCGAGGTGAGCGAGGCGGCCGCCTACGCGATCATCATCTTCGCGTTCTCGGCCATCCTGATCATCCTGTTCCTTCGCTATCTCAAGAAGGTCCTGAAGGCGCAGGGCATCGCATGAGGCTTCCGCGCACGAGGCTTCCGCGCACGAGGGAGCGCCCGTGAGCACGGCGAACTACCGGCTCGTCCGGGGACTGCTCCTCGTGTTCCTGGGGCTGTGGCTCCTCCTCACCCTGTTTCCGTTCTACTGGCAGATCATCACCGCCCTCAAGGACGCGGCGGAGACCAACCGGACGGTCCCCACGTTCTGGCCGGAGGTATGGCATCCGGGGAACTTCAAGCTGGTCTTCGCCGAGGCAAGCAACTTCCAGGCCCTCGTCGACAGCTTCATCATCGCGACCGGCAATACCCTCGCGTCGCTCGTGCTCGGCACCCTCGCCGGCTACGCCTTCGCCCGGTTCCCGAGGCAGGCGGGCGGGGAAAACCTCGCCTTCTGGATCCTCTCGAATCGGATGTTCCCCCCCGTCGCGGTGCTCATCCCGATGTTCTTCCTGTTCGACGCGACTCCCTGGGGCACGGACAGCCACCTTTCGCTCATCATCCTCTACCTGGTCTTCAACATGCCGCTCGCGACGTGGCTCATGATGGTGTTCTTCCGCGACGCGCCGCGCGAGCTCGAGGAGGCCGCCTACCTCGACGGCTACCCGCCGCTCAGGGCGTTCTTCAAGGTGACCCTCCCGCTCGTGCTCCCGGGCATGATCTCGGTCGCGATGCTGTGCTGGATCTTCGCGTGGAACGAGTATCTTTTCGCGAACCTGTTCGTCGGGACGGAGGTGAAGACGTTCACCATCGTCATCCCCACCTTCACCCACGGCAGCCAGACCCTGTGGAACCTGCAGATGGCGTTCAGCCTCATCGCGATGCTTCCGCCGCTGGTGCTGTTCGTGGTGCTCCGCCGGTACATGGTGCGGGGCCTGTCGCTCGGCGTCGTGAAAGGTTAGACGGGGAAGGGGTCCGG
>JAJDXW010000383.1 GCA_022823045.1 Gammaproteobacteria bacterium
GACATCGCCGAACTCATCCCCAGGGTGTGGAAATCACTCTTCGCCCGCGACCCCCTGCCCTCGGCGCTCGGACATCACGCACACAACCCCCCATCACACTGATTCCCACATCGCAAGTACGTCCTCGTTTGCCCGCTTACCCCCGAAAGCAGTCATCCGCTCACGGACCGTGGCGAGCTTCTCGGTCGTGGGGAGGGAACGATTCCAACCGTCTCGGAGCGTCCAGATGGCCATCCGGGTCAGGTGGCCGAGCATGATGCATCGGGTGTCGCCGTAGGTAGGGGTTCTGCCCGCGCGTGCCAGATGCGCCAGGTCCTCGCCGACGATCGCGACGAGTCGCTCGGGGGTGTCGAACAGCCAGTCTTCGGGTGCGGCCCCGGACCTCCGGCACACGAAGACGGTGTCGATGATCGACGACGTCGTTCCGTGGATGTGGATCGATCCACCCATCTCGGCGGGACAGGGCAAGGATGCGGAGCACACCAGACCCGCATCCAGGATTGCGACGCCCACCGCGCAATAGGCGTCGAGCTTGTTGTGGTGGTAGGTGAACGCGAGCGGGGCACCCGGCTTGAGGGCATGGGCCATGTGTGAGTAGACGGTGGCAAGTCCTTCGGTGAAGTGGGCGAGGTCTCTGTCCTGGGTGGTGTTGCCCGTCAGCTCCTGCGGAGATCGGGTGGAGGGTCGGTCAAACCCTTCGGCTTCACTTCCGACAAGGCGCCGTAGCCAGACGTAGCAGAAGTCCATCAGCTCGCCGTACTGCACGTTGCCGAAGTAGGGCGGGTCCGTGAACACGGCATCCAGGCTTTGTGGCGCGAGGTCACTCTCCGTCGCGCTCTCGCAACGGATGGCGACGCGCTTTCGCCTTCCTGTCCCCCTCTCGCCGATTCGTTCACCCCTGACTGGTACCCGGACGTTGCGCGAGCCGATTCGCCGGACTTCGAAGGGGGCGTCGCAGTACCGCTTCGCCTTGGCGTACTTGTCGACGATGTTCGTCCACCCGCCCGAGCCGACATTGGCTCCGGCGCCGTTGACGATGCCGGTGAAGTTGGATTCGCACTGCACGAGCCCGACCGGGAAGCCGTGCACGGAGAAGACGTCCAGCGCCTTGAGGGCCATCGTGTCGTAGCGGCAGAGCATGTTCTGGTAGCGGAGCAGGTCGGAGAGATTCGTCGCGAGGGCGTGGCGGATGCGCGAGTCTTCGATCTCGGCGACCAGCCGGCAACTCAGCTCCAGGCCGAGGAGCTGACGCGGGTTGAACAGCTCCCGGTAGCGGGCATAGCCCCAGCGGTGCAGCCGGTCGGTCTCGTCCCCCGGGGGGATGTGCTGGTCGGGCACGAAGCGAGGCGACAGCTTCGCCCATCGCTCGGCCGCATCGTCTGCACGTGCCAGATCCTCGTCGTCAGGTTTCTTGAAGAAACGGCCCCGGTGCTCGGCCTTGCGGTGCGGGTTGTGGTACTCGATGGCGAACAGGCGGTGCTCGAGAGGGCCCCGGACCTGGCCGGGATAGGCGTTGGAATGGCCGCAGCGCGGGCATTCGCAACGCCCTCGGCGCGCAGGGCCTGAGCGGTGGAGTGCGCTTGCGCAGGATGCGCAGTTTCCCGGGTCCCTGCGATCCTCGACCTCGTTGAGATCGCCACACGCGGGACAAACCAGGACGTTCTTCGGGTGGCGCCGATTCTCCGCGATCAGGTAGCCCGGAAACAGGTCGAACGTAGCCCCGCATGCCTCGCAGTCGAGCACCTTCACCCAGAGGAAGGACTTGACCGGCACGTCCGGGTCACCGTAGTGCGGGCAGGAGGTACGGTAGTAGCGATCGATGTCGGCTCGTAGCGACGAGATGAGCGCAGCGGCGGCCCGCTCGTAAGCGGCGATGTCGATCGGCTCGATCTCTTCGTGGACGATCCAGGCGGACATCGGGTTGATGTCGAAGCCCTCCACGTCGCAACCGACACGGTTCGCCTCCAGGAGCGGGGTTCCGCCACCCATGAACGGATCGGCGATTCGGAGCCCAGGGAAGTCGTTCGACTGAAAGAAGATCTCCTCAAGAGGATCCTCTCCGAACTCCGCGAGGAGGAGGCCCCGAAACAGGGTGCCCGGCCGCCGGGCGAACCACTTGTGAACGCCGATGATCGGGCGGTAGTTCTGCTGGATCTGCTTCTCCCGCAAAGCCATTTCGGCGATCAGCGGGATGTCGAAGCGCCGCTCGATACTCACTTCCGATTCCTTTCGTCCGGCTGGTTCCAGGGTGCCAAGTTTACCGCCGAGCCACGTACCGATGGCCGGCCATTCCCAAACTTCGCTAGAGCCAGCCGCGGTCGCGGAGGGCGGGGGCGAAGGAGCGGCTGACGGGGACCCGGTTTCCGTTCACGAGGCGAAGTGCGATCCGGCCGCTCCGGCGCTCGACGCCGGCGACGGCGGCGCGGGCCACCCAGTGCGAGCGGTGCACCTGCGCCCCGTCGAGGCCGTCGAGCTCGCGAAGGGCGTCCCGAAACCGGAGGAGGAGGAGGTCGCTCCCCTCGTCGGTGTGAACCTCGACGTAGTGGTCCTGCATGTGCAGGTGCAGGAGATTCCGTCCCAGGCGCTCGGGAAGCCGTGCGAGGAAGGGAACGGAGGGAGCCTCGGCGGCAGGGTGGGGCGAGTCCGATTCCCTCACCGCGCCGGGCCCCCGTTTCTTCTCGTAGATGAGCCAGGTGACGAGGGCGTTCAGCACGAGGTGGATCACGATGACCTGGGAATAGAGGGACGCGATCTCCGCTACCCCGGTCATGCGGTGGTCCATGTAGGCGGCGACCAGCAGCCACACGACGGCGGTCCCGGGCACCGCCGCCACCGCGCTCCCGCCGACGACGGCGGCGGCCCAGGCGAGAATCCCCCTCCGCTCGAACGCCAGTCCCGCGGCGGACCCGAGAACCAGCCCGAAGAACCAGTTCACGGAGGTGGCGAGGGTCCAGAAGCCCACCCGGTCCGGCAGCGAGAGGCGGCCCCAGGTGTCGAACGGACCGAGCCAGGCGAGGACCGCGACTGCGGCCGCGAGGCCGAGGAACTGGTATCGGAGACGAATCCGTGCCCGAGCTTCGCGAAACCCGAGCCGCAGCGTATCGTTCATGCGCGAGAGAGAACTTCCGTCCTCCGGCATCCCGGCCTCCAGGGGGCAATCCCGCGCGGCGCGGCCAGCGACGGCCCGCCGCCGCGTCGATCATCGCCGTTTTGGACGCGACAGGCTACGCACCGTTCGCTCGCCGCCGCGTCGCCCGGCCTCGCGGACCCGGGCGGGCCGGGAAGGGAACGCGCGGCGCGATACGATCCGGCGAAGGGGAGTCCGTTCGGCGGCACGGAAGGGGGAGAGGGCCGGGAGATGTCGATGACCTCGACGGGCGGGGAGAGCGGTTCGGGGTCCGGCCTGCCGCGCCTCGGCGCCTGGTACTTCGCGTACTTCGTCGCGGCCGGGGTGTTCCTGCCGTACTTCTCGGCGTACCTGTTCGATCGGGGCCTCGACGCGCGGGCCGTCGGCGCGCTCTTCGCCGCCCTCA
The DNA here is from genome assembly GCA_022823045.1 of Gammaproteobacteria bacterium. Lineage (GTDB taxonomy): Bacteria > Pseudomonadota > Gammaproteobacteria > HK1 > HK1 > JAJDXW01. The sequence goes on from JAJDXW010000383.1 coordinate 3,534, forward strand.
CGGTCACCAAGCTCGTCACCCCGTGGCTCTGGGGCTGGACCGCGGATCGGACCGGGTCGCGGAAGCGGGTGGTGTGTCTCGCATCGGCGGGGGCGCTCCTCTCCTTCGCGGCTGTCGCAGCGGCGCCCGGATTCTGGACCCTCTTCGCCGCTCTCCTCGTCTTCGGCTTTTTCTGGCAGGGGGCGCTCCCCCAGTTCGAGGCGCTGACCCTCGCCCGGCTCGGCGAGCGGGCGACGCGCTACGTCCACGTGCGCCTCTGGGGCTCGGTCGGCTACGTCGCGGCGGTCACCGGTGTGGGAGCGCTCCTCGAACGGTTCTCGGTAGCGAATGTCCCGTTCTTCGTGCTCGCAGGCCTTCTTCTCGTGCTCGTCGTCGCGTTCGTCATCCCGGCCGACCCGGGGAGCGGGGGCGCCTCGCCCGCGGGAAGGTCGGACTCCGGAGGCCGGCCCGCGATTCCCGGATGGCTCGTCGCGTTCTTCCTCGCGAGCCTCGCGATGCAGGCGAGTCACGGCGCGTTCTACACCTTCTTCACGCCCTTCCTCCTCGACCACGGCTATCGCCCGGGTGGCATCGGGGCGCTCTGGGCCCTCGGTGTGGTCTGCGAGATCGTGCTCTTCGCCTTCTTCGCCCACCGCTGGATCGAGCGCTTTCCCGTGGAGCGGCTGCTCCTCGTGTGCTTCACGGCGGCGGTCCTGCGCTGGGGTGCGACGGCGGTCCTCGCCGACTACCCGGTCTGGCTCACCGTGTCCCAGGTCCTCCACGCGGCGACCTTCGGCCTTCACCACGCCGTCGCCATGTACGTGCTGCGACGGGCGTTCCGGGACCGGTACCTCGGACGCGCCCAGGCCGTCTACGCGAGCGTGTCGTTCGGGGCAGGGAGCGCGCTCGGGAGCCTCGTCGCCGGCCAGCTCTGGGCCTCCTTCGGCGGCGAGGCCGCGTTTCTCGGGGCGGCGGTCCTCGCCGCGCTCGGCGGAACCGTCGTCGCGGTCTGGATCCGGCCCGCCCTTGCCCGCGGCGGTGGCCTGGAGGCCGCGTCGGGACGATAATTCGCGCCGGTCGTTTGCGCGAAGAAGGAAGGCCATTGGAACCGATACGCATCGGGGTGCTCGGGCTCGGCACGGTCGGGGCCGGCACCGTCAACGTGCTCCGCCGAAACGCGGGCGAGATCGCGCGCCGGGCGGGGCGGGGCATCGAGGTGACGCGGGCCGCGGTACGCGACCCGGGCCGCCCGAGGGATTGCGACCTTGCCGGCCTCGATCTCACCGGAGATGCCGGCGCGGTGGTGGACGATCCCTCCATCGACGTCATCGTCGAGCTCATCGGCGGCACCAGCGCGGCGCGCGACCTCGTGATGCGGGCCATCGCCCAGGGCAAGCACGTGGTCACCGCCAACAAGGCCCTCATCGCGCTGCACGGGAACGAGGTCTTCACCGCCGCCCGCGCGGCGGGCGCGATCATCGCCTTCGAAGCGTCCGTGGCGGGCGCCATCCCGGTCATCAAGAGCCTGCGCGAAGGGCTCGCCGGCAACCGGATCCGCTCCCTTGCCGGGATCATCAACGGCACGAGCAACTTCATCCTCACCGCGATGCAGTCGGGCGGGCAGCCGTTTGACGAGGTGCTCGCCGAGGCGCAGGCCCTCGGGTACGCCGAGGCCGACCCCACCTTCGACATCGAGGGCATCGACGCCGCGCACAAGCTCACCATCCTCGCGTCCATCGCGTTCGGGCATCCGCTCCAGTTCGACCGGGTGCACGTCGAGGGGCTCGGCGCGGTCGAGCCGGCCGACATCTCCTATGCCGACCAGCTCGGCTACCGCATCAAGCAACTCGGTCTCGCCCGCCGGACCGACCGGGGCATCGAGATGCGGGTCCACCCGACCATGGTGCCGAAGCAGCGGCTCCTCGCCTCGGTGGACGGGGTGATGAACGCGGTCCTCATCGAGGGCGACGCGGCGGGGCCGATCGTGTGCCACGGCGCGGGCGCCGGCGCGGAGCCGACCGCGTCGTCGGTGGTCGCGGATCTCGTGGATGTGGTCCGGACCCTGACCACGGACCCGGACCAGCGGGTTCCCCACCTCGCCTTTCAGCCGGATCGCATCACGGACGTTCCGGTGCTCGCGATGGAGGAGGTCGAGTCGGCCTACTATCTGCGGATGCTCGCCGAGGACCGCCCCGGGGTACTCGCCGAGCTCGCGAGCATCCTCGGAGGGCTCGACATCAGCATCGAGGCGGTGGTGCAGCGCGAGCCTCCGCGCGGGGTGAGCCAGGTACACCTCATCATGCTCACCCACCGCGTCCGGGAGTCGCGCATGAACACCGCGGTCGCGGGCATCGAGGCGTCCTCGTGCATCGAGGGTCCGGTCACCCGGATCCGGGTCGAGCACTTCGAGGCCGACTGAGCGTCCGGTTCCGGAATCCGCGCCGCGACCGGCCGCCCCGAGCGGTCCCGCGGCCGCGTTCTTCCTCGCTTGGAGGGCCGCTCGTGGCGATGAGTACTAGGGGTGCGAAGGGCGAGGTGACGGTGCACGCCCCGGGCCTCCTTGGCCCGTGGCCGCGGGCGCTCGCGGCCGACATCGTCCGGGGGCTCGACGTGCCGTGCCTTGTCGGGCTCCTCGCCCGTGCCCGTCCGGCCGGGCGGCCGGCATGGCGCTCCCGGGCGGACGAGCCCGAGTCCTTCGAGCGACTCGCGTTCGGCGCCTTCGGCTATGCGCCGGGCGGGTCCGACGTGCCGGCGGCGGCCCTCATGTGGGAAGGGGACGCGGCGGGCTCGGAACCGGGAGGGGAGGGGCTCTCCTCCTCGGGCATCGCGGCCGATGCTTCCGGTCCGAGCGGTCCCTCGCTCGTTCCCCTCCGGGCCGATCCGGTCCACCTTCGGCCCGACCTCGACGCCGCGCGCCTCTTCGACGCGTCCCACTTCGCGCTCACCCGCGACGAGGCGACGGCGATGGCGGCGGCCCTCGACCGGCACTTTGCGCCGGAGGGGGTCCGGTTCGAGGCTCCCCGTCCGACCCGCTGGTACGCGCGGCTCGAGCGGCAGCCGGACGCGGAGTTCCAGCCCCCCGGCGGGGCGGCGGGCCTGGTTGACGGGGTGGGCGCGGGAGGAGCGCTACCGGCCGGGAACGAAGGTTCGCTCTGGCGGCGGCGGATGAACGAAGCGCAGATGGTGCTCCACGCCCACCCCGTCAACCAGGCCCGCGAGGCGCGCGGCGAGCTTGCGGTCAACAGCGTGTGGTTCTGGGGGGCGGGGGAGCCGGGGCCGGTCCCCCGCCGCCGCTTCGACGAGGTCGTGGCGGACGACCCGCTGATCCGGGCCCTCGCCCGGCGAAGCGGCGCCC
>JAJDXW010000285.1 GCA_022823045.1 Gammaproteobacteria bacterium
TCGCGGGGCTCATCATGGACGGGCTGCGGGCGGTCCGTCCCTTCGACGCGGTCTACCTCTGCCTGCACGGGGCGATGGTGGCCGAGCACCTCCAGGACGGGGAGGGGGAGCTGCTGCGCCGGGTGCGCTCGCTCGTCGGCAACGACGTGCCGGTCGTCGCCTCACTCGACCTCCATTCCAACACGACGCCGGAGATGGTCGAGAACGCGGACGCCCTCGTCGGCTACCGCACCTATCCGCACATCGACATGGCCGACACGGGGCGGCGGACCGCCCTTCACCTCGACGGGCTGCTCGGCGGCTCGGGCGCGGTGCACAAGGCGTTCCGCCAGATTCCGTTCATCATCCCGATCACCTGGCAGTGCACGACGACCGAGCCGATGCAGTCCGTCATGGCGATGCGGGACGAGCTCGAAGGGGGCGAGGTGGCGAGCCTCTCCGTGACCCCGGGCTTCCCGGCCGCGGACATCCATCACTGCGGCCCCGCGGTCCTCGGGTACGGGCGTACCCCGGAGGCGGCGCGGCGGGCGGTGGACGCGATCGTAGACGAGATCGAGCGACGCGAGAGCGATTTCGAGGGCGTGCTCTATTCGCCCGACGACGGGGTGCGGGCCGCGATCGAGATCGCCCGGAACGCGTCCCGGCCGGTCGTCATCGCCGATACCCAGGACAACCCCGGGGCGGGCGGCGATTCGGACACCACCGGGATGCTGCGGGCGCTCGTCGACAACGACGCGCCGCAGGCGGCGCTCGGAATGCTGGTCGACCCCGAGGCGGCTCTCGCCGCGCACGGCGCCGGGGCGGGTTCGGCCATCAACATCGCCCTCGGCGGCAAGTCCGGCATTCCGGGCGATGCTCCCTTCGAGGCGGAGTTCCGGGTCGAGCAGGTGGGGGACGGCATGGTTCTCGGCACCGGGCCGATGTACGGCGGGGCGCGCATGAACTTGGGTCCGATGGCGTCGCTTCGCATCCGTGACATCCAGATCCTCGTCGGGAGCCGCAAGGCGCAGCTCGCGGACCAGGCGATGTACCGGCACTGCGGCATCGAGCCGACGACCCGAAAGATCATCGTCAACAAGAGCTCCGTGCACTTCCGGGCCGACTTCGAGCCCATCGCCTCGGAGGTGCTGATCTGCGTGGCGCCGGGGCCGATGGTGGCGGACCCGGGGGCGCTCCCGTGGACGCGCCTCCGGCCCGGGATGCGGGTGCGCCCGAACGGCCCCGCCTTCGCCGCCCCCGCCTGACCGGGACGGCCCCGCGCGCACGGAGGCGAGACGGAGGGGTTGCGCTCACCGGGGCCGCGTTCGTCTACACTCCCGGCCGACGGCCGGCTTTCGTTCCCGGGCGCGGTTGCCGGGCCTGGTTGCAGCCCTTCCATTGACGCCCGAAGGACCTGTGGAGTGGACCCAGTCAACCGCCTGATCCGGACGGTCGGAGCATTCAATCGCGCGCTTCTCGCATCGTGCCGATGGGGGGTCGTCCTCCTCGTCGCCACCATCACGGTGATCGTCGCGCTCGGGGTCTTCTTCCGCTTCGTGCTGAACAACTCCCTTCCCTGGACCGAAGAGGTGGCGAAGTTCGTGATGGTGTGGCTCGCCTTCATCGGAGCCCCGGTGGTCCTCAAGGAGGGCGGTCACATCGCGATCGACGTCGTCCCGACCCGGCTTCCCTCTCCGCTCGGCCCCCTCCTGATGATGCTCATCCAGGTCATCGTGATGGTGGTGCTCGGGGTCCTCGTCTTCCAGGGATGGGCGCTCGCCTGGAACGCGCTCCCGCAGCTCGCGACGACGGTGGACGTCTCGCTCTTCTACATCTTTCTCGCCGTTCCGATCGGCTCCGCGCTGATGCTGGCCGTCTCGCTCGAGCTCCTGCTGCGGCAGCTTGCCGCGCTCGGGTCTTCCGGGGCTCCGCCGAGCGAGCCGGCGTCCGGCGCCGCCGGCGGCTGGCAGTAGCGCCGGGCGCCGCCACGGAGCGACAACGCAGACCAGCCGAACGTGTCCAGCGCTTTCGTACTCATCTTCCTCGGCGCCATCGCGGTCGGCGTTCCCATCGTGTTCGCCCTCGTCTTCGCCCCGCTCGCGGGCTTCGTGCTCGCCGAACAGTTCGTCTTCCTCAAGGTCCTGCCCCAGAGGATGTTCGCGGGGATCAACCAGTTTCCGCTGCTCGCGATTCCGCTCTTCATGCTCGCCGGGCAGATCATGAACGTGGGCGACATCACCGCCCGGCTCGTTCGGTTCGCGAACTCGGTGGTGGGCCACCTCCGGGGCGGGCTCGCCCACGTGAACATCCTGTCCTCCATCATGTTCGCGGGCCTGAGCGGCTCGGCCGTCGCCGACACCTCCGCGCTCGGCTCGATCCTGATCCCGGCCATGGAGCGGGACGGCTACACGCGGCGATTCGCGGCCGCGGTCACCGCCGCGTCGTCGATCATCGGCCCCATCATTCCGCCCAGCATCATCATGATCGTGTACGCGTACGTGATGCAGGTGTCGGTGGGCGGGCTCTTCGCGGCCGGTTTCGTCCCCGGGCTCATCATGGGCGGCCTGCTGATGGCGATGACCGTGTTCCTCGCCCGGCGGCGAAACTATCCGAAGCGCGAACGCCGCGCCCCGCCGGCCGAGCTGTGGACGTCGTTCCGGGGCGCGTTCCTGCCCCTGCTCACCCCCGTCATCATCCTCGGGGGCATTCTCTCGGGGGTCTTCACCCCGACCGAGGCGGCCGCCGCGGCCGTCATCTACGCGCTCGCGCTGAGCCTCTTCGTAACCCGGAGCATGAAGTTCAACGACCTGCCCCGGGTGCTGCTGCGCGCCGGCCTGTCGTCCGCCGCCATTCTCCTCGTGATCGGCGCGGCGGTCGCATTCGGCTGGATCGCGGCCGTGTCGCGCATTCCCGACGCGCTCGGCTCCGGGCTCCTCGCGGTCAGCGACAACAAGTACGTCCTGCTGTTCCTCATCAACCTTCTCCTGCTGGTGGTCGGCATGTTCCTCGACGCCGGTCCCGCCATCCTGATCCTGGGGCCCATCCTCGCCCCGACGATGATCGCCCTCGGGGTCGAGCCGCTGCATTTCGCGATCATCATGAGCGTCAACCTCACGGTGGGGCTCGCGACGCCTCCCATCGGTCTGGTGCTGTTCGTCGCCTCGTCGATCACCCGTGAGAAGGTCGAGGTGATCGCGCGCGAGATGGCGCCGTTCCTCGTCGTGCACATGTTCGTCATCCTGCTGATCACGTACATCCCCGAGCTGTCGATGACCCTGCCGCGCCTGCTCGGGCTCGCCTGAGCCCAGATGGTGACCGGGGCCGGGCGGGGCGCCGCCGTCCGGCGCGAGAGGCCCGACGCGGCGCATCGCGCAATCGGCGGGCGGGACGCGGCCGCCTCCGGCGAGTGAAGGATTCGCGCCCCGACGGACGCCTCGGCCCGGCTCCGGCTCCGTGCCTTGCGCTATCATGGCCTTTACGAGTCGTTCTGTATCGTCCGTCTGACTCCCTCTCAATTTCGTCATTCCCATCGACCAGGAGGAACCCCATGAGCTCCATTCTCAGAAGGTGCGGGGCGGTCGCCGCCGCCGCCGTGTTCTGCGCGATGACCGGAACCGCGCAGGCCCAGGACTTCGTTCTCAAGTACGGTCACGTCGGCCCGGTCGGGGACGATTCCGACGATCACATCTCCGGACTCTTTCTCAAGGACTACCTCGAAGGCAGATCCCAGGGCCGGATCCGGGTCGACATCTTTCCCGCTTCCCAGCTCGGCAACTTCCGCGAGATGATCGAGCAGGTGCAGCTCGGAACCCTCGAGCTGACCCACACCACCGTCGGCGGGATGGCGAGCTTCTTCCCCGAGCTTCAGGTGACGGACATCCCGTACACCATCACCGATGACCGCCTCGCCGAGGAGATGATGGTCGGTCCGTTCTTCCAGGAGGTGAGCGACGCGATTCTCGCGAAGACCGGAACCGTGCGCCTCGTCGCCACCAGCAACACCGGCCGCTGGCGGAGCTTCTACACGACCGGGGCCGAGATCCGGACCGCCGCCGACATGGCGGGGATCAAGATGCGCACCATCAACTCGCCGCTCCAGCAGGAGTTCGTGAGCTTCCTCGGCGGCAACCCGACCCCGGTGGCCTGGGGCGAGCTCTACACCTCCCTCGGAACCGGGGTCGTGGAGGGAACCAAGAACGCGGCCCTCGACATCGTGTCCAACAAGCTCAACGACCACCTCCGCTACGCGGTCCTCGACGAGCATGCCTTCCTGTTCGGGTTCTACTGGATGAGCGATCCCTGGCTCCAAAGCCTGCCCGCGGACCTCCAGGATCTCGTCATCGACGGCGTGCGCCAGATGGCGGTCATCCAGACCCAGTTCAACAAGCGCCTCGACGGGGCGGCGAACGCCCGCTTCATGAGCGAAGGAGAGGGCGGCACCATCTACGTCCCGACGCGCGAAGAGAAGGCGACGTTCATCCCGGCCCGGGATCACATGACGAAGTGGTTCACCGAGCAGTTCGGCGCCGAGTGGGTCGACAAGTACACCGCGGCCATCAAGCAGGCGTCCGACAAGCTCGCGGCCGAGCGCGCGGCGCTGCTGGGTCGATAGGGCTCTCCGCCCGGCGGTGAAGGAAGCGGCTTCGCCCGCGACGGCGGGCGAAGCCGTGCTTGCGTTCCTGACGCGGGACAGCAGACCGCCGCAATTCGAGCGGCGCGGAACGGAGCGGTGAAGCTCGACCGCGAAGAGCGGGCGATGCGGGACGGGCAGCGCGGCCCCGCCCGCGAGGAGGCGATCCGCCAGCAGATGGCGGTGGGCCGGGTGTTCGACGCCGAGGACTTCGTCGAGGTGGCGCACGTTCACCTCATGGCGGACACCGAGTCGCTCGGTGAGTCCGGGGTCGAGTGGCTGGAATCCATCGCCCGGCTGCCGGAGGCGGAGCGCCGGGTGCGGGTGCCGACGGTCACCGACCCGCGCGGGATCGATTTCTGCGCGTACCGCCGGCTCAAGCAGGAGGAACGGATGGCCGCCCTCGAGCGGCGGGCGATCGCCGCGTTCGAGTCGATGGGCATCCTGATGACCGACACCTGCATCAACTACCAGTCGGTGCTGCCCCCGGTGCGGGGCGAGCACCTCGCCTATGGCGACACCGGGTCCACGATCTACGCGAACAGCGTGCTCGGCGCGCGCAGCAACTTCGAGGGCGGGCCGGCCGCACTCGCGGCCGCGCTCACCGGCCGCGTGCCCCGCTACGGGTGCCACCTCGACGAGCACCGGCGCGGCACCCACCTCTTCGAAGTCCGGCATCGTCCCCGGACTTGGAGCGACTGGGGCGCGCTCGGCGCGGTGGTCGGAAAGCGGACCGGGGACTACTGGTCGGTCCCGGTCCTCGCCGGCATCGAGGGCGCGCCGACCTCCGACGAGCTCAAGCACTTCGGGGCCGCCCTCGCGAGCTATGGCTCGGTGCCGATGTTCCACATGGCCGGGGTGACCCCGGAGGCGCCGGACCTCGCGAGCGCGTTCGACGGCCGCCCGCCGCCCGCGGCGATCTCCCTCGGGCAGGAGGACGTCGACGCGTTCTACGCATCGTTCGGTCGCCACGAGGACCGCGTGGACGTCGTCGTGTTCGCGGCCCCGCAGCTCTCCCTCGTCGAGCTCCAGGCGGTCGCGCGGGCCCTCGACGGGAAGCGGGTGCATCCCCGGACCTCGCTCCTCCTCGCCACTTCGCCGGAGATCAAGAGCGCCGCGGACCGGATGGGGATCACCGCGACCGTCGAGGCGGCGGGCGGGGTGCTCCTTCGCGGGGTGTGCTTCTACCAGATGTACGCCCGTGAGCTCGGGGAGGCGAACGGCTGGACGAACCTCCTCACCAACTCCGCGAAGCTCGTCAACATCATCTCGGGTTACGGCTACCGCCCGGTGCTCGCTACCACCGAGGAGTGCATCGAGGCGGCGGTGCGGGGGAGGATGTGACGGCGGCCCGTGCCCGGCTCCTGACGATCCGTGGCCATCCCGGCATCGGCCCGAAGGTGACGGGGGAGGCACTCGTCGCGAAGGACGACTTCAGCGCCCGCTACGACCTCGATCGGGTGAAGGGGGTGTTCTCGCGCCCCGGTCACCGGCTCCACGGCGAGAGCTACGTCGGCCGGGTGCTCGTGCTCAACACCGCCAAGGGCGGGGTTGCGACCTCCTGGATGCTGCGCGAGATGAGCGCGCGTGGCATGGGGCCGGCCGCCCTCCTCCTCAACCTCGCGAACCCGATCATGGCCCAGGGCGCATCCTTCGCGGACCTCCCGTTCATGGACCGCTTCGAGTCCGACATCACCGACGCGATCGCGACCGGCGACCGGGTCACCGTCGATCCGGTCGCAGGAGAGGTGACGGTGGAAGCGGAGTCTCCGCGCGCCGGCCGTCCCGGTGAGGTGGCCGGGGAGGCCGAGCGTTGACTTGCCATGGCCGGTCCCATATCGTCATCGCTCGATTCAAATCTCTCCGGGAGAACAACGTGTTGAATAAATTCATAAAAGCGGCAGCGGCGGTAGCCGCTGCCGGTGCCCTTGCGGTGTCCGGCGCCGCGACCGCACAGGATCGGACCATCTGCTTCGTGACGTTCAGCCTGCAGATCGCCTACTTCCAGTCCAGTGTCGCGGGGGGCAAGAAGGCGGCGGAAGATCTTGGCGTGGAGCTGATCGTGCTTGACCCCCAGGCAGATGCGGGACGGCAGGTGACCCAGGTCGAGGATTGCATCTCCCGGAATGTCGACGCGATTGTGGTCGACCCGATCGAGTCGACCTCCCTCATCGGCGTGATCGCGGAAGCGGGTGAGCGCAACATCCCCGTCGCGACCCTGGACACGAAGGTCGACAGTCCGCATGTTGTCACCCTGATTGGGGTGCCGCAGTACGAGGCTTCCTACACGTTCGGCCAGTTCGTCGCCGGCTGGATCATCGGCAAGCTCGGCGGCACCGCGAAGATCGGCATCATGCTCGCGTCCTCCGAGGTTCAGCTCGCGCGCCGGGACGGTTTCGTGGATGCCCTGAAAGCGGTTCCGGGGGCCGAGGTGGTCGCGACCGGTGACGGCCGCAACATCCTCGAGCGCTCGACGGCGGAAGCAGAGGACATGCTGACCGCCAACCCCGACATCAACGTCATCTACGCGACGGGCGATCCCTCCCTCCAGGGCGGCCTCGCTGCGGCGGAGGCGCAGGGGCGCGACATCGCGTTCTTCGGTTGGGACGACATTCCCGAGCCGTTCATCAAGCCGCTCGAGGACGGCCGGATCGTCGGATTCCTCAAGCAGAAGCCCGCGGTGGGAGGCGAAACGGCGGTTCGGCTCCTCGTCGATCATCTCGACGGGAAGGAGATCACGTCGCGGTTCAGCTACAACCCGGACGTGGTGACGACCTTCAATCTGGACAGCTACCGGTAGTCCGACGACCTCGTAGTCGGGGATCGGAGCGCGTGGCGAAACTGCGCGCTCCGATCCCTTTCCCGTTTCTCCCTTGCCGCGATCGAGCGGCGGCACGCTGATGGTCGGTGCATCGAGATCTCCGCGGGTGCGGCTCGCCGGGCTCGACCGGCGGCGGATCGTGCTCTTCGCCGTCCGCTACGGCCTGTTCCTTGCGCTCGGGGTCTGGGTGGTGGCGATGTCGCTCGCCTCCGAGCATTTCTTCACGTGGCTCAACTTCCTCAATGTGGCCCGGCAGGCGGCGCCGATTCTCGTCATCGCGATAGGCATGACCTTCGTCATGGCGACCGCGGGGATCGACCTATCGGTCGGATCGCTCGTGGCCCTCGTATCGGTAATCATCGTCACGTTCTTCGGACTCGGCCTGCCCACCGCGGTCGTCATTCCCGCCGTGCTGATGCTCGGACTCGTCTCCGGCCTCGTCAACGGGTACTTCGTCCAGCTCGGCCTTCCGCCGTTCGTCGTCACCCTCGCCATGCTGACGACCCTCCGCGGCATCGCGTTCGTCGTGAGCGACGGTTACACCACCCCGGTCAAGGACGACTTCGTGCTCTGGCTCGGGCGCGGGAAGATCGGGCCGGTCCACACGCCGATCGTGCTCGCCGTCATCATGGCGATCATCGGCTGGGCGGTGCTCAGCAAGACCCGTTTCGGACTCTATTCCCTCGCCGTCGGTGGCCGGGAGGAGGCGGCCCGGGCGATGGGCATCAACGTTCGAGGCGTCAAGCTCACGGTGTACGGCGCCATCGGCTTGCTCGGCGCGCTCGCCGGGATCGTGCTCACCGGGCGCCTCGGGAACGGCTCGCCGAACGCCGGGATGATGCTGGAGCTCGAGGTCATCGCGGCGACGGTGCTCGGCGGAACGAGCCTCTTCGGCGGCGTGGCGACGATTGCGGGAACCGTCGCCGGCGCGCTCTTCATCAACTTCGTGCGGAACGGACTCAACCTCCTCGGGGTCAACCCGTTCTGGGTCCAGGTCGCGACCGGCCTCATCCTGCTGCTCGCGGTGCTGCTCAACACCGTCGTGAACCGCCGGGTGACGGAGTGGGCGAGGGTCCTCCGGACGGATGGACCGGAAGACGAGCCATGACCGCCCCTCTCGTCGAGCTGCGGAACATTTCCAAGAGCTTCGGAGCGGTGGTGGCGCTCCGACAGGTTTCGCTCTCGGTCGGCGCCGGCGAGGTGGTCGGGCTCGTCGGCGACAACGCCGCGGGCAAGTCGACGCTCATGAAGATCCTCTCCGGCGTCTACACCCCCGATGCCGGGGAGATCGTGCTGGACGGCCGCCCCTGCGCCTTCACCTCCCCCATGGACGCGCGCGGCGTCGGCATCGAAATGGTGTACCAGGACTTCGCGCTGGTGCCGGAGCTCTCGGTGACCCAGAACATCTTCCTGGGCCGGGAGCTGCTCCAGGAGGGGCTGCGCTCCAGATTCGTCGACAAGGGCCGGATGCGCGAGCGCGCGACCCACCTCATCGAGCGGCTCGGACTACGGGTTCCGCCGGTGGATACGCCGGTGCGCGCCATTTCCGGCGGCCAGCAGCAGGCGGTGGCCATCGCCCGGGCGACCGCGTTCGACGCGCGGCTGGTCATCATGGACGAGCCGACCGCGAATCTCGCCGCGGCCGCGATCACGAAGGTCCGGGCCGCGATCGGGCGGCTCAAGTCGCACGGCGTCGCGGTCATCGTCATCTCGCATCGCATCGAGGACGTCCTGGAGACGGCGGACCGGGCCGTCGTGCTCAAGCACGGGAGCGTCGTCGGCGAGCGCCGCATCGCGGAGACGCGGGGCGACGAGCTCGTGCACATGATCGTGGCCGGGCAGGACCCGCGGGACGCGGGGGCGTCGGGCGGCGGGGGCGTCGAGGCCGGCTCCGGATCCGGGGCGGGGGCAGGGGGCGAGGCCGAGCCCGGGGCCGGCAGCGGCCGCTCCGCTTCGCCGTAGCGAGGACGGGGCGGGGCGCATGCCATCGGGAGCGCGGGTTGTCGTCATCGGCAACTGCACGCTCGACATCGCGTTCCACGTGCCCCGCTTCCCGCGGCCGGGGGAAACGGTGCTCGCCGGCGGCTCGGCGCGCGACCTCGGCGGGAAGGGCGCCAACCAGGCGGTGGCCGCGGCGCGAAGCGGAGCCCCCGTCGCGTTCTGCGCCACGGTCGGCGCGGACGAGAACGGAGATGCGATGCGCGCGCGACTCGTCGAAGAGGGCGTGGGGACGGACCACGTCGCGACTCCCCCCGTCCCCACCGACGAGTCCATCATCTACGTGACGCCCGAGGGGGAGAACAGCATCGTCAGCACCCACGCGTCCGCCGCTTCGATGGACATGGCCCTCGCACGCCCGGCGCTCGAGGCGGCGGGTGCGGGCGACGTTCTGCTCATGCAGGGCAACCTCGCGCATGACGTGACGCGGGCGTGCCTCGAAGAAGGGCGGAGGCGGCGGGCGGTCACGGTCCTCAATCCCGCGCCGATCCAGTACGGGTACGAGGCGATCTGGCCGTTCGTGGACTGTGCGATCGTGAACGAGGTGGAGTCCGAGCACCTGGCCGGGAGCGCGGACCCGGTCACCGCGGCGCGGCGCCTGGTGGAGCGGGGCGTGCGTTACGTCGTGGTCACCCTCGGCGCGCGCGGCGCGCTGGTGGCGGAGGGTGAGGCGACGCGCGAGGTTGCGGCGGATCCGGTGGAGGCGGTGGACACCACCGGCGCCGGGGACGTCTTCTGCGGGGTCTTCGCCGCGAGCCTGGCGCGCGGGCTCGCCGTCGCGACCGCCGCGCGCGGGGCGGTGCGGGCCGCGACGCTCTCGGTCACCCGCCACGGTACCCAGCGCGCGTTTCCGAGCCGCTCCGAGATCGAGCGGATCCTGGTCGAAGCGAGTGAGGGATGAGCCCCGCGATGCCTGGAATCAGCACCGGCTTCCTCGAGTACTCGGCGACGAATCGCGACGCCCGCTTCCGGGACTGGCTGCGTGATCGCGCCGAGCCGGACTGGAGTCGCATGGTCGGCCACCGGATCACCCGGGACATGGCGGCGGACACCCTGCCCCCCGCGGCGCTTCGCCGCTACCTCGTCTACGAGCACGGGTTCGTCGAGACCGCGGTCACCATCTTCGCCTACGCGCTGGCGAAGGCGCCCGGCATCGCCGAGCAATCCGCGCTCGTCGAGACCCTGCACGCGCTCACGAACGACCAGCTCGAGTACTTCGAACGGGTCTTCCGGGAGCTCGGCATGACGGTCGCGGAGCGCGATGCGACGCCAATGCCGGCCGACGTGCTCGCCTTTCGCGACGGCATGATGCGGCTCGCGGCCCATGGGACGTATGAGGAGATCATCGCGGGGATGGCGGCGGCGGAGTGGATGTACCTCACCTGGAGCCGCGCCGCGCACGAGCGGAAGCCCAAGGACCGAACTTGCGCGGAATGGATCGCGCTCCACGTCGGGGCGCAGTTCACGGGCCAGGTCGACTGGCTCCTCGGACAGCTCGATGCGGTGGGTCCTTTGCTTCCCTCCCACCACCAGGGCAGGCTCGCGGACGCGTTCCATCGCACGCTCGTGCTGGAGATCGGCTTCCACGACGCGGCATACGAAGCACTTCCGGGAGAGCCGCCCGGCTCGATGGCGGGGGAGGAGGAGGAATCGTGAGGCTGCACCGAGAGCAGGTCGACCGGTACTTCGAGGACGGGTTCCTCATCGTCGAGAACCTCCTCACGCGGGAGGACGTGCAGCCGGTGATCGACGACATCGTCGCGATCGTGGACGAGCTCGCCCGCCGCCTCCACGCGGCCGGACGCATCCGGAACCCTCACGCCGACCACGAGTTCGGCACGCGGCTCGCCGCGCTCGAGGCGGAGTGCCCGGGAGCCGCGATCTGGGTGACCCACCTCGGAGACCTCCGGCCGGGGCTGCGTAAGCTCTGGTCGTCTCCGAAGCTCCTCGACATCATCGAGGACCTGATCGGGCCGGACATCGCCGGACACCCGATCTGGAACATCCGCTCGAAGACGCCCCGCACGACCCTGATGACCGTGCCGTGGCACCAGGACACGGCGTACCTCGAGCCGGGG
>JAJDXW010000309.1 GCA_022823045.1 Gammaproteobacteria bacterium
GACAGCAGTATCGAGCTGCTCGCGGGTAAGGTTCTTGGCATCGCGCAGGTCCGCGCCGCGGAGGTCGGCATCCTCCAAATCGGTGCCTTCGAAGTCCACCCCCCGCAGGTCGGCGCGCTGGAGATCGGCTTCCCGGAAGTAGGCATGCGACAGATTCGACCCCCGGAGATCGGACTCTCGAAGGACGGTTCCGCGGAACTTCGCATGCTGCAGAGTCGAGCGAGACAAGTCGACACGCGGGATGCGTGCCCACGACAGGTTTGGAATCCATCCGACTTCCTGGGCCCAGCTCGGCACGGTTACTTCTCCTCGAGACCGTGGTGAAGGAACTCAATGGTAGCCGAAACGTCGTCGTCCGGCGGTTCCGCCTCGAAGTCCTCGGAGCGGGTTCGAGCATAGGCAGCGAGCACATCGGACACGGGCTGGCGCAGCTCCGGGAAGTCGCTGCTCAGCGCGGTGAGAGAGTGGATCGCTCCGATGCGAACCTCGAGACGATCACTGCCGAGGAGCCCGACCGCGCGAGAAAATACTTCTGCGGCGTGCTCGCGCCGGGAGACCGTAACTTGCGCGGCGCTGGCGGCGGCTTGACGGTTCAGCGCGGACGTTCGCCACCAGGCAAGCCCGAGACCGACCACCGCCACACCCACGATTGCGAAGTTGCGCAGGACTTCGCTGGTGACGACCCAGTCCGCCACGTCCGCCGCCATCAGCACGGCGACTCCGGGCGGCAGGTCTCGAGCACGGCCGGGCCCCCGGTCTCAAGAGAACACGTCGAGGCCGAACAACGGCACCGGCGCCGCGCGACACGCTTCGGTAGATTGGAGAGAGGCAACCGTACCGTCCCCGGCCCTGAGCATTTCGCTATGGGAGGTTCCGCCGGCAAGTATCGCGGATTCGACGCGTGGATGCGGTCAGCCGTGAGGCCGTCCGGATGCCGAATCCGACCCAATCTCTCGTAAGCGTTTCACCTACGGGTGCTCCGGAGGCCCCCAGGTTGGCGCGACCGAGGGAGCGGGAAGCGGGGCTGGCTCGCCGCACCCTGAAGACCTGCCGGTGCAGGGCTGGTGGTCGCCCCGGCGATACGCCGAGCGCGTCATCCTCACCCACATGAGCCCGGACATGCTCGCCCGCGCCGACGAGGTGCCCGAGGAGTGCGCCCGCGACGGGATGGTGGTAGAGGTAGGAAGGCTCAGTCGGCGCGGTAGGGGTCGGCGGCGTCGCGCAGGCCGTCGCCGAAGAAGTTGAAGGCGAGGACGACGATGATGACCGGCACCACCGGGAACATGAGCCACGGATAGAGGGCGACCGCGTTGATGTCCTGCGCCTCGTTGAGGAGCACCCCCCAGCTCGTGATCGGGGGGCGAAGGCCGAGGCCGAGGAAGCTGAGGGCGGTCTCGCCGAGGATCATCGAGGGGATCGACAGGGTCGCGGACGCGATGAGGTGGCTCATGAAGTTCGGGAGGAGATGCCGGGCGATGACCCGGCGCGGGCGCGCCCCGAGGAGCACCGCGGCGGTGCAGAAGTCCTCCTCGCGAAGGGCGAGGAGCTTCGAGCGCACCGCCCGCGCGAGCCCCGTCCAGTCGAGGAAGCCGAGGATGATGGTGATCCCGAGGAAGACCCCGATCGGGCTCCACGTCACCGGCAGCGCCGCCGAGAGCGCCATCCACAGGGGCAGCTCCGGGAACGAGCGGATGATCTCGATGAGCCGCTGCACCAGGCCGTCGATCCAGCCGCCGTAGTAGCCGGCGAGCCCCCCCAGGGTGAGCCCGATGACGAAGCTGATCGCGATCCCGATGATTCCGATGGTGAGGGAGACCCGGGCGCCGTGGACGATCCGCGACAGCACGTCGCGCCCGAGCCGGTCCGTCCCGAGGAGGAACAGGACCCCGCCCTCGGCCGGGCACACGAAGTGGAAGCGGGCGGGGATGACGCCCCAGAGCCGGTACGGCTCGCCCCGGCAGAAGAAGCGAAGCGGCATCGGCCGCGCCTCGTTCTCGGTGTACACCCGGGCGAGGTACTCGAGGTCGAGCTCGACGTCGTAGTCGTAGACGAAGGGGCCGACGAGCTCCCCGTTCCGGAACCAGTGCACTTCCTGCGGCGGGGCGTACACGTACTCGACGTTGCGCGAGTGAACCCCGTAGGGGGCGATGGCCTCCGCGAACACCACCACGAAGTACAGCAGGGCGAGGATCGCGCCCGAGAGCACCGCGAGCCGATGGCGCTTGAGCCGCCACCACATCATCCGCCACTGCGACGCGAGGAAGTAGCGCTCCTGCTCCTCGGTCAGGGCCTCGATGGAGTGGGGGTCGAAGGGCTCGGGGGAGACGAAGTGTCCCGCCGCCGGCGGCCGGCCGGGGGTGCCGTGCGGTGCGGCGGCGCTCATCGCTTCGCACCCCTCGACCGGGCGGCCGAGGTCCCGGCCGCCGCAATTCTTCCGCCCGTGCCGCCCGCGAGTGGCAGCGGCCCGCGCGGTCGGCGCGGCGCAGCGGCGCTCATCGGCGCCCCCCCTCGAAGCGGATGCGGGGGTCGAGGGCGGCGAGGGCCACGTCGGACAGGAACATGCCGGCGACCGTCAGCACCGCGAGGAACATGAGGAACGACCCCGCGAGGTACATGTCCTGGCTGCGGAGCGCGTCGATCAGCATCGGCCCGGTGGTCGGGAGCGAGAGCACCACCGCCACCACCGCCGCCCCCGACACCACTTGCGGCAGGAGGTTCCCGATGTCCGCGACGAAGGGGTTGAGGGCCATCCGCAGGGGGTACTTGACGAGCAGCCGCATCCGCGGCATGCCCTTCGCGCGCGCGGTCACCACGTACTGCTTGCCGAGCTCGTCGAGGAGGTTGGCGCGAAGGCGGCGGATCATCCCCGCGGTCCCCGACGTCCCGATCACCACCACGGGGATCCACAGGTGCTCGAGCACCGACACGAACTTGCCCCAGCTCATGGGCTCGCCGAGGTACTCGGGGTCCATGAGCCCACCGATGGATGTCCCGAAGTGCACGTTCGCGAAGTAAAGGAGCACGAGGGCAAGGAGAAAGTTCGGGGTTGCGAGCCCTATGAAGCCGAGGAAGGTGAGGGCGTGGTCCCCGGCGCTGTACTGGTGGGTCGCGGAGTAGACCCCGATCGGGAACGACACGAGCCAGGTGAAGACGATGGTCGCGAACGAGACCAGGAAGGTGAGGAAGAGCCGGTCTCCCACCACCTCGTTGACCGGCAGCCGGTGCTCGAACGAATAGCCGAAGTCGCCCTGGAGCATCCCCGCCACCCACCGCAGGTACTGCTCGACGGGGGGGCGGTCGAGCCCGTACTCGCTTCGCAGGAACTCGATCCGCTCGCGGTTGACGGTCTCCCCCTGCGCCTCGAGCTCCGCGATCTGGCTCGTGAGGAAGTCGCCTTCGGGAAGCTGGATGATCACGAAGACGAGCGCACTGATGATCGCCAGAGTGGGGATCATCACGAGGAGGCGGTGTGCCAGGTACCGGATCACCGGCTCAGGACTCCCGCTCCCGTCCGGACCCCGCCCCGGGGTCCGACGACCGGCCCGTCGCCTGCGCCCCGGTCCGCTCGCTTCCGGTCCGCTCGCCCCCCTCCTGCTCTCCCGCCGCCTCCTCCTCTCCCCCCTCGGGCGCGAACCAGAAGGTGTCCATGCGGTGGATGCCGAGGTGCGCGCCCGGCTCCCAGTTGTAGATCCCGCGCTCGGGCACGTTTCGAAGCCGCGCGTTCACCACCACCGGCTGCGGGATCGCGGCCACGATGCCGATCGAGTAGACCTGGTCCGCGTGGATGTCGAGCATCCGGCCCCAGATCGCGGCCCGCCTCCCCGGCGCGAGCGCCTCGATCCACTCCCCGTACAGGCCGAGGAGCTCGGTCGCGTACGGCCCGTCGCACGCCTCCCCGGTGCGGCCCCGGTTCTGGTGGTGCTGCCCCCACTTCGGCCACTGGAGCTGCTGCTGGGAGGTCGGGGCGAGCTCGGCCGGGCTCGAGGCCGGCCCCGGGGTGCCGTTCTCGAGGCCGCCCCAGACCGACATCAGGGTTTCGCCGGCGAAGATCCGGTTCCGGAAGGTCTCGCGCTGGAGCGGCTTCGTGTAGAGCTTGATCCCGGCCTTGAGCCAGGTGTCGTGCACCAGCTCCAGGATGTCGGCCTGCTCGGAGGTCTCCCCCGCGGTCTCCACCACGATCACGAGCGGCCGGCCGTCCGGGAGGCGACGCAAACCGCTCCCGGGCTCCCGCCCGACGAGGCCCATCTCGTCCAGGAGGCGGTTGGCGCGCGCGAGGTCGAACCCGGCCCACCGTTCCCGAAGCTCCGGCCGGAACAGCGGCGAGTTCTCGTCCACGGTGTTGTTCCCCTGGACGGCGAAGCCGCGGTACAGGATGAGGTTGATCTCGCGCCGGTCGATCGCGAGCGAGAGGGCGCGCCGGAAGCGAGGGTCGCGCAGCACCCGGCGCCAGCCGGGGTCGGTTGCGTTGAGGTTCGGGTACAGGGCGACGTGCGAGCCCTTGGTGGTCTTCCACAGCCGCACCCGCCGCCCGATGCGTTTCTCGCTCCGCTTGAGGAAGGTGAAGTCGTCGAAGCCGAGGCCGCGCACCTGGAGGTCTGACTCCCCGGCCCCCGTCTTCGCGGGGATGAGCTTGGTGTCGGTCACCGTCATCACCACCTCGTCGAGGTAGGGGAGCTGGCGGCCCGAGCCGTCGATCCGGTGGAAAAACGGGTTGCGGCGGAACACGTAGCGCTGGGCGGGACTCCGGGTGACGTTGCGCCACGGCTGGAGGGTCGGCGCCTCGATGTCGAGGTTGCGGTAGGGCGAGTCCTTGCGGTTGTGGATCGACGCCCAGCTCCGCCGCCCCCGCTCGCGCGCCTCCCGGTCGAGCCGCTCCCGGTCCTCGTAGCGGGCGTGGAACCGGCGAAGCCAGTGCGAGGGGGCGTAGATGTAGGTGGGGCGGGCCCCGGCAAGGGCGGGAAGGAAGAACGGGTTGGGCGACGCCCAGGCGTAGCGAACGGTCGTCTCGTCCAGCACCTCGAACCGGGGGGGCCGCCCGCCCGCGAGCAGCTCGCGCGGCGGTCCGGAGG
Organism: Gammaproteobacteria bacterium; assembly: GCA_022823045.1. Lineage (GTDB taxonomy): Bacteria > Pseudomonadota > Gammaproteobacteria > HK1 > HK1 > JAJDXW01. The sequence goes on from JAJDXW010000309.1 coordinate 5,070, forward strand.
GGGAGAGCTCGTCGTGGTTCGCGATGTCCTCCCACCAGTACCGGAAGTCCTCGGCGGTGAAGGGGCGGCCGTCCGACCAGCGGTGCCCCGGCCGCAGATGCAGGGTGAACACCCGTTCGTCCTCGACCTCCACCCGCTCCAGGAGGTCCGGCACGAGGGCGAGCTTCTCGTCGTATCCGACGAGCCGGGCGTAGCCGTACACCACCATCAGGCGCACGTCCTTCGCCCGGCTCATGAGCATGCGCAGGCGCCCCCCGTGGCGGCCGGGCGCGCGCCCCATCGCTTCGAGCCGGGTGACGAGAGGACGCCGGGGAAGCCGCTCCGCGACGGGGGGAAGCGCCCCGGCCCGGACCTGCTCTTCAAGCGCCGGCGGCTCGACGAAGTCGAGGGTCGCGGACCGGCCCGAGTGGGTCGCGCTGCCGCTCCCGAAGGGGACCGCGGCGGCCGGCGGAGACGAGAGCGCGCCGAGAAGGAGCGCCGCGACGACCGCGCCGGCGCCCCACCGCCCGGCGGACCCCGAACCCGCCCCCCTCGCGAACGGTCGGCCCCGCCATCGCCTCGCGTTCACAGTCGGCGGCCGCTCTCCGGGCGCCGAACGGCGCGCCGCGCGTCTCACGCCAGCGCCTCCAGGAGCGGGCCGGGCCACCCCCGCACCTGGTGCCCAGCCCCGACGTCGACGAGGTCCGGCACATCCGCCCCCCGGTCCGCAAACGGCGCCGGCCAGCACCCCGGGTCCGACGCCTCGCCGCTCATCAGGGCGTCGAGGTCGAGGCGGTGCTCGAGCTCGGCCCGCGGCACGGCGGCGAGCAGCGCTCGCGTGTACGGGTGGACGGGGCGCTCGAACAGGACCTCGCGGGGAGCGACCTCCACCAGCCGGCCCGCGCACATCACCGCGATGCGGTCCGCCATGTAGTCCACCACCGCGAGGTTGTGGGAGATGAAGAGATAGGTGAGGCCGAGCTCGCGCTGGAGGTCCTTCAGTAGGTTCAGGACCTGGGCCTGCACGGAGACGTCGAGGGCCGACACCGGCTCGTCGCAGATGAGGAGCTCGGGCTCGAGGGCGAGGGCGCGCGCGATGCCGATTCGCTGGCGCTGTCCCCCCGAGAAGCTGTGCGGATACCGGCCGAGCCACCGGGGGTCGAGCCCGGTCAGCGACATGAGCCCCTTCACCTTCGCGACCCGCGACGCGTGATCGCCGACTCCGTGGATGACGAGCGGCTCGCTCACGATGTCGAACACCGTCATGCGCGGGTCGAGGGAGCTGAACGGATCCTGGAAGACGAGCTGGATGCGCGGCCGGAACCGGATGAGCTCCCGATCGCGAAGGCGATCGAGGCGCACCAGGGCGCCGTGGTCGTCGAACACGATCGCCCCTTCGTCGGGGTCCACCGCGCGCATGATCATCTTGCTCACGGTGGTCTTGCCGCACCCGCTCTCCCCGACAAGACCGAGGCATTCCCCCCGGTCGACCCGGAAGCTCACCCGGTCGACGGCCCGCTGCCGCCCGCCGAGCGCGGCCCGGGCGCCCGACGGGACCGCCGCGTCCGCCTCTCCGTCCGGTGAACCGCCGTTTCCGGCCGCCTCCGCCTCTCTCCCCCCGTTCCCGGCGTTCGAGCTCCCGTCCGGACCCCGGGTAAGGCGCGCGACGCGACGCAGGAACCGAAACCGGTCGCGGGGCGCGTACTGCTTGCTGACGTGCTCGAGCTGGAGGAGGGGGAAGTCGGCGGCGCGGGACGTCGAACCTTCCGCGATCGCGTCCCCGTCGCGCCCCGCGAGCGGGCTCCCCTCCCCCCGCACGTCGATGCTTCGGACCGGGGTCAGACGCTCGCCGCGGTCCATTCCCATGCGCGGCACCGCCCGCATCAGCGCCTTGAGGTAGGGGTGGCGCGGGTCGCGGAACAGGTCGCCGATCGCGCCCCGCTCCATCAGCCGGCCGTGGTAGACCACCACCACCTCGTCCGCGAGGCTCGCCACCACCCCGAGGTCGTGGGTGATGAGGAGGAGCGCCATGTGGAGCTCGGACTGAAGGTCGCGCATGAGCTTGAGGGTGCGCGCCTGCACGATGACGTCGAGGGCGGTGGTCGGCTCGTCCGCGACCAGCAGCGCCGGCCGGCACACGAGGGCCATCGCAATCATCGCGCGCTGGCGAAGCCCGCCGGAGAGCTGGAACGGATAGGTGTCGAGCGCGGCGGCCGAATCGGGGAACCGGACCAGGTCCAGCATTTCGCGCACGACCTCCCGCGCCTCGGAGCGGGAGCAGTCGCGGCGGTGCAGGCGAAGCGCCTCCACGATCTGGTCCCCCACGGTGTGCAGCGGCGAGAGCGAGGTCATCGGCTCCTGGAAGATGATGGAGATCCGCCCGCCCCGGAGCGCCCGGTACGCGGAGGCGTCCGGGTCCAGGCGCGCGAGGTCGAGGGGCGGCTCGCCAAGGCCCCGTTCCGGGTCGGCGAAGAGAATCTGCCCGCCGGTGACGTGGGCGCTCTTCGGGAGGATCCCGAGCACTGCCTGGGCGATGACCGACTTGCCCGAGCCCGATTCGCCGACCAGGGCGACCGTGCCGCCGGCCGGGACGTCGAACGACACTCCCTTCACGGCCCGCACTGTTCCCTGCTCGCGAAGCCGGAACTCCACTTCGAGGTCCCGGACGGACAGGAGGGGGCGCGCGGCGGCGCGCTCCGTCCCGGGGCTCACGGTCTCTGTCTCTCGAAGGACCGGCTCATCCATCCGGGAAGCCGCCCTCCGGGTTCCGGGCGGCGGGGGACCCTCCGTCCGGCGGCGAGGCGACGGCCAGCCCGGCCGCCTCGAAGTTCGCCCGCGTCACCGGGTCGAGGTCGAGACCCCGGCGGACGGCGGCCGCGGCGGTTCGGCGCAACACGTCGTCGAAGCCGTCGAGGCGCGAGTCGATGCGTACCACCACCCGATCGTCACCCTTGAGCACGAGCTGCATCCAGCCCCGGCTGCCACCCTCCCCCCGCTTCCGCTCGCGCTCGCGGCGGACCGCGAAGTATCGGAGCTTCACACGCGCGACGCGGGACCATCCGAGCCGGCCGCGGCCGGGGCTCACGCCGATGCCCTCGTCGTCGACCCGAACCCGGGTGCGAACCCGGAGCGCGGTGAGGACGCCGAAGACGCCGAACAGCGCCACCCCGGCGCCGAGCACCATACCAAACCAGGGGGAGACCGAGAGCGCCGCGAGCGGCACCCCCGTGACCACGAGGCCCACGAGCGCCCGAATCCCGTCCGGCACGAGGCTCGCAACCGGATACCGGTACGTCACCGCCATCGCCGTCGAGCCTCCCGGGCCCACCGCCGGGCGCAAGGCGCGCGACGAGCGCCGTCGGTCGCTCCGCAGGGCACGCTCGCCATCTCCCCCACCTCGCATTCCCGATCCGCAGCCGGGGCACGCCACAAAGTCACAGCATATCCGAGCGATTGCCCCGAGATGACCATGGATCGTCTCCCGGGCGACCACGAGCCAGGGGAGTATCGGCCTTCCCGAGAACGGAATACCATAGTCATGACCATGGTCATAGATTGTGCTCATGAACCGCATCAAGGCGTCGGAGTTCAAGGCCAAGTGCCTCAGTTTGATGGACAAGGTAGCCCACACGGGCGAGCCGCTCGTCATCACGAAGAACGGAGAGCCGGTCGCGACCCTCGTCCCCTACGGCGAGAAGCGCCGCACCATCGCCGGGCTGCACTCGGGCGCGATCCGGGTCTTGGGGGACATCGTCTCGCCCCTCGATGAGCCTTGGGAGGCAACGCAGTGATCGTGCTCGACACGCACGTGCTCCTGTGGCTCGACCAGGATCTTCCCGACCTCGGGCCCGGCTGCCGCGCGAGCGCGGACCGCGCCCTCGCGGACGATGCCTTGACGGTGTCCGCAATCACCTTCTGGGAAGTGGCGATGCTGGTCGCAAGGAAGCGGCTCGTGCTCGAGATTACCGTCGACCAGTGGCGCCGTGACCTGTTGTCCGCCGGGCTCCGGGAGCTTCCGGTAGACGGCCGCATCGGGGTCCGCGCCGTCTCGCTCAACGATCTTCACCGCAACCCGGCCGACCGGATCATCGCCGCGACCGCGGAGGTGCACGAAGCGAGCCTCGCGACGGCGGACCGACGCCTGCTCGACTGGCCGTCCGAGGTCCCGCGCCTCGACGCCCGTGCGTGAGGGTCCGCGATTGGATGATTCCCGCCTGCCCGAGGCAAGGGCACGAGCTCGACCGCCCCGTCCACACCTGATTGTCGTTCACCGCGAGGGGCTTCGCCTCGCACGAGTGTGGGCCGCGCCCATGGCCGCTTGGTCTGCCGCGGCCTGCCGTCGCAGGGCCGTGAACGCCGGGCAGTCGTCAGGCCGGCTCCTGAAGTCCGAATACCTCGATCGGCTCGCCGAGCCCCTTCACTGAATGGAACCCGAGGGATCGGACGGGTGCGTCGGCCCATTCGGCGACCGGCGCGGTGATCAGGACGGATTGGCCGAGCGGCCTGCACAGGTCCTGGACGCGGCTGGCGATGTTGACGGTCGGCGCGATCACCGTGAAATCGAGCCGGTCCGGACTTCCGACATTGCCGTAGGTGACCGCGCCGATATGGATTCCGATGCCGGTCGCCAACGCTTCCAGGCCGTCGCGCCGACGCTCGGCGTTCAGTGCGGCGAGGCTGGCGTCCGCACCGATGGCGGCCGCAAGCGCGGCGCGGCACCGGTCCGGACGGCTGTCGCCGCCATCGGCAGGAAAGATCGCGAGCACTCCGTCGCCGATGAATTTCAGCACGTCACCGCCCTGGGTGTGGACCGACTGGACGACGGCATCGAAATAGGCGTCCAGCGCATGAAGGAGCGCGGTCTCGCTCCAGCTCTGCGACTTTGCCGTGAAGTCGCGCAGGTCGGAAAACAGCACCACGGCTTCGATCGCCCGGTGTTCGCCGCGCCGAATCGTCCCGTCGACGACCGCCTTCGCAGGCCCCGCGCCGAGATAGGTCCGCAGCAGGCTCTCGGACGACCGGCGCATGGCGAGCGGCTCGAAGGCGGCGGCCAAGGCGTGGCGGGTATCGGCGATCAGGTCGAGATGCGCCTGCGCAAAACCGCTCGGAGCGGCAGTCAGGAAGCTGCAGGCCTGTGCGGAGCCGTCGCCATACTCGAGCACCATGGCCAGGAAGTCGCTGCCACCGGCAGCCGCCAGCTCGTGGTAAGTGCCGTGATCCTTGTCCGGATCCAGCCCGACCAGGCTCTTGCGCAACATCGAGCGGTCCGCAAGCACCTGCTGGAACGGGCTGCCGTCCCAGGCGCCGGTCTCCAGAGTTGCCCGCGCAACGGTGTACTCGGTGGTTTCCTCAGGTGTCCAGATCACGCCCCAAGCGGACAGCAGCGGATTGGCCAGGCGCTGGCCGATGCGCACCCGGGTGAGCGGCACCCCGGCCGCGACGAGGCGCTGCGCATAGCCGGCGCCGATGGCAACGCCGTCAGACAGCAGCCGGCCTTCACCGATGAGCCAGTTGTTCAGGTCGTCAGTCGTGGACATCGGGGCAAGCGTCCCACCAAGTTTGAAGGTTAAGGCGTCGGCATCATCGTCCGGGTCGGGATGAATGCCAACAATCTTGAAGACCGGGCACCCGGCCGCCGCCCTGCCCACGTTTGATCTCCACCTCCTGGCGGCGCGATGCGGACCGGGGGGCGAGGGCCGCAGTCGGCGCACCGGCGAGCGCATCGCAATGGGCCCGTCGTCCGGGGTGTCGATCAAGGCGGCCAAGGCGCTCAGGGACGTGCTGAACTGACCACGACCGGAGGGCGCGCCCGTGGTGCGGGACAGGATTCAATACTCGTTGATGTCGGGCTGGCCCCGCCGCTGCCGAACGAGGAACCTGATGAGGAGTATCGAAGCCACGGAAAGCACCGCAAACCAGACTCCGACGGTATGCCAGGTCTCGATCAGCACGGCATCGCCGAACCACTGGTTCTGTTGCGCAAGAAGCATGCCAGCGAGCAGGAGGGACGCGACGCCGATCGACAGTACGAAGAACTGAAGGCCCAGCATGATGTCGGCCCCCACGAGGACGAGCGCCAGTATCAGCCAGAACTCCGGCTGAAGGGACCAGTAACTCAGCACGCTATCCAGGCTCACGAGCCGGCCTCCCCATGTTCTCCGCGATCACGTGCAGCGCTCCGATAACCCCGGTCACATCCGTAGGAACGACGAGGGTCTTGGAGTTCGGCGACGCCGCGAGCTGTGCGAGAGCGTCGACTTGGCGCTTCAGGACTTCGAAATCGACCGCCGGCTGGCCGTTGTCGGCGATCGCCTTGGCGACCAGGCGCGTCTGTTCGGCATCCGCCTCGGCCTTGACCCGCACCGAATAGGCTTCTGCATCCGCGGTCACGCGAAGCGCTTCCGCCTCCTTCTGGGCCTCGAAGAGCTTGGCTTCGGCGGCAAGCTCGACGGCACGCTTGTCCCCCTCGGCTCGGGCAATGGCGGCACGTCGTTCCCGTTCGGCGTTCAACTGCTGCCGTTGCGCCGCCTTGGTTACCTCGTCCACGACGACATCGGTAATCGCGGTCGACGTAATGTTGAGACCCCATTCCTCGGTCTTGGTCTGGAGGTTTCGGGCAATTTCCTGGTTCATGGACTCGCGCGACGATTGCAGATCGTCGAGCTCCAGGCGCCCCGCTGCGGAGCGCACGATCGAAGTCGCTTCCGTGTGCAATGCATCGTCGACGTTGCGAATGCGGTAGACCGAACGCGGCGCATCCGAAATCCGGTAGAAGACGGTCGCCCGGAGGTTGACCTCGACGTTGTCTCGGGTGATGACGCTGATCGTGAACTCGGGCAACTGGCGCTCGAGCACCGAAATGCGGTGCGAGACGGTATCGAGAAAGGGAACGATCAGGTTGAGGCCGGCGGGGAGCGTCCTCCGGTACTTCCCGAATCTCTCGACAACATAGACCTGGGATTGGGGCACGACCTTCACGCCTCGCCAGATCAACAACAAGGCAAAGACGACCAGAAGAACGACGACAATGTTGATTGGGGCCAGGTTTTCCATCTCTCAGGTTGTCCTTTTCTCCGGCTTCCGATCCCGACGCATCGGCGACGAGCGGGAGAGGGGGTGGATCAGGCCGCGGCGGCGGGACGGACCGCGCACGGGATGCCCTTCAGGTGGGGGATGCCCTGCTCCCGGTCGAGGAAGTCCGGGTCGTCCGCGCAGAGCTGGGCATCCGCGTGGGTCCACGCGGCGGAGAGGCTGCCGTCGTCCTCCGCCACCTCCGGGAGCCACCACCCGTGCGGCACCCGAACGAGGCCCTCCGGCATGTCCTCGCGGACGGCGACCCGCATGCGGCACCCGCCCTGGCGCGTCTCGACCTCCGCCCATCCCCCGTCCTCGAGCCCCGCGCCCGCCGCATCGGCGGCGGTGATGAACATGCGGGGCTCCGGGCAGCGGCGCCGGAGCGCCCCGATGTGGCGGTGCCCGGTCTGGAAGAAGGGGTCGTCGCGGAGCCCGGTGAAGAGGCGAAGCGGGTAGTCCGGGTCGGCGGCCGGCTCCTCCCGCCAGTAGGGCAGGGAGTCGAAGCCGAGCCCCTCGAGGACCGACGACTCGAGCTCCACCTTGCCCGAGGGGGTCGCGAACCCGGTCTCCTCGTACTTCCGGAACCGGGGCTCGCGCATGTGGTAGGGGTGGCGCTCCGCGAACTCCGCGAAGGTCATGCCGAGCTTCGCGACCCGGTAGTCCAGCATCTCCTCCACCGTCTCCCAGGGGAAGCGGTTCCCGAAGCCGAAGCGCTCCGCGAGCCCGCGCCAGAAGTCGTAGACCGGCCGGCTCTCTCCCGCCGGGGCCACCGCCTGCTGCGACGGGCGGTGGATCGCGGTCCAGCCGAAGCCGTCCGAGAGGCACGCCCGCTCGGTCCACGCGTCGCCGGGGAGGATGAAGTCGGCGAGCTGCGCGGTCGGCGTCTTCAGGTGCTCGACGGCGACCACGAGATCCTGGTTCATGATTCCGGTGTGGATCCGCTGCATGTTGGCGAACCCCATCAGGGTGTTGTTCCCGAGGGCGATGAACGCCTTGACGGGGTACGGCTCGCCGGTCGCCATGGCCCGGAACGTCTCGGTCGGGTTGGCCATGTAGCAGCCGGTGACGAGGTTCGGGTACTCGTGCCCCCAGACGCGCCGGGCGGGCTCCCCGAGCCGCTCCATGCCCCGGTAGGTGAACGCGGGGTGGGTGTCCGCGCCGAGCTGCTTCGCCTTCTGCTCGGGCGGCAGCGCCCCGTGGAGCTCGAGCTCGCTCTCCGGGACGATGTCGGGGTGAAAGCCATGCATGACCTCGCCGCCCGGCACGTCGAGCGAGCCGGTGAGGACGCGGAGCGCGCAGTGCAGGCGGATTGCGGAGGTCGAGTTCCGCTGCTGGTCGGTGATCGGGGTCCAGGGGATGACCCCCGGGGTGTTCGTCGCGTACATCCGCGCGGCAGCGGCGATTTGCTCCGGGTCGCACCCGGTGATCGCGGCCACCCGGTCGAGGGGAAACTCGTCCACGCGCCGCCGGAACGCGTCGAATCCCGAGGTCCAGCGGGCCACGAAGTCGCGGTCGTAAAGACCCTCGTCGAGGATCACCTTGATCCAGCCGAAGCACATCGCGGCGTCGGTCCCGGCCCGCAGCGGCAGCCAGAGGTCTGCGAGCTCGGCGTTCTCGGAGCGCCGCGGGTCGAGCACGATGAGCTTCGCCCCGTTCTTCTGCGCGGCCCGGATCGCGTTGTAGACCGGGGTCCAACTGTGCTTGCGGGGGTTGTGGCCGAAGAGGACGACGCAGCGCGTCCGCGGGTAGTCGGGATACGGGAACCAGCCGTACACCATGCGGTTGATCGCGGCCGTGTTGCCCGCGCAGAGGGCCACCCCCGAGATCCAGTTGGGCGTGCCGAGGAGGTTCATGAACCGCCGCCCCGCTCCGTTCTCGGTCTGGGTGTTCCATTGGCTGGTGGCGACCGCGAGGGCCTCGGGGCCGTGCCGGTCCACCACCTCGCGCAGGCGCTCCGCGATCTCGTCGAGCGCCTCGTCCCAGGAAACGCGTTCCCAGCGCCCCCCGCCCCGCTCCCCGGCCCGCCGGAGGGGATGCAGCACCCGGTCGGGGTGCGCGAACCCCGAGGGGGCGTGGACTCCCTTCATGCAGATGTTCGCGCGAAGGGGGCGCGGGTCGAGGGCCTTGACCCGGGCCACCCGCCCGTCCTCGACGTCCACCTGCACCTGGCAGTAGATGTCGCAGCTCGAGCAAAGGACGCGTTTCGTTTCCATGGCCGATCCGATCCCTGCGGGACTTGGGGACGACCTATGGTAAGGGCAGACGTCGGCAGACGCGTCACCGCAATCGCGGGCTCCGGGAACGGGACGCCCTTCTACCCGGCACCTACGCGGCTGCCGGGTCCGGGATTGCGTCGCGCGGCCGGACCCAGCGGACTCCCGGCGCGTCCTCGCCCCACGCGAGGAGGCATTCGAGGAACCGCCACGCGGCCTCGTCGTGGACGAGGTGGTGGGAGAGCACCCCGGTCGGAGCCGTAATCCGCG
>JAJDXW010000365.1 GCA_022823045.1 Gammaproteobacteria bacterium
TTCTCGACTTCCTGAAACGCGATGACGTCCGCGCCGAGCGCGTCGATGCGCTCAGCCAGCGCGGTGTAGTCCGCGTTCGTGCGGCCCACGCAGCCCGCGCCGTTCGTGTCGTCCAGGTGCTCGAGGTTCCACGTGGCGACACGCAGCTCGAGCGCCCCCGCGAGAGGGGCGAGCAGCAACGCCAACAGCACGAAAGCGGCCCACACCGCGAGCGACACCAGTTTACCCTTGCCCATGAGCGAGGTCTCCTTCCCTGTCCCAGCTTGCGATCATCATGATAGACGGCACGCGGCCGACGTCATCGGCGAAACGCAGTCGCAGCGCTGAACCCGACCGACAGTGGCATCGGCAAGTCAGGCCTGCCCACAACCACCGCAGCTGAGCGCCAGTACCCGCACCGAGGGCGCCAACGGGGCGGGAACGTCGAGCGTCCGGCTGCGGGGACCGGGCCCAAAGGCCCCGGCAAAGCGCAACTTCCGGCATTGGGTATCTCCAGTATGCGGTCGTCCTCCGCATCGAGTTCGTCCAGGACGCTTCCGCGGCAGGTCGCCCGGATCCCGGACAGGGCGACGCGGATGTACGTGAGGCTTTCCCCCGGCCTCCTCGGCGCCGCAGGCCGCTCGGCGTCCGCGACTATGCTGCGCCGCGTCGAGCGCGGGCAGGCGGCGGTGGAATCGCACTACCGCCTCGCCGCCGGCTCGGGCCCCGGTTCTATCGCGCTACGCTCCGCGGTCCCGGCGGGGAGCGTGACGAGGGAGCATTGCGCGAAGCGGCACGCGCCCGGCGGGTCTCAGGCGGCGGCGGGCGCGGCCTCCTCGCGCTCCCGGACGAAGGCAAGGAGCACCGCGCCGATCAGGAGCACCACGATGACGGACAGGATCCCGAGCCGGGAGCTTCCGGTGAGAAGGCCCGTGACCGCCACCAGGGACGGCCCCACGATCGCCGCGAAGCGCCCGAGCATGTTGAAGAACCCGAAGAACTCGCCGCTCTGGGCCGCGGGCACGAAGCGCGCGTAGAGCGAGCGAGAGATGGCCTGCACCCCGCCCTGAACGAGGCCGATGACCACCGCGAGGATGTAGAACTCCACGACCGAGGTCATGAAGTAGGCGTAGACGGTGACCGCCACGTACACCACCACCCCGAAGTACAGAGTGGGCTTGGGGCCCACCCGCCGGGCGACGAGGCCGAACACGAGCGCGGCGGGAAAGCCGACGAACTGCACGATGAGCAGGGCGACGATGAGGCTCTCGGCCGGGAAGCCGAGGGAGAGCCCGTAGTCCACCGCCATGCGGATGATGGTGTGGACCCCGTCGATGTAGAAGAAGTAGGCGGCGAGGAAGAGGGCCGCCATGCGGTGGGTGCGGTGCTCGCGGAGGGTCTTCGCGAGCGAGCGCAGCCCGGCTGCGACCGCTGAGCCGGCGTCCGCGGTCCGGGGCGGCTCCGGGACGTTGCGGAACAGCGGGATGGAGAAGAGAAACCACCACACCGCGACGCTGATGAAGGACAGGCGCACCGCCTCCGCCGCCCCGGCGAGCCCGAAGGTGCCGGGCGAGAGGGTCATCGCCACATTGAGCGCGAACAGGACCCCTCCGCCGATGTAGCCGAGGGAATAGCCGAAGCAGGACACCTCGTCGTATCGGTGCGCGGGGCTCACCGAAACGATGAGGGCGTCGTAGAACACGATTGCGCCCGAGAACCCCACGGTGGCGAGCACGTAGACGAGGGCGGCCATCGCCCAGTTGCCCTCGGCGACGAAGTACAATCCCGCCGCCATCACGATGCCGAGCGCGGTGAACACGCCGAGGTATTGCTTGCGGGCGCCCCCGCCGTCCGCGATGGCCCCGAGGACCGGAGCGGCGATGAGGATGAACACGCTCGCAATCGAGTTCGCGAACCCGAGCTGGGCGGTGCTCGTGACCGCGTCCGCCCCTGCGCTCCAGTACTGCTTGAAGAACACCGGAAAGAAGCCGGCCATCACGGTGGTCGCGAACACCGAGTTGGCCCAGTCGTAGAGCGCCCAGGAGAACACCCGCCGGTCCCGGAACATCTCGCGGATTCCTCTCACGGCCCGCATCCGATTCCGTTTCGTGCGGCGAGTGTAGCGCACCCGGTGGGCGCTGGCGCCCCGGGGTCGGGAGCGCCGGGGAATCGGGGCGGGAGTGGGGGTTCGGATTCGCGTGAGCGGACCGGAAGCGGTGTGCAAGTCTCCAATCCGACCCCGACGCTCGCGGCGGAGGACTCTCCAGGAGCGAGCCGGGCGTGTGGCGATGCGCCCGCATCGGGAGCCCTCCCGGGTGGTCCTTCCTCACCCAACGGGAGAGTGCAGGCTGCCGAGAACCGTCATCGAGCGCGAGACTCCCGAGGTCGGCGCCTTCTGCCGTGAGGCGCTCCGCGAGGCGGCGCATGGATCCAACGAGGTACTGCGGACATGAAGGCGGAGAAAGAACACCCAGTGGAAGCACCACTACATCGCTGGGGACGGGACCCTCTGCCTCTACCTCGCCGACGACGAGGGCCTCATCGACGAGCACGCGCGGAGGAGCGGGTTACCGGCGAGCGTCGTCACCGAGGTGCGCAAGGTGATCGACCCGGTCACCGCCGAGGGGTGA
>JAJDXW010000200.1 GCA_022823045.1 Gammaproteobacteria bacterium
GATGATCGCCATCCTGCGGGCGAACCCCGGCGCGTTCGTCGAAGGGAACATCAACGCGCTCCGGACCGGGGTCACCCTGCGGGTGCCGACGGCGGCGGACATGGCCGCGATTACCCCGGGCGACGCTTCGGCCGAGTTCGCCCGCCACGAGGCGGCGTGGCGGACCCGCCGGCAGACCGGGTCCGCGGCCCCGGTCTCGGGCCCGGGGACTTCGCCTCGGCCCGCCGCCCCGCCAGCCGCGACTCCGGCGGAGGGCGGCGAGGACCTCGCGGAGGAGCTCCGCAAGGCCCGTGCGGAGGTGGCGAAGATGCGCGAGCGCCTCGACGAGCGGGACGAGGCGATCGAAGAGCTGCTCGTGCAGCTCGCCGCCGCCCGGCGGGAGCTGCGAGCGATGCAGGCCGCCGCGCCCGCGCCGCCTCCCGGCGATTCGGCGGAGCGGGAAGGCGACGCGGCCGGGCCGGACGGGACGCCCCGGGCGAGCTGGCTTCCGGTGAGCCCCCTCATCCTCGGAAGCAGCCTCATCGTCCTTCTCGTCCTCATCGTGGTGGTGACCCTTCTCCGGCAGCGCGGCGAGGCGGAGGAGGCGTATCCGGAGGAACCCTTCGAGGAACAGGAAGGGGAGGAGCGCGCCTACGACGAGACGGAAGATCCGGATTTCTACGAGGACGTGGAGGTCCGGAATCCCTACCACCGCGAGGATGGCCGGGAGGGTTTCCCCGCGGGCCGGGGGGGGGAGCCCCCGGACGCGGAGCGCCGGGATCCGGAGGAGCGCGCAAGGCCCGGCGCGGCGACGGCGGCCGCGGCCACCGCCGCAACCGCGGTCGTCGCGGCCGGTGCGGCGGCGGGCGTCGGGTTCGCCCCGGACGACGAAGCCGGGGAGCCCCGGGAGGAAGACAGCGACGATCTGCCCATCGGCATGGACCTCGAAGGGGAAGAGGATTGGGACCCCGGCCCGGACGAGCCGGTCGGGGTCGGCTCGGTGCCGGTGGAGGATCCCGGACGCCCGTCCGGGTTCGGCCGTCACATCGAGGTCGGTGAGCTCGACGAGCTCGATCTCGACCCCGACCCGGCGACCGATTCGTTCCCGGATCTCTCCCCCGATCTCTCTCCGGACCCCGATGAGGAGGACGACCCGGAGACCGGCGCCGGACCCGGCCGTCGGGAGTGACCACCCGCCGTATCGCCCTCGTCGTCGAATACGACGGACGGGGGTTCTGCGGGTGGGAACGCCAGCCGCACTGCGAGACCGTCCAGAGCGCCGTCGAGGGGGCGCTCTCCCGGGTCGCGGACGAAACCGTGCGGGTCACTTGCGCGGGACGCACCGATTCCGGAGTCCACGCCCTCGGTCAGGTGGTGCACTTCGATACCGGCGCGGTGCGCCGCGAGGACGGGTGGCGGCGGGGAGCGAATGCGAACCTCGTCGCGGGGGTGACCGTCGTCGAGGCGCGGGAGGTCCCCGACGACTTCCACGCCCGGTTCTCCGCCCGCTGGCGTCACTACCGGTACCTGCTGCTCAACCGTCCGGATCGGCCCGCGGTCCTGCACGGACGGGTGGCCTGCGATCGCCGGCCCCTCGACCTCGCGCGGGTCCGCGCCGCCGCCGGCCATCTGGTCGGCACCCACGACTTCAGCGCCTACCGCGCGAGCGCGTGCCAGGCGAGGAGCCCCGTGCGGACCGTCCACGCCCTCGACGTCGGGCAGCGGGGCGCGCGGGTGTGGTTCGACGTGGTGGCGGACGGCTTCCTGCACCACATGGTGCGCAACATCGTCGGCGTCCTGCTTGCGATCGGAGCGGGGGAGGCGGAGCCCGGCTGGGCCCGCGAGGTGCTTCGCAGCCGGGACCGCACCGCCGGGGGGGTGACCGCGAGCGCGGAGGGGCTCTACCTCGTCCGGGTCGGATATCCCGCCCGTTATCGGCTGCCCGTGGTGTTGCCCGATTCGGGCGTCTGGTAGTCTTCCGCCGTGCGCGTCCGGATCAAGATCTGCGGCCTCACCCGGCCCGAGGATGCCCGGTGCGCATCCGGACTCGGGGTCGACGCGCTCGGGCTCAATTTCTTTCCGCCGAGCCCGCGGTTTCTGAGCGTCCCGGCTGCCCGTGCGGTGCGCGGGAGCGTCCCCGCGTTCGTGACGACGGTCGCGGTGTTCGTCAACCCGGGCGCCGAGGAGGTACGCCGGGTGATGGGGGAGGTCGGGGTCGACATGCTGCAGTTCCACGGTACCGAGCCGGCGCGATTCTGCGAGGACTTCGGGCTCCCGTACCTGAAGGCGATCGGGATGCGCGAGGGCGTGGACCTCGCCGCGGCGGTCCGGGAGTACCCCTCGGCCGCGGCCTGGCTGCTCGACGTTCACGACACCGAGAGGTGGGGAGGAACCGGCCGCACGTTCGACTGGTCGGCGGCCCGCCCGGAATCGGGGGGGACCTTCGACCGTCCGATCGTGCTCGCCGGGGGGCTCGCCCCGGAGAACGTGGAGGACGCCATCCGTCGCGTGCGCCCGTTCGCGGTGGACGTGTCCGGAGGGGTGGAATCGGCCGGGGGCATCAAGGACGAGGCCCGGCTCGCGGCGTTCGTGGAGAGAGTCGAAAGTGTCCGAACCGACCAGTCTGAGTAACCGTCCGTCGGGCCTCATCGGAACCTGGCCGGACGCGCAAGGGCGCTTCGGTGCGTTCGGCGGGCGCTTCGTCGCCGAGACGCTGATGGGGCCGATCGAGGAGCTCGCCGCCGCCTACGAGCGCTTCAACGCGGACCCCGAGTTCCACGCGGAGTTCCGGGCCGAGCTGCGGGACTTCGTGGGGCGCCCTTCGCCCCTGTACCACGCCCGGCGCCTGAGCGAGACGGTGGGCGGCGCGCAGCTCTGGCTCAAGCGCGAGGACCTCAACCACACGGGTGCCCACAAGGTGAACAATACCGTGGGTCAGGCCCTGCTCGCGACCCGGATGGGCAAGACGCGAATCATCGCGGAGACCGGGGCTGGACAGCACGGGGTCGCGAGCGCGACCGTCGCCGCGCGTCTCGGCCTTGAGTGCGTCGTGTACATGGGCGAGGAGGACGTTCACCGCCAGGCCCCCAACGTCTACCGGATGCGCCTGCTCGGAGCGGAGGTCCGGACCGTCACCTCGGGCACGAGGACCCTGAAGGACGCGCTCAACGAGGCCATGCGCGACTGGGTCACGAACGTCGATGACACCTACTACATCATCGGCACCGTCGCGGGACCCCATCCGTACCCGCGGATGGTGCGCGACTTCAACTCGGTGATCGGGCGCGAGGCGCGCGAACAGATCCTCGAGCGGGCCGGCCGGTTGCCCGACGCGGTGGTCGCGTGCGTCGGCGGGGGCTCGAACGCGATCGGGATGTTCCATGCCTTCCTCGACGATCCGGACGTGGGGCTGTACGGGGTCGAGGCAGCGGGGGACGGCCTCGGGACGGGCCGCCATGCGGCGCCGCTCAGCGCCGGGCGGCCCGGGGTGCTCCACGGGAACCGGACCTATCTCATGCAGGACGCCCACGGGCAGATCGAGGGCACCCACTCGGTGTCGGCG
The DNA here is from genome assembly GCA_022823045.1 of Gammaproteobacteria bacterium. GTDB lineage: Bacteria > Pseudomonadota > Gammaproteobacteria > HK1 > HK1 > JAJDXW01. The sequence continues at coordinate 3,542 of JAJDXW010000200.1, forward strand.
GGGCTCGACTACCCGGGCGTCGGTCCGGAGCACGCGTGGCTCAAGGAGATCGGCCGGGCCGTCTATACCTCCGCGACGGATGCGGAGGCCCTCGCCGCCTTCGAGCGGTTGACCCGGATCGAGGGGATCATTCCCGCCCTCGAGTCGAGCCATGCCCTCGCCTGGGCGGAGAAGCTGGCGCGCGAGCGATCCCCGAGCGACATCGTCATCGTCAACCTGTCCGGGCGAGGCGACAAGGACATCCCCACCGTCGCCGCCCTCCAGGGGATTGGAGATCTGCCCGGATGAGCCGTCTCGCCTCCCGGTTCCGCGAGCTCCGCGAGGAGGGCCGCGCCGCCCTCGTTCCGTTCGTGACCGCCGGTGATCCGGACCCCGCGGTGACCCGAAGGCTCCTCCCGCGGCTCGTTGCCGCCGGGGCGGACGTCATCGAGCTCGGTGTGCCGTTCTCCGACCCCATGGCGGACGGCCCGGTCATCCAGCGGGCCGGCGAGCGGGCGCTCGCGGCCGGGATGACGCTCGCCGGGGTGCTCGACATCGCGCGGGAGTTCCGCGCCGGCGACCCGTCGACGGCGGTGGTTCTCATGGGCTATCTCAACCCCATCCTCGCGATGGGTCCGGAACGTTTCGCGGAACGAGCGGCCGCGGCCGGGGTCGACGGCGTCATCGTCGTCGACATGCCCCCCGAAGAGGGCGAGCCCCTGCTCGCCGCCCTCCGTGGGGCGGGCATCGATCCCGTGTTCCTCGTCTCCCCGACGACCTCGGACGAGCGGATGCGCCGGATCGCGTCCGAGGCCACCGGGTTCCTGTACTACGTCTCGCTCAAGGGCATCACGGGGGCGGGTCACCTCGACACCGGGGCGGTGGCCGCAGCGCTCGGCCGGGTGCGGGCGGTGTCCGGGCTTCCGATCGGAGTCGGCTTCGGAATCGCGGACGGCGACTCCGCCCGCCGGATCGCGGCCGTCGCCGACGCGGTGGTGGTGGGGTCGGCCATCGTGCGGCGGGTCGAGGACGCCCTGGACGAGCCGGAACGGATCCCCGACCACGTCGCGGCCTTCGTCGGCGAGCTGCGGAGCGCGGTGGATGCGGCCGCGGCAGGCGCCCGCGAAGGCCCCGGATCGATGAGCCGATGAACCGGTGAGCTGGTTTCAGAAGCTGCGCCCGTCGCGCATCCGGACCGAGAACGCGACGGGCGGGAAGGGCCGGGGCATTCCCGAGGGTCTCTGGACCAAGTGCAACGCCTGCGGCACGGTCCTGTACCGCGACGAGCTCGACCGCAATCTCGACGTCTGCCCCAAGTGCGACCACCACATGCGCGTCGCCGCGCGCCGGCGGCTCGACCAGTTCCTCGACCTCGAGGGGCGGGACGAGATCGGCGCCGAGGTGGTGCCGCTCGACCCCCTGCGATTCCGCGATACCCGCCGGTACCGCGAGCGGCTCACCGCCGCCCGCAAGTCGACCGGGGAGACCGATGCCCTCGTCGTGATGCGCGGGCGGGTCCACGGACAGCCGGTCGTCGCTTGCGCGTTCGAGTTCGCCTTCCTCGGCGGCTCGATGGGCTCGGTGGTCGGAGAGCGGTTCGTGCGTGGCGCGCAGACGAGCCTCGACCAGGGGATCGCGTTCGTCTGCTTCGCCGCGAGCGGCGGCGCCCGGATGCAGGAGGGTCTCTACTCCCTCTTCCAGATGGCCAAGACGAGCGCGGTCCTCGCGCGCCTGCGCGAAGCGGGAGTGCCTTACGTATCGGTGCTGACGGATCCGACGACGGGCGGCGTGTCGGCAAGCCTCGCGATGCTCGGTGACGTCAACATCGCGGAGCCGAACGCCCTCATCGGGTTCGCGGGCCCCCGAGTGATCGAGCAGACCGTGCGCGAGACGCTCCCCGAGGGATTCCAGCGCAGCGAATTCCTGCTCGAGCACGGGGTGGTGGACATGATCGTGCACCGCGCGGACCTGCGCGAGCGGATCGCGTCCATCCTCGATCTCCTCGCCGGCAGCTCGAACCCGGTCGAGACCGCCGCCTGACGGACCGCCGCGATGCGCTACGACACGCTGGCGGAATGGCTCGCGTGGCAGGAGACGGTCCATCCGGTCGAGATGGATCTCGGCCTTTCGCGCACCCGTCTCGTCCACGAAGCCCTGGGCGGCGGCGGGCCGCCGCCATTTCCCGTCGTGACCGTCGCGGGCACCAACGGGAAGGGCTCCACCGTCGCGTTCGCGCAGGCCCTCCTCACCGCGGCGGGGGCCCGCACCGGCACCTATACCTCGCCGCATCTCGTCGACTACAACGAGCGGATCCGCATCGATGGGGAGCCGGTTCCGGACGCCGCGATCATGACCGCCTTCGATCGAATCGACCGGGCGAGGGGCGGGGTCACCCTGACCTACTTCGAGTTCGGGACCCTCGCCGCCATCGACGTCTTCCGGGCGGCGGGAGTCGACGCCGCGGTGCTCGAGGTCGGCATCGGAGGACGGCTCGACGCCGTCAACGTGTTCGACGCGGACGCTGCCGTGGTCACCCCCGTCGATATCGATCACGTGCATTGGCTCGGCCCCGACCGCGAATCGATCGGGAGGGAGAAGGCGGGGATCTTCCGTCCGGGGCGTCCCGCCGTCATCGCCGATCGCGATCCCCCCGCGAGCCTTGTCGCCGAGGCGGAACGGATCGGTGCGCGCTGCCTTCGCCTCGGGCGTGACTTCGATGCCGTCCCGGCGAGCGGCGGATGGTGCTGGCAAGGGCCGGAGAGGAGGGTCGGCACGCTGCCGGCGCCTCCACTCACCGGGCGCTTTCAGCTCGACAACGCGGCCAGCGCCCTCATGGCCCTCGATGCCATCGGGCGGCTTCCCGAGCCGGCGGCCGTCCGGCGCGGGATCGCGGGGACGCGGCTCGCGGGCCGCTTCCAGGTCCTGCCCGGCGAGGTGCCGGTGGTCCTCGACATCGCCCACAACCCGCATGCGGCGCGATCGCTCGCCGCTACCCTGCGGTCGAGCCGGACGCCGGGACGCGAGATTGCGGTCGCGGGGCTCCTCGAGGACAAGGACGCGGCCGGCGTGGTCGACGCGATGGCGGATGTCTTCGACCGCTGGTACCTGGCGCAGCAGGCGGGCGAGCGCGGGGGGTCGGCCGAGGCGCTCGCCCGCACCGTGCGCGGCCGCGCCCGCAACGCCACGGTCGAGGTCTGCGGCGACGTTCCGAGCGCGCTCCGCCGCGCCCGCGCCGCCGTGCGGTCCGGGGACCGGATCGTGGTGTTCGGCTCGTGCTACACGGTCGGGGAGGTGCTGGCCGCCGGTTCCTGACCTCAACGCGCAGGATTCTTCGATTTCCCGATCCCGAGACACTCCGGGAGTGTTTCGGGAAAGTGATGAAGATCGGTGAAACCTGCACGCTAACCTATAATCGAGCGGATGGAGGAGCGAACGAGACATCGCGCCGTTGGGGCGGTGGTGTTGCTGGTCGCCGCCGCCGTCGTTCTTCCGCTGGTGCTCGAGAGCGAGCCGCCAGGTGAGCGAGACGCTTCCGGGCCTGCGCCGACGAGATCGCCGGAGGCCTCCCCCGACCGGATCCGGATCACCACCTTCGGAGGCCTCGCGGAGGAACGAGTCGCTCCCCGGCCCGGGAAGGAAGCCGAACCGCCGGCCGCCGCCGACCCTCCGGGCGTCGATTCCGGCGCCGCCGAACCGGTCGACGGCTGGGCGGTGCAGATTGGAAGCTTCGCCGATCCGGGTAACGCCGAGAAGCTGCGCGAACAGGTCGCGTCCCGCGGCTATCGGGTGATCACCCAACGCGTCACCACCGCGGAAGGCAAGTCCAGGGTGCGCGTTCTGGTCGGTCCCGACCGGACCCGCCCTGCCGCCGCCGCCCGACTCTCGAAGCTCCGAAGGGATTCCATTCCGGGATTCCTCGTCCGGTTTCCTGGATGAAGTCCGGGGTCTCTGCTACGCTCGGGCCTTCCTTCGGCGGCCGGCGGTCCATGGTCTGGGCGGATTTCGCAGTCCTCGCGATTATCGGCGTGTCGGCCGTGCCGGGCCTGTTTCGGGGCTTCGTGCGCGAGGCGATCGCACTCGCCGGCTGGATTGCGGGGCTCTGGCTCGCCTTCAACTTCCTCCACGTCGGGGCCGAGTGGTTCGTGCGTTGGGTCGAATCGCCCAAGATCCGCCTCGTGCTCGGGTTCGTGGTGCTCCTCGTCGCGGTGCTCGTGGTGGCGGGGGTCGTCGGCCGGCTGGCCGGACGCCTCGTCAACGCGACCGGGCTCGGAGGAACCGACCGGGTCCTCGGGCCGATCGTCGGGGCCGGCCGTGGTGCCATCATCGTCGCGTGCCTCGTACTCCTCGCGGGCTTCATCGACCTCGCCCGGGAAACGTGGTGGCGCGAATCGGTGCTGTTGCCCCATTTCGAGGCCCTCGCCGGCGAAGTCGCGCGCATCCTCCCGGGCGAGATCGCCCCGCGATCCCTCCGGTAGGGGCCGATGTGCGGGATCGCGGGAATCGCCGCGCGGGAGTGGGTCAACCAGTCGCTCTACGACACGCTCATCGTCCTGCAGCACCGGGGGCAGGACGCGGCGGGCATCGCCACCTCCGAGAACGGCCGCCTGCACTGGCGGCGCAGCAACGGGATGGTGCGCGACGTGTTCCACGCCGGGCACATGCTCGCCCTGCGAGGGGGGGTGGGGATCGGTCACGTGCGCTACCCGACCGCGGGCGGGGCGGTGTCCTCGGAGGCGCAGCCCTTCTACGTCAATTCGCCCCACGGCATCGCGCTCGCGCACAACGGAAACCTTGTCAACGCGGACGAGTTGCGGACGGATCTGGTGCAGAGCGATCGCCGGCACCTGAACACGGACTCCGACTCGGAGGTGCTGCTCAACGTGTTCGCCCACGAGCTGCAGGCCTCGGGATCGCCCTGCATCGGCGAAGAGGACATCTTTCAGGCCGTCACCGGGGTGCACCGCCGGTGCGTGGGGGGATACGCGGCCGTCGCTCTCGTGTTCGGGTTCGGGCTGGTCGCATTCCGGGACCCGCACGGGATCCGGCCGCTCGTCCTCGGCTCGCGCGAGGGGCCCGACGGTACCGAGTACATGGTGGCGTCGGAGAGCGTTGCGCTGAGCGCGGTCGGGTTCGAGTTCCTGCGCGACGTCGAGCCCGGAGAGGCGGTCTGCGTGCGCGAGGCGGGGGAGCTGGCGGTCCGTCAGTGCGCCGAGGATCCTTCCCGGGCGCCGTGCATCTTCGAGTATGTCTACCTCGCCCGCCCCGATTCCGTCCTCGACGGGATCTCGGTCTACCGGGCGCGGCTGCGCATGGGGGAGCGCCTTGCGGAGAAGATCCTGCGCGAAGCCCCGGACCACGAGATCGACGTGGTGATCCCCATTCCGGAAACGAGCCGCACCGCCGCCCTTCCCCTGTCGGCGCGGCTCGGCGTCGAGTACCGGGAGGGGTTCATCAAGAACCGGTACGTGGGCCGAACGTTCATCATGCCGGGACAGCGGGAGCGCGAGCGCTCGGTCCGCCAAAAGCTCAATGCGATCGGGGCCGAGTTCCAGGGGAAGAACGTGCTGCTCGTCGACGACTCCATCGTGCGGGGCACCACGTCGCGGCAGATCATCGACATGGCGCGGGACGCGGGGGCGCGCAAGGTGTACTTCGCATCGGGCGCGCCCCCGGTCCGCTATCCGAACGTGTACGGGATCGACATGCCGACCTCCCGCGAGCTCATCGCGTTCAACCGGACCGAGGAGCAGATCCGGGTCGAGATCGGGGCGGACCGGCTCTTCTACCAGGACATCGCGGACCTCAGGACGGCGGTGGCGGGCGGACAGAGCCGGGTGTGCGAATTCGACACGTCCTGCTTCACCGGCGACTACGTGACGGGCGGGGTCACGGAGGCGTTCCTGCGCCGCCAGGACGAGCTTCGCAACGACGCGGAGAAGCGGCGGCGGATGTCCGGGGATCGCCTCGAGCCGGCCGATCTCGACCTGGAGGCGTGGCGTTGAGCGGAGGGTCCGGAACATGACGATCATCAGGCAGGAAGACTTCATCCAGAGCGTCGCCGACGCCCTCCAGTTCATTTCCTACTATCACCCGGTGGACTACGTCCGCGCCCTCGGCGCGGCGTACGAGCGCGAGGAGTCGGAGGAGGCGCGCGACGCGATGGCGCAGATCCTCGTCAACTCGCGGATGAGCGCGGAGGGGCGCCGGCCGATGTGCCAGGACACCGGCATCGTCGTCGTTTACCTCCGGATCGGCATGGACGTCCGGTGGGAGGCGGACCTGACGGTGTCGGACATGGTGAACGAAGGCGTCCGGCGGGCCTACTCGCACCCGGACAACGTCCTCCGGGCATCGATTGTGGATCCGCCCTTCGGGGCGCGGCGCAACACCGGGGACAACACCCCCGCGCCGGTGCACGTCGAGCTCGTGCCGGGCGACACGGTGGACGTGCGGGTGGCGGCGAAGGGGGGCGGTTCGGAGAACAAGGCCCGGTTCGCGATGCTGAACCCGAGCGACAGCATCGTCGACTGGGTGCTGCGGACGGTGCCCGGGATGGGCGCCGGCTGGTGCCCGCCGGGCATGCTCGGGATCGGGATCGGAGGGACCGCCGAGAAGGCGATGGTGATCGCAAAGGAGGCGCTGCTCGATCCCATCGACATGCACGAGCTGCTCGCGTGTGGGCCGGCCGGTCCGACCGAGGAGCTCCGGGTCGAGCTCTACGAGAAGGTCAACGCGCTCGGGATCGGCGCCCAGGGCCTCGGGGGGCTCACCACCGTGCTCGACGTGAAGGTCAAGGAGTTCCCCACCCACGCGGCGGGGCTGCCGGTGGCGATGATCCCCAACTGCGCGGCGACCCGGCACGTTCACTTCGTGCTCGACGGGAGCGGCCCCGCGGAGTTCGCGCCGCCGAGCCTCGAGGACTGGCCGGACGTGACCTGGGAGGCGGGGGAGGGCGCCATCCGGGTGGACCTCGACCGCCTGACGAAGGAGGAGGTGGCGTCCTGGCAGCCGGGGGATCGGCTGCTCCTCCGCGGCCGGATGCTGACCGGGCGCGACGCGGCCCACAAGCGGATCGCGGACCTATTCGAGCGGGGCGAGCCGCTCCCGGAGGGCGTCGACTTCACGAACCGGGTGATCTACTACGTGGGTCCGGTGGACCCGGTGCGCGACGAGGTGGTGGGGCCGGCCGGTCCGACCACCGCCACCCGCATGGACAAGTTCACCGAGATGATGCTGGGCCGCACCGGGCTTGCCGCGATGATCGGCAAGGCCGAGCGCGGCCCCACCGGCATCGAGGCGATCGCCCGGCACGGAGCGGCGTACCTGATGGCGATCGGCGGCGCCGCCTACCTCGTGTCCAAGGCGATCCGAAAGTCGCGGGTGGTGGCGTTCGAGGATCTCGGCATGGAGGCGATCTACGAGTTCGAGGTGGAGGACATGCCGGTCACCGTGGCGGTCGACAGCCGCGGCACCTCGGTGCACCGGACCGGCCCCGCGAAGTGGCGCGGGATCATCGGCAAGCTGCCGGTGGAGGTGGCGGCCTGAGCCGGGCGGACGCTCCGGGGCGGGCCGGCGGCGCCGCGGGCGGTCGGTCAGGGTGGTGACGCGAGATCTCCGATTCGGACCCGCGCGGCGGATCGGACGGAAACGACGGGGCGGGGTTCGCGTTCGCCGATTTGAAGATTGAGGAGGACGACGATGAGCGACGTGGCGGAGAAGAAGGCCCGGGTGGTCAAGAGCGATGCCGAGTGGCGGGCGGAGCTCACCCCGCTCCAGTACCACGTATGCCGCGAGAAGGGCACCGAGCGTGCGTTCACCGGCGAGTACCACGACTCGAAGGCCCCCGGCACCTACCGGTGCGTGTGCTGCGGGACCCCGCTTTTCGAATCGTCGACCAAGTTCGATTCCGGCACCGGGTGGCCGAGCTTCTGGGCGCCGGCGGACGAGGACAACGTCCGCACCGAGGAGGACCGGAGCTTCTTCATGGTCCGCACCGAGGTGATGTGCAGCGTGTGCGACGCCCACCTCGGCCACGTCTTTCCGGACGGGCCGGCCCCCACCGGGCTCCGCTACTGCATGAACTCCGCCTCCCTGCGCCTCGACGAGGACGAGAACCCCCGAACGTAGAAACGATCGCCCGCCCGTGGCGGGGGTTTCGCACGCATCCCGGACTCTCGCCGCGAATTCCCGGGCGAGCGGGACGGTGACTGATATTCATCACTCCTGGTGTCTGGGACCCCGTCGCGCGCGTGCGCGAGTTGGGGGGCATTCACGCGGCAGGTGCATTCGCTGCTCGCGGTTGCGCGAACCGTTGCAAGTTGCGCGATTCGATGGATGTTGCGCGATATGAGTTTTCGCGCAATAATAGTTGCGTGAAACCTCGCAAGTTGCGCGCAAAGACTCTGCGCGCAACATGCTTGTAGAGAATTCCGTGGCGAAGCGAATCCCAGAGTCCGAGTTCGAAGCAATCGAGGCGGCCGTCCGCCTGCATCCCGCCGGATGCACGGCTCGCCGGATCGCGCTGGATGCGGGGCCCGATCTGCCATTCCGCACCCTCCAGTACCGCCTCAAGTCCCTGGTGGAGGCGGGGCGTCTCGTCAAGGAAGGGATGGGGCGCGGTAGCCGATATCGGCTTCCGGCGACGACGGAACGTACCGAAGCCCAGGAGACCGGCGGGGATGCAGGAGACGATGCGTCCATGCCTCTCTCGGAGGCCAGCGTCGCGATCCAAAACTATCTCCGCCAGCCGCTCGCCGCCCGGACTCCCGTAGGTTACGACCGCGGCTTTCTCGATTCCTACCGGCCCAACGAGAGCGCGTATCTCTCTGCACGGGAGCGTGCACACCTTGAAGCGGTAGGCCGGCCGCGAATGGCGGAGCAGCCGGCGGGAACGTACGCGCGCCGAATCCTGGACCGGCTCCTCATCGACCTCTCGTGGAACTCGAGCCGCCTGGAGGGCAACACCTACTCCCTCCTCGACACGAGGCGCCTCATCCGGTTTGGCGAAGAGGCCGAGGGCCGCGAGCGGCTCGAAGCACAGATGATCCTCAACCACAAGGACGCGATCGAGTTCCTCGTCGGATTTGACGGGGACGTCGGCTTCAACCGCTACACGATCCTGAACCTGCACGCGATGCTCGCCAACAACCTGCTCTCGGACGAGGCGGCGGCAGGCCGGCTGCGGCACATTGCGGTCGGCATCGAGGGGTCCGCCTTCCTCCCGCTGGAGATGCCGCAGCTCATCGAGGAATGCTTCGACCAGGTGCTCGCGACCGCCGCCGCCATCCGGGATCCGTTCGAGCAGGCATTCTTCTTCATGGTGCAGTTGCCGTACCTCCAGCCCTTCGATGACGTGAACAAGCGTGTGTCGAGACTCGGCGCGAACATCCCGTTCATCAAGGCAAACCTCTGTCCGTTGTCGTTCACCGACGTTCCACCGTCGGCCTACACCGAAGCCGTCCTCGGCGTGTACGAGCTGAACCGGATCGATCTCCTGAAGGACGTGTTCATCTGGGCGTACGAGCGGTCCGCGGCCAGCTACGCCGCCGTGCGGCACTCCGTCGGCGAGCCAGACCCCTTCCGGCTGCGGCACCGCGACGCGTTGCGCGAGGTCGTCGCCAGGATCGTGCGTGAGGGCATGGACGAGCGTGCCGCTTACGGCCACATCGCCTCCGAGGCGGAGGCGCGAGTCGGTCAAGCGGACCGCGAGGCGTTCCGAGACCTCGCCGAGCGTGAGCTCCTCGGCCTGCACGAGGGCAATTTCGCCCGCCACGGGATAACGCCCGCCGAGTTCGAGGCATGGCGCCGACGCAGGACCGCCGCCCCGCGCTAGCCCCTCCCTCACGGCGCATCTTTCCCGCGGAATCACCACAGACGAGGACCTGTGAAGAAGAGGACTTCTGAAGCTCTGCCGGAGAAGCAGAATGCGGAAATCGAGGCTCTCGCGGCCCTTCCGGACGACGAGATCGATACGAGCGATCTGCCCGAGATTCTGGATTGGTCCCGCGCGAGGCGCGGTCCTTTGTATCGTCCCGTGAAGCGTGGGCGGTTCGTACCCTCGGCGAGGCTACATGGAGTTGGGGAGGGCGAGGGCGAGCCAGGGCAGCATGACGAGCAGGGCGAGGCGGAAGATGTCGGCGATCCAGAACGGGGTCACGCCGCGGAAGACGGTGCCCGTCGAGACGTCGGGGACGACGCCGCGCAGCACGAACACGTTGAGCCCGACCGGCGGGGTGATGAGGCTGATCTCGGTGACGACGACGACGATGATGCCGAACCAGACCGGGTCGTACCCGAGGCTGATGACGAGCGGGAAGAAGATTGGCACGGTGAGGAGCAGCATCGAGAGCGACTCGAACACGCAGCCGAGCGCGAGATAGACGAGGAGGATGAGCAGCATCACGGTCGCGGGCGACACGGCGTGGTCGGTGACGAGCGCCCGCAGCCCTTCCGGCAGCCCGGCTAGGTTCACGAAGTTCGAGAAGACCCAGGCGCCGATGAGCACGGTGAAGAGCGACGCGGTGGTGAACGCGGTCTCGCGCAGCACCTCGAACGTGTCCCGGACGGTCAGGGTGCCGCGCGCGAGCGCGATGAGGAACGCGCCCATCGCGCCCATGCCGGCCGCCTCGGTAGGGGAGAAGGTGAGGTGGAGCGGCCATACGTCGAACGTGCCGTAGAGCCCCCCGATGACGAGGAAGAAGAGCAGGAGCACGGCCCAGACGTTGCCGAGCGCCCGCCCCCGGCCCGCCCAGGAGGTCCGGTCTCCGGCCGGTCCCGCCTCCGGACGGCGGGCCACCGTGAACCGGACCGCGGCGAGGTAGCACAGCACGCCGAGGAGCCCCGGAACGATGCCGGCGATGAAGAGCTTGCCGATCGAGGTCTCGGTGAGGAGCCCGTAGATGACGAGGATCACCGACGGGGGGATCAGGATGCCGAGGGTGCCCCCGGCCGCGATCGAGGCGGTGGACAGGCTGTCGTCGTAACCGAAGCGGCGCATCTCGGGCATCGCCACCTTCGACATCGTCGCGGCCGTCGCGAGCGACGAGCCGCAGATGGCCGAGAACCCCGCGCACGCGCAGATCGTGGCCATCGCGAGACCGCCGCGGAAATGGCCGAGGAATGCGTGCGAGGCCCGGTAGAGCTCGCGCGAGAGTCCTCCCTTGTTGACGAAGAGCCCCATCAGGATGAAGAGCGGCACGACGGACAGGCCGTAGTTCTGGGTGGTGTCGATGATGAGCCGCCCCACCATCGAGATCGCGCCGCGGTAGGAGTTGAGGTGCATGTAGCCGAACATGCCGACGAGACCCATCGCGAACGCGATCGGCATGCGGAGCAGCACGAGGGCCAGCACCGCGGCGAAGCCGACCAGGGCTTCAATCATCGGCCGGCCGGACGAGGTCGGGGGAGAACGCGAGCACGAGCCCGCGGAGGACCAGCACGAGCGCGGTGACGAAGGTGAGCACGGCGATGAACCAGGCGATGTAGAACTGGGGGATCCCCAGGTACTCGGTGACGTCGCCGTAGCTCCGGGCCCGCTCGGCGAGCACCGTGACCCGCTCGGCCGGCCACCACAGCAGGACTCCGGACAGGAGGTTGATCGCGACGTCGCGCCCGCGGGCCGCGGCCCGGGAGAAGACCCAGTCGAGCACGTCCACCGAGATGTGTCCGGCCCGTCCGGAGACGACCGGCAGGGCCGAGAACACGACGATGGCCATGAGGATCCTCGTGAGCTCGGTGGCCGCCTCGATGGGGGTGTTGATGGTCGAGCGGAGCACGACGTCGAAGAACGTCATGATCATCATGATGAAGAGCGCGGTGACGGCGAGGAGCACCGGGGCGCGGGCGGCCCCGCGGGCGAATCGGATGAGGAGACTCACGGATCGGCCCCCGCAACCGGTGGAAGTTGCGGGGGTCTGATCAGGAAAGGATCACCCGGGCCGGACCGGGCGGGACGCTAGTTGCTCGCCATCTCGGCCTTGACCATCGCGTGCGCCGCCTCGGCGTCGATCCCCTTGGCCGCGATCTCGGCGAGGACGCTCGCCCGGATCTTCGCCGCGATGTCCTCCCAGGCCGCCACGTCGGCCGCGGACGCCGGGTTGATCGAGTTGTCCGGGGCGTCCATCGTCACCTGCCGGCCGGCGACGTCGATCGCGTCCCACACCGTGCCCGCCATGCGCGACGCGGGCTCCCCGAACACCTGCCCGTCGAGCGCGTTGCGCACGTCCTCCGGCAGGCCGTCGAAGGCCTCCTGGTTCATGATGAGGGCGAAGGACCCGCGATACAGGCCGCCCGGCATCTCGTAGACGTTCTGGGCCACCTCGGTCAGCTTGAAGCCCTTGCGTGCCTCGAAGGGCATCACCACGCCGTCCGCCGCGTTGGACGCCAGGGTCTCGTAGACCTTCGGGGCCGGGACCTTGATCCCGGTCGCGCCGAGCGCGGCGCCGGCATCGCCGCCGACCCCGCCCGGCACCCGCAGCTTCATTCCCGCCACCTGGTCGAGCGAGGTGATCTTGCGCGCGGAGTGCACATGCGCCGGGCCGTGGGTCATCAGGCCGATGAGCTTGACCCCCTTGTGCTCGTTGGCGGCGGCGAGGTGCGCCTCGTGCACCCGCCAGTAGGCGACCGATGCGGCCTCGGCATTGCCTTCGTAGCCCGGAAGCTCGATGAGCTTCGTGGCCGTGAAGCGGCCGGCCTGGTAGCCGTGGAAGATCCAGGAAAGATCGGCCGCGCCGTCCTGAACGAGATCCATCTGCGCCGGCGGCGGTCCCAGGCGGTACTTGATCTGCGCGGTGACCTTGCCGCCCGTCGCGTCCTCCATCATCTTGATGAGCTTCGGCCACAAGGTGGCGTTGATCCCGTGGGTCGGCGGTGCCCAGCTCGAGACGGTCAGCGTGTAGTCGGCGGCCGCCGCCATGGTGCCAATGCTGGCGGCAACGCAGAATGTCAGCAGCTTGAGGATGCGCATCGAATTCTCCCCCCTGACTTGGCCTGATCGGACGCCTCCGGCGAGTGTATTCGAGACCCCCGTGCGATGCACGACGGAGGCGGGACGCAAGTGCGGGTGGGGGTCGCCGGGCAGAGATGCGGAGAACTTCTGATCTCGGATCCAGGCCGGGGATTCCACCTCTTCGCGTCACGGGCGTCGATCCGCCCGCGGCGCCCGGGGGGCCTCAATCCGCTTGCCCGGTGCGCGCGCCGGCGGGCGACGGGGTGGCGTCCGGTGCCGGGTATCACCGATTGGGCGTTGTGCAGTCGCGCGGGCCGTGTTGAACTCGCCGTCTGAAGTTCCGACCGCAACGAGGAAGTACCGTCATGAATACCGAGACTCCGGTACCGGACCTGGCATTCAGCCACGTCGGCCTCTTCGTGCACGATCTCGAGCGGATGGAGGACTTCTACCGTCGGGTGCTCGGCTTCACCGTCACCGACCGGGGCGAGCTCCCGGCGCCCTCGGGCCGTGTCGGGCTCGTGTTCCTGAGCCGCGACCCGCGCGAGCACCACCAGCTCGTCCTCGCCACGGGGCGCCCGCCCGCGGTCGAGTTCAATGTCGTCAACCAGGTCTCCTTTCGCGTGCCGGACCTCCCGGCCCTGCGGCACTTTCACGCCGTGCTCCGGGACGAGCCGGTGAGCGCGATGGTGGTGGTGACCCACGGCAACGCCATTTCTCTCTACTTCCGCGATCCGGAAGGCACCCGGATCGAGCTGTTCTTCGACACCCCGTGGCATTGCGAGCAGCCGGTTCGCGAACCCGTGGACCTCTCCCGCTCCGACGAGGACATCCTCGCCGAAACCGAGCGCCTCGCGCGCTCGCTCCCCGGGTTCACGTCACGCGAGGCCTGGATGGCGGACCTCGCCGGCCGGATGGGCACGCCGCCGGGTGGCTGAGCCGGAGTTCGATGTCGTCGTAGTCGGCTTCGGCCCGGTCGGCGCGCTCCTCGCCAACCTTCTCGGCCGGCACGGGCTCCGGGTGCTGGTGCTGGAACGCGATGCCGGCATCCATCCCCTGCCGCGAGCGGTGCACTTCGACGGCGAGGTCATGCGCGTGTTCCAGGCGGCCGGCCTCGCCGGGGCGGTCGAGGATGTCGCGCGCCCGACGTCGCGCGGAATGCACTTCGTCAACGCGGCGGGCGAGACCCTCATGGTGCGCCGCGGGACCGACGGCCCCGGGCCGCACGGATGGGCGAACAACTGGTACTTCCACCAGCCGGAGCTCGACGCGGCGCTTCGAACGGGGGCTGCGCGGTTCGCGAACGTCGAGGTCCGCCTCCGGCACGAGGCGCGGGCCCTTCGCGATGCGGGCGATCACGTGTCGGTCGGCATCCGGAGCGTGGCGACCGGCGCTTCGGATGAGCTGACCGCGCGCTACGTCGTCGGCTGCGACGGCGCCCGTTCGCTCGTGCGCGACGCAGTCGGCGGGTCGATGCTGGACCTCGGCCTGCATCAACCCTGGCTCGTCGTCGACGTCCTCGCGAGCCCGCGCTCGGAACCGGCGAGACGGCTTCCCGACTACACGGTCCAGCACTGCGACCCGCGCCGGCCGATGACCCGGGTGCACGTGAAGGGGCTCCGGCATCGTTTCGAGATCATGCTCATGCCGGGCGATGACGAGGAGGAGATCGTGCGTCCGGACCGGATCTGGCCGATGCTCGCCCTCCATGGCATCGGCCCGGACGATGTCCGCATCGAGCGCTCGGCGATCTACACGTTTCACTCGCTGGTCGCCGCGCCCTGGCGCCGCGGGCGGCTGCTGCTGGCCGGAGACAGCGCGCACCAGACCCCTCCCTTCCTCGGGCAGGGGATGTGCGCCGGCATCCGGGACGCCTCCAACCTCGCCTGGAAGCTCTCGATGGTGGTGGCCGGCACGGCCGGCGAGTCGCTGCTCGATACCTGCGAGACGGAGCGCGCTCCCCACGTGCGGGCGTTCATCGAGCTCGCCGTTCGTCTCGGCGCGATCATCCAGGCAACGGACCCGGCGGTGGCGGAGGCTCGCGACGCCGAGTTCCGTGCGAGGGGCCCGACGATGTTCGATTTCCCCCAGCCCCGGCTCGGCCCGGGGATCTGGATGGACGGGTCGCCGGCGTGCGGGGACGTGTTCCCTCAGCCGCGGCTCGCGGACGGGCGCCGCCTCGACGACGTGGCGGGCGATCGGTTCGCGGTGCTCTCCGCCCTTCCGCTCGACACGCGGACCCGCCGCGCCGGCGGCGGGGGGCGCCGGGGCGGCCTCGACCTCGCCTTCATCGATGCCCCGGGACCGGCCGTCGAGGAGTGGCTGGCGGCGCGCGAAGCGGCGGCGGTCATCGTCCGCCCCGACCGCTACGTGTTCGCGGTGGCGGGGGACGAGGCGGGGGTCCGTCACGCACTCGAGGAGCTCGCCTCGCTTCTCCGCTGACCGGCCGCGGTCCGCGGAGCTGTCCGGGGACGGCGCCCGCGGGGCGCCCCTGGAAAGCTATGCGGCGACGTAGGCGGACCCGCCGCGATAGAGCGGCTTCATACCGTCGCGGATGACGTTTGCCAACCCCGGCACGCCCTTCAGCTTGTATCCGGGCAATCCGGTGTTCAGGCGTTGCATCTCCAGGTTGCCCGTGTTGAACACGAAGTCGTTTCGAACGGGCCGCCACGCCTCCATGGACTCGTCCGGAGGCGGTACCCGACCACCGTTCTCGTCCGCCGCCGTCGCCAGGAACTTGACCTCGGCGTCCAGTTGGCCGGTACGGTCCTTGCCGCTCTTGCAGTTGAACAGCGGTGTCTCCCCCATCAGGTGACCGACCAGCGCGAGCCGTGACACCATCTTGAACGGGTCGCCGCCTCCTGCGCGGTAGTCGTTGCTCGCCCAGATGGCCTTGGCTTGCCGGGCCGCACTGTCGAGCGATTCGATGCGCTTGTTCAAGGTGGCCAGTTCCGCACGTTGGGTCGCCGCGTCTTCCTGCAGATCCTCGTTCCCGGCAGGCCCCCCGCGGATGGCGATCTCCGACTCGATGTCGGCCACGCTCTCGGCGGCCTCCGCGGCCTCGCGGCGCATGGAGAACAGCCGGTCCGCGACGTCGCCGCCCAACTCGGCGGCGTTCGCCTCTCCCAGCAGGCGCTGCATCTGCGGGTTGTTTCTCTCCATCGCGAAGCCCCAACCCATCAGGTTCCGCCAGCCCGGCGTCTGCGATGGAATGGAGACGGGACCGACTCGCGCGCGACCCACGGCGCCGGCGTTGACGCCGAAGTTGAACTGCCGGAGCTGGACGTTGACGTTCACGGTGCGCAGCGCCCCGTCGTCGTCTCGCACGCGCAGCTCCACGGGATTGCGCGCCGCGAGTTGGCCGAGGGCTTCGGTCTGGTGGTTGAGCATCGTCCGCTCGTCGCTCCGGGCACTGCCGGCGAGATTCCTCAACGAGTCCGGCGTAAGCACGGAAATGGACGAAAGCGCGACGTCGACCGTCTCCCCGTCCAGCGCATCCCGCAGCTTCTCCGGATCGGCCGCCAGGGCCGCCACCGCCATCTCCGAGGCCATCTCCCGGCTCGCTTGCCCCCGCATGGTCTCGGCGGCCCGTTGCGCGGCCCCGGGGTCGGATCGGATCTGCGCCAACTGGTCCGCGACGAACGCTTCCCGGGAGCCGTCGTCAGGCACATCCCGGGCCAGCAGGTCGCCGATCATCGTTTGCAGGGCGTCGTCGGGCAGGCTCGCGAGATACTCCGCGTCGATGTCGTACGCGTCGAGAACGCCGTGGCGAAACCCCGAGAACAGGACCTCTCCCGAGCTGTTGGTCAGGGTCGTCTGCGCCAGATTCGGGACATGCTTGTACTGGGTCCGATCCGAGCAATTGATCCCGTTGGACGGATAGTTCTCCGCGAAGCGGGTGGCGAAGGCCTTGCCGGGCACGATTCGGCTGTCCACGGCCACACCGCGGTTCGGCTCGCCGGGCATCGACGTGCGGATCCGATTCGTGACCTCCTCCCACGGCTGGTCGTTGATCGCCTGGTTCTTCGCGTTGTGGAACAGACGCTTCAGATCCGGCGTCCCGCCCGTATCCGCGTTCGCCTCACCGAGCCGGAATCGTATGAACTCCTGCAGCATCCTCGCCTGGCCGACCCTGGGATGCGCCGCGGGCAGGCGCGCCACCTGGCCGGGCCCCGCGTTCCGCCACTCGGCCCGCAACCCCGCAACGTCGCGACCGCTGCCGGCGCTGCTCTTCTGCAGCGGCACCTCCGTGTCCCAAAGTTCCCTTGCCGCGAGGGTGAGCCTGCCGTCGCCCGGGACCTCCAGGCGGCCGCCGGCGGCGTCCTTCAGGTTGATCAGAAGATCGCGGTGTTGTTCGAGGTCGGCGACCAGACGGTCCTTGACGGCGGGGTCCACGCCCCGCAGCCCGCGGGCGACGGAGACCGCGGCTTCGGCATCGAGCAGGTGGGCGTTGCACCGATCCTCCCGGCTGACCGGCTCCTCCGGAGAAGCCTCGTCGAGGTCGTAGAGGCACGTCAGATCCGCGAGGTCCATGTGTCGGTCGGCGATCCGGGTCTGCAACGCTTGGAAGAACGCGCGGGTCTCCGGGGTGAGGGTGCCGCTTTCGCGGAGCTCGTCCTCCCGGCCCGCCAACCAGGACTGGACCACGGCGAGGTTGTGCTTGTTCGAACCGATGAGGGAATTCACCTCCTGGCGTTCGGACTCGGTCAGCGCACCGTCCGGAACATTCAGCTTGTCGAGCAATGTCGCAGCCCGGCCGATGTCCTTGTCCAGTTGTTGCGCATAGACAAGCGCGGTCTGCAAGTCGCCTTTCAGCTCGTGAGGTATCGTGCCGCCTTCGAGACCGTTCACCAGGTACACGCCAAGCCCATTCAGACTGCCCAGGCCGGACGGCGCCGGCGACTCGTAGACGTCATTCCGAACGGTGTCGTAGATGCGCTCCCCGGCAGCCGCCAGCCGCGGGTCGAACTCGTAATGCGGTTCCTCACCGTCGGTTTCCTCAGGCACCGACCCGCCATACGACTCCTCGAAGGGTGATTCCGGTGGGGGGAAGTCGTAAACGGGCCCTTCGACCGGGGGTCCCTGCGGGTCGAACTCGTAGTGTGGCTCCTCGCCCGGGGGCTCTTCCGGGGCGAACTCGTAGTGCGGCTCCTCGCCCGCGGCTTCCGACGGGGCGAGTCCGCGATGGGGCTCTATCGGGGGAGTGTGCGCACCTACGTCGATCTTCTCGTAGGCGTGCTCCGGCGATGCCGTGTTCCGCAGAAGAGGCTCATAGGCGTGCTCGCCGGACGCCTGGCGCCTCCCCGGCAGCAATCGCTCTGACGAGGGCGGCGCGGCGGAGATGGATCGAGCGCTCAGCCCGGTCTTCTGTCCTGCCCCGCCCAACCGCGGAGCGCCCTCGCCGATCGGGCGTCCCCACGGGCGTTCATGCCGCTCGGCAGTGTGGGTACGCACGCGGCGGTTCCGAAAGCCTCCCGCCGGTCGCGCCGGCAGTTCCGGCGGCCGCAACGCGTTGTACCCCGAGGTTCCCGACGGCGACGATCCACGTTCAATATCCGGCATGGCGAGATCCCGATTCGGTAACGGCTACCGTGGGCCGGTGCCTTTGGATGGACGACAGTTGAACGACAGGGCGTGCGGTTCTTCGCCGCCCGAAATGGCCACCGTTCGGTCCGCGGGCGCGGCGTCCTGATGTCCTGACGTGGACAAACGCCCGGAGTTGATGAACATCGGCAACCCGTGCTGCAGCCTGGTCGGCGCGTGCATCTTACGCGAACGCCCGCGCCGTCCCGGCGTCGACGGGACATCGGTTCCGGCGAACCTGACCTCAAGATCCATCGGATATTGCGAATCCCGGCGCACCCGCCATGGACTCGGAGTTCGAAGCCCCCAGCGAGCATCGGCACAACCTGCCAGAGACCGGGGCTAGCGGGGGTCGCGGACCTGGACGGCTCCGTCGTGCACGCGCACGGGAAAGGTCGCGAGCGGCTCGTAGGCGGGCGGGGAGAGCACCTCCCCGGTGCGCAGGCAGAACTCGGCGCCGTGGAGAGGGCAGGTGATGACGTCGCCGCTCACCTCACCTTCGGTGAGCTCGGCGTAGTCGTGGGTGCAGAGGTTCTCGACGGCATGGAATTCACCGTCGATGTTGAACACCGCGATCAGGGTGTCCTCGAGCTCGACGGTGCGCCACTCGCCGGGGGGAAGCTCGGCGGCAGGGGCGACGTCGGTCCAGTCGCTCATTCTCCCGCGTCCCAGCAACGGCCGGGGCCGGAAGCGGTCATCGCTACCACAGGCCGAGCTCGAGCTTCGCCGCTTCGGTCATCCGATCCTGGGTCCACGGCGGGTCCCACACGATCTCGACCGCCGCCGACTTCACCCCTTCGACCTGGCTCACCTCGTACTCCACCATCCCGGGAAAGGTCTCCGCGACCGGGCATCCCGGTGTCGTCAGGGTCATGTCGATCGCGATCGCCCCGTCGTCGCCGATGTCGATCTGGTAGATGAGGCCGAGGTCGTAGATGTTGACGGGGATCTCCGGGTCGTAGACCTGCTTCAGCGCCTCCACCACCCGCTGGCGGAGCGCTTCGGGGCCGTCCTCGGTTGCTGCGCCCCGTCCCAACCATTCTCCGATGCGGCTCATGGGCTCGTCTCCGTGCTTGCGGGCCTACTCGGTGGTGACCGGCGCGTCGCTTCCCGAGAGCGCCGCCTCCATCGTGTGCCAGGGGAGGGTGGCGCATTTGACGCGCATGGGGAAGTCCTTCACCCCGAGCAGGGCTCCCAGCTTCCCGAGCCGGCCGTGATCGGGGGGCTCGTCGTCCACGAGGACCGCGTGCATCGCGTGGAAGAGCTCTTTCGCCTCCTCGCCGGTCCGCCCCTTGAGGGCCTGGGTCATCAGGGAGGCCGACGCGGTGGTGATCGCGCAGCCCTCGCCGTTGAACGCGATGTCCTCGATCACGCCGTCCCGGAAGGTCATGGACACCTCGACCTGGTCGCCGCAGAGGGGATTGTGGCCGTGCGCGGTGCGGTTGCAGCGGGGCGGACGGCGCCCGAAGTTCCGCGGGCTGCGGTTGTGGTCGAGGATCACCTCCTCGTAGAGCTCTCGCAGTTCGTTCATGAATTCGGGACGCTCCGGGATGTGGACGACCGGGTCGGGCGGTGCGGCTCAGCGGTTCAGGCGGAAGACCTCGCGCACCTTCTCGATGCCCCGCGCGAGTGCGTCGATGTCGGCACGAGTATTGTAGAAGGCGAGCGAGGCGCGGGCCATCGCCGGCACCTCGAAGCGGGTCATCACCGGCATCGTGCAGTGGTGGCCGGTTCTCACCGCGACCCCTTCGCTGTCGAGGATGGTGCCTACGTCGTGCGCGTGCACGCTCTCGATGACGAAGGAGAGGATGCTCGACTTGTCGGGGGCGTTTCCGAAGATGCGGACCCCGGGGATCGTTCCGACCTGCTCGGTGGCGTACTCTAGGAGGTCATGCTCCCAGGCCGCCACCCGGTCGAGCCCGAGCGCGAGGAGGTAGTCGAGCCCGACCCCCATCGCGATCGTGTCGGCGATGTTCGGAGTCCCCGCCTCGAACCGGTACGGCACCGCGTTCCAGGTGGTCTTC
>JAJDXW010000179.1 GCA_022823045.1 Gammaproteobacteria bacterium
GGCGGAATGCGCTGGACCGTCGCCGGCGCCAACGCCATCATCGCCCTGCGCTGCGCCGTCGAGAGCAACCGCTTCGACGACTTCTGGGAGCGTCGCGCCAGTGCAAACGCCTGAATCTCACAAATGAGACGTGCACCCGGAATCGGCGCGAGACGGGGTCGAAGCGCGATGCCGCAGCTTTCACCCGGACGCCATCGGCGGTCCCGAACCCGAAACCCCGCCCCGTCTCCGCTCGTTGCAACCGGCACGAGGGCGCCCGTATAGTCCGGTGCCCTCGGAACGAGGAGGCGAGACTGCATGCTGGTTCGAATGGCGAAATGGGAGTGCCGGCCGGAGGTCCGCGAGGCGGCGGCGGAGCTCTTCGAGAACGGGGCGCTCCCGATTCTGTCCCGGCAACCGGGCGCCCGGGGCGCGATGCTCCTTGCCGAGCCGGGCGGCACCGGCCGCATCGCGTTCACGGTCTGGGAGGACGAGGCGAGCTACCGGCGGTTCGTGGCGAGCGAAGACATGCGCGAGATCACCGAGATGTTCGCCCCGATGTACGTCGACGGGGCGCTCCCCGTCGGGTCGGAGTTCGACGTCGTGCGATGGGGCGACTTCTCGCGCTCGGAGGGCTACGCATGCTGATCGACCTCCCCACCGCCGCCCGGTACAACACCTGGGCCAACCGGCGGCTCTACGCCGCGTGCGCCACCCTGCCCCACGAGGAACGGATCCGCGACCGCCGCGGGTTCTTCCGCTCCATCCACGGCACCCTGAACCACATCCTCCTCTCCGACCTCATCTACCGCGAGCGCCTGGAGAAGAAGCCCACCACCTTCACGCGCCTCGACGAGATCCTCCACGAGGACTTCGTCGCGCTCCGCGACGCCCACGCCGCCCAGGACGAGTGGTACGTCGGGTTCTGCGACGCGCTCGATCCGGCGGAGCTCGACGGGACCCTCTCCTTCGACACGGTGGAGACCGGGGAGTACTTCAGCCTGCCGCTCCGACGCTGCCTCACCAACCTCTTCCAGCACCAGATCCATCACCGGGGGCAGACCCACCACATGCTTTCGCACGCCGGAGTCGACCCGCCCCCCCTCGACTTCGTCAAGTTCAGCGCCGGCGAGTAGCGGGACGGTGACGGCCGGAACGCGCCCGCCGCGGCGCGTCCACGACGCCCTCGTCATCGGCGCCGGGCAAGGGGGCCTCGCGGTCAGCTTCTTCCTTGCCCGGGCCGGCATCGAGCACGTGGTGCTCGAGCGCTCGAGCATCGCGTCGAGCTGGCGCGAGCACCGCTGGGACTCCTTCTGCACCGTCACCCCGAACTGGTCGATCACCCTCCCCGGGGCGGAGTACGCGGGTGACGACCCGGACGGGTTCCTCTCCCGCGACGCGCTCGTGCGCCATTTCGAGGTGTGGGCCCGCTCCTTCGACGCACCGGTCCGGTGCGGGATCGAGGCACGGGCGGTCCGGCCCGCGGACGGAGGGTTCGAGGTCGCGACGAGCGAAGGCGCGTTCCGCGCCCGCAATGTGATCGTCGCCACCAGCACGTACCAGAACCCGCACGTCCCGGCCGTGTCCGCGCGCCTTCCGCGACGCCTCGCGCAGCTCACCCCGCACGACTACAAGCACCCGGGGATGCTGCCGCCGGGCGCGGTCATGGTCGTCGGCTCCGGACAGACCGGATGCCAGATCGCGGAGGAGCTCCACGAGGCGGGCCGGGAAGTGTTTCTCTGCGTGGGCCGGGCGGGGCGCCTCCCGCGGCGCTACCGCGGCCGCGACTGCATCGAATGGCAGCGCGACATGGGCTACCTCGACCGCACGCCCGGCATGCTCGACCGCCCGCAGGACCGGTTCCGCGGCGATCCCCACCTCACCGGCCGGAACGGGGGCTACACCATCAGCCTCCACGACTTCCACCGGCGCGGGATCCGTCTTCTCGGGCGGCTCGTCGACTGCGAGGGCGAGCGGGCGAAGCTCGACGGCGAGCTGCACGCCGAGATGCGCTTCGCGGACGAGTTCTGCGATCGGATCGTCGAGCAGTTCGAGCGGCACATCGCCGAGCGGGGGATCGACGCGCCGGCACCGACCGCGGAGGAGGTCGGGGCAGGTCCGCCGGAGGACGGGAAGCTTCCCGACATCGTGCGCGAGATCGACCTCGCGGCGGCGAACGTGGCCGCGGTGGTGTGGGCGACCGGGTACCGCTACGACTTCTCGTGGGTCGGGGCGCCGGTCCTCGACCCCACCGGCTACCCGCACGCGCCGGGTGGGGTGAGCGCATGCCCGGGGCTCTACTTCGTGGGCCTCAACTGGATGACGCGGCGCAAGTCCGGGATCCTCTACGGCGTCGGAGACGATGCGCGGAGCGTCTCCGAACACCTCGTCCGGCGGCTCTCCGCCCCATCGACGGGTCGCGTCTCCACCCGCGCCGCCGCGGTGGCGGCGGGGCAACGACCGGAAACGTGCTTCCATGACTGAATTGGAGGGACGGCTGCACATCGGGGTGGACGTCGGCGGAACGTTCACGGACCTCGTCGTGACGATCGACGGAGAGAACCGGCCGACTCTCCACAAGCTCCCGTCGACCCCCGAGCGGCCGGACCGGGCGATCATCGACGGGATCCGGGAAGCGCTGGCCGCACGCGGGCTCGCCGCCGCGGAGGTCTCGCACCTCGCCCACGGCACCACCGTCGGGACGAACGCGCTCATCCAGCGCCGCGGCGGCAAGGTCGCCCTCGTCACCAGCGAAGGGTTCCGCGATCTGCTCGAGATCGGACGCCAGACCCGCCCCCGGGTCTACGACATCCACCTCGACCACCCGAAGCCCCTCGTCGAACGCGCGCTTCGCCTCGAGGTCACGGAGCGGCGGCTCGCGGACGGGACCGTGCATCGCTCCCTCGACGAGGAACGGCTCCGCGAGCTCGCGGAAGTCATCCTCCGCGAGGAGGTGGACTGCGTGGTGGTCTGCTTTCTCCACTCCTACGCATACCCGGACCACGAACGGCGCGCGGTCCGGATCCTCTCCGACGCGCTTCCCGACTCGATCCGGATCATCGCGTCGTCGTCGGTGTATCCGGAGTTCCGGGAGTTCGAACGGCTTTCGACGGCGGTGCTGAACGGCGCCCTCCTGACCACGATGGGAGCGTACCTCGACCGTCTGACCGGGGAGGTCTCCGGGCTCGGCATCCGCGCCGAGCCCAAGATCAGCCAGAGCGCGGGCGGCCTCATGTCGGTGGAGATGGCGCGGCGCTTTCCCGTCCGCGCCTCCCTGTCGGGCCCGGCGGCGGGCGTGCTGGGGGCGGCCCGGCGCGCCGCGACGGCCGGCTACCGCGACGTCATCACCCTCGACATGGGCGGCACCAGCGCGGACGTGAGCCTGCTCCGGGACGCGCGGCCGACGGAGGTGCAAGAACGCACCCTCGCCGGCTTCCCCCTTCGCCTTCCGGCCCTCGACGTGAATGCGGTGGGAGCGGGCGGCGGCTCCATCGCGTGGATCGACCAGGACGGGCTGCTCAAGGTCGGACCGCGGAGCGCCGGCGCGGCGCCCGGTCCGGCCTGCTACGCCGCGGGCGGCACCGAGGCCACCGTCACCGACGCGAACGTGGTCCTCGGCCGGCTGAACGACACCGCGCTGCTGGACGGCCAGATGCCCATCGACCGGTCGCTCGCCCGGGCGGCGGTCGAGGCGCTCGCCGGCGCGCTCGATCTCGGGACGGAGGAGACCGCCCTCGGCATCATCCGGGTCGCCGGCGCGACGATGGTGAAGGCGATCCGGTCCATCTCGGTGGAACGCGGGCACAACCCGGCCGGGTTCGCCCTCTTCGTCTACGGGGGAGCGGGACCGCTCCACGCGGTCGACGTGGCCCGCGAGCTCGAGATCGGCACGGTCATCGTCCCGCCGAACCCGGGCATCCTCTGCGCCGACGGCGCGCTCGCGTCGGGGCTCCGCAACGACTTCGTGCGCACCGTGCTCCAGCCCCTCGATCCGGGCGCGATCCCGGCCGTGAACGCGGCGCGCCAGGCGATCGCGGCCGAAGCGGCGGCCTGGTTCGAGAGCGAAGGGGTCCCGGGCTCCCGCCGTTCGCTCGAATGGAGTGCCGATCTCCGCTATCTCGGCCAGAACTACGAGATCCAGGTGCCCTGGAGGGGGCAGGCGCTCGACCGGGAGGCGATCGGGGCGCTCGCCGGCGCGTTTCACGCCGCCCACGAGCAGCAGTACGGGTTCGCGTCGGAGGTCGAGACGATCCAGCTTGTGAGCGTCAAGGTGAAATCCGAAGCCACCCTGCCGGCTCCGCCGATCCCCCGTCTCGAGCCCGGCCCCGCCGCGGCGCCGGCCGGCGAGCGCGAGGCCGTCTTCGAGCGCGGCCGCCGCCGACCAAGCCCCGTCTACCGCCGCGGCGACCTCGCACCGGGCCAGACCATCGACGGACCCGCGATCGTGGAGCAGCTCGACACCACCGTCATCGTGTTCCCGGGGGATCGAATGCGGGTCGACCCGTGGGGAAACCTGGTGATTTCGCTGGGCGAGGACTGATAGAGGGCTGGGCGATGGAGATGACCCCGATCGACGTCGAGGTGCTGCGCAACGCGATGGGCAGCATCGCCGACGAGGCCTACATCTCGCTCATGAAGAGCGCCTACTCGACGAACATCAAGGAGCGGCGCGACCACTCGACCGCGATCTTCGACCCGGACGGCCGGGTGATCGTGCAGGGCGAGAGCATGCCCCTTCACCTCGCGTCGATGCTGGGCCTGGTGGAAGTGATTCTCGAGAAGCACTCCCTGAGCGACATCCGCCCCGGCGACGTGTTCATCTCCAACGACCCGTTCGTCGGCCGGGGGTCGCACCTCCCGGACGTGGCCATGGTCGCGCCGGTGTTCTCCGGCGAGGAGCTGGTCCTCTTCGTCTCCAATATCGCCCACCACGCCGACATCGGCGGCATGGCACCCGGCTCGATGGCGGGCGGGATGACCGAGATCTACCAGGAGGGACTCCGGATCCCGCCCATTCGCCTCTTCCGGGGCGGGGAGCTCGACCGCGACGTGATGGACCTCATCCTCCTCAACGTCCGGGTGCCGGAGGAGCGCCGCGGAGACTACAACGCCCAGATTGCAGCCAACCGGCTCGCCGTGCGGCGCTGCGAGCAGCTCGTCGCGAAGTGGTCCGCGCCGACCATTCGCGAGGGCTGCCGACGCATGATCGAGGCGGTGGAAAAACGAATCCGGGCCTCCGTCGCGGCCCTTCCGGACGGCGTCTACCGGTTCGAGGATGTCCTCGACGACGACGGCATGGGCACCGAGAAGATCGCGATCCGGGTGGAGGTCGAGATCGCGGGAGACCGGATCCGGTTCGACTTCGACGGAACCGCCCCCCAGGTACGGGGCAACATCAACGTCACCATGGCCGGGCTTCAGGCGTGCTGCCTCTTCGCGCTGAAGGTGCTGGTCGATCCGGAGTGCCCGCAGAACCACGGGATGCTGGCTCCGATGGAGATCCGTGCGCCGCACGGGACGATCGTCGACGCCGCGTTCCCCGCCGCGTCCGCCGCCCGGGCCCAGACCGGGCAGCGGATCGTGGACGCCATCCTCGGCGCGCTCTCGGGCGCGCTCCCGGGCCGGGTGATCGCCGCCGGCAACGGCGCCAACACCGCGGCGTCGTTCTTCGGCCGCGGCGCGGACGGGCGCTACTACGTCTACCTCGAGACGCTGGGGGGCGGGGCGGGTGCGCGTTCGTACGCGGACGGCACGGACGGGGTGCAGGTCCACATGACGAACACGTCGAACCTTCCGATCGAGGCGCTCGAGAACGAGTACCCGCTCATGATCGAGCGCTACGAGCTGGTCGAGGACTCGGGCGGCGCGGGCACTTGGCGGGGCGGGCTCGGGCTGCGGCGCGTGTACCGTCCGCTCGGGCACGTGGTGAACTTCAGCGGCCAGGGCGAGCGCTGCGTGCATGCGCCGTGGGGCGTGTTCGGCGGCGGGCCCGGCGCGACGGGCCGGTTCGAGCTTCGTTCCGACGACGGCGAAGTGACGCGGATCGCGAACAAGCCTTCTTCGCTCGAGGTCGGGCCGGATACGGCCATCGTGGTGACGACGGCGGGTGCCGGGGGCTACGGCCCCGCCGGGGAGCGCGACGCCGAGGCGATTGCGGAGGATCACCGGAGCGGGAAGTTCAGCCCCGCGTACCTCGAGCGCGAGTACGGCAAGGCGAAGTAGCCCGCTGCGGGCCGCCAAGCCGCCGGGAGGACCGGGCCGCCCCGCACCTGGTCCGGTTTCGCTTCCCTCCTCGTCGGGCTCCGCGCAGGGGCAGACCGCGAGACGGTCGCCTTCGAAGCGCTCCGGCGGGCGGGACGCCCGCGAGCCCCGGGGGTGCCGTCGGGCCGGGCGTGGTCCATACTGGGAGCGACCTGATGGACGCACACGCGCCGGCCGCGGGCCGCCGCGTGCGAAGGAGGCGAGTACGATGGCCGAAGCCTATGCATCCTCCGTCATCGGAGCCCCGGCGGCGCGCGTGTGGGAGCGCGTTCGGGATTTCAACGGCCTCCCCGACTGGCACCCCGCGATCGCGGAGAGCCGGATCGAGGGGGGCGGCCCGTCCGACCAGGTCGGGTGCGTGCGCGCCTTCCGCCTGAAGGACGGCAGCTTCCTCCGCGAGCAGCTCCTCGCCCTCTCGGACTACGACCTCTCCGTGACCTACTCGATCCTCGAGAGCCCGATGGGGGTCGACAACTACGTCGCGACCCTCAAGCTCACCCCGATCACCGACGGCGACCGCACGTTCGCGGAGTGGTCGGCGGAGTTCGACTGCCCGCCCGAGCGCGAGGACGAGCTGGTCTCGCTCATCGCGGGGGACGTGTTCCAGGGCGGCTTCGACGCGCTCGAGCGCGCGCTCGGCGGCGCGTAGCCGTCCCGGCGGCCGGGTGCGGAGCGGCGGAGCGACCGCAAGCCCCATGGTCCGCGTCCGCCGCACCACCGTCGTCGACGCGCCGGTTGACGCGGTGTGGCGGATCCTGCGCGACTTCAACGGGCACGACCGCTGGCATCCCATCGTCGAGCGGAGCGACCTGGAGGGCGGCCGGCGCACCGACGAGATCGGCGCGATCCGCAACTTCACGATCCGAAGCGGCGAGCGGGTGCGGGAGGTCCTGCTCACCCTCTCGGACCGGGACCGGCACCTTCGCTACGCCATCGTGGACAGCGAGCTTCCCCTCGAAGACTACGTCGCGGAGTTCTTCCTGAAGCCGGTGACGGACGGGAACCGGACGTTCTGGTCGTGGAGCTCGCGGTTCCGGACCCCGCCCGGGGAAGAGGGAGCCCTGGCCGAGCTCGTCGGGAAGGAGGTCTACGAGGCGGGCTTCGCCGGGGTGCGGGCCGCGCTCGGGCTCCGCGACGGCACGGCCGCCTCCCGGGCGCCGCAACCCGCGCCGCCGG
>JAJDXW010000086.1 GCA_022823045.1 Gammaproteobacteria bacterium
GTAGCCACGAAAAGTGTTGCATCTGCATCGGAATCACGACTGACGCGAATCAGACGGACGTCGTGGGCGTAGCCCACTTCGCCCACTTGTGCTGACAGCCACGCAAAGGCCTCGTTCGACAGGTCGTTGTCGGCCAATGGCTGAAGGATGTCGCGCGAGCCGGACCCGGTGAGCGTCAGGGTCCGGACGACGAGAGCGCTCATGAAGTTGGGCTTCTGCTCCGGAGAACAAGCCGCTCGCGCGGCCCCTGCCAACGGCCACGGCGACACGTTTTCCCACCTTCGGCACCGCTCCCGATTGAGCCGCTATCCCGTAGAGCGGGCTCGACCGAGCACCTCGTTTACGCGTCGCGCGATGACGCGCGCATCGCCCTCCTTCAGGCAGAGCGCCCTCATTGCCACCCTCCCGTCATCCACGAACGAAGGGTCGACGTGAACGGCGGGCGAACCGTCCTGCAGCGCGATGACGAGATCGAAGGCGGAGTGGCCATGCGGTTCGGGAGCAACCTCGAGCACGAGACACGGCTCTTGCCCGTTCGCGCCTTCCTCGATGCGGACCACGCATCCGATCTCGGGATCGAGACCCGCCTCTATCTCCTTCAGGCGTCCGAGGCATCGCTGGTTGCGCTCACCGATGTCTTCCTCGACGAAACACCCGAGACCAACGAGCAGGGCCACGATCTGTTCCTTGCCGACCTTGCAGGACCGGCCGATCCCGTGCTGGGGAAGGCCGCGGAGATTCAGGCCGGCAAACACGGCGGACGGGGGGCGCCACTGCTCGAAGAAGAGATCCTGATCGAGGTTCTGGAGCAGGGCCGAAGCGACGAGATCGCGCCGCCCGCACAGGATGCCGCTCCCCTGCGGCCCGAGGATCGCCTTGCCACCGCTGATCGAGACCAGATCGGCGCCCTCCTCGAGGAACCGGCGGAGGTTGCGAGTGGGCGGGAGCTGGGACGCGGCGTCCACGAGCACCGGCACACCGTTCGCGTGCGCGACCTCCGTCACCGCGGCGAGGGAAGGCCGGGAGCTCGGCTGCGCGACGTAGAAGACGCAGGCGGTGCGCTCCCCGATCGCGTCGTCGATTTCCCAAGGTTCCGCGTCCCGCACCCCGGCCCCGCTGAATCGGTCCGCGAGTCCCACTTCGACGAGGCGTGCACCGGCTGCACGCACCGCGTGGTCGTAGAAGTTGCGCTGGCTGCGCACCACGACCGCTTCGTCCCGCATTCCAGTGGTGTCGGGGAGGCGGTTCATGCGTGCAGGGTCCAGTCCCGCAAGGCAAGCGGCCGTGCCGAGAAGCAACCCGGCCGAGGCACCCGCCGTCACCATGCCGGCCTCGGCCCCGGTCGCCTCGGCAATGATCTCGCTCGCCCGGCCCTGGAGCTGGGCCATGTCGACGCAGTGCTGCGTCGCCTCGTGCATTGCCGCCGCGACTTCCGGCGGCATCGGAGCACCACTCACTCGGGTCGAGGTGCCTTTCGCGTTGATGATCGTCGGCACTCCGAGCCGTTCGTAGACGTTCGACATGCTTTACCCCGACATCGACGGCTTGGGGGAGATTCTCACCGATTCACGGACGAGTGAGGTCCTCGGCCCTGCTCTCAACCGACGGCACCTTTCCCGGGGCGAGGCCCCTCACTGGACAGGCGCCGCAGTGCTCTTCAGGCGATCGCCCGCTGGGCGACGGGCCTCTCCCACCCGGGAAGGCGGGCCGGCGTCAGCCAGGGCAGGTCAGGCTCGCCGGCGCCGCCTGCCACCGCGTCAGCGAGCCAGCGGGCGGTGGCGGGCCCCGAATGCATGCCGATGGAGCCAAGCCCGCCGTGGACATAGAGGCCGTCGAGCGGCGTGCGGCCCGCCACGGGCAGGCCATCGGGCAGCATCGGCCGGTTGCCGAGCCAGGCGTTCTCGATGTTGAGCGACGCGAAGCCCTTGACGAGCCCGATCGCACGCCGGGCGATTCGGGCGGGCATGTCGGTGTTTCTGACGAGGTCCCGCATCGCCGGGGAGACGGAGGCGCCGAGACGCGCGGAGCCACTCTGCATCGGGTTGAAGCAGACCGCCTCGATTCCCGGCCCATCGTCCCGGCGCTCGGCGACATCCGAAAGTTTGCCTACGTCCATGCTGCGGCCGAGGTCCGTCTGATCCGGCCATGACAACTCCTCGATCATCCAGGGTACGTGAATGTCGAGCGGCCCGGTCTGGATGATCCAGCCGCGCCCGGCGGTGAGCGGGATGCGGGGCAGGGGATCGTCGCCGACGACCCGGCGGAGCGTCTCCGGGAGCCACATGCCATTGGCGGCGAACACCAGATCGGCCGCGGCGATGCCGTCGTCCGTCAGCACGCCCTCTACCTTGCCGCCACGGGCCATGATCTGCGCCACCCGGCAGCCCGTGCGGATGCGCGCGCCGGCCTCGCGCGCCGCGTGAGCGAAGGCGTGCGTGGCCATCAGCGGCTCCAGGCTCCAGGCTGTATCCAGGACGAAGCCGCCGGCAACCTCGAAGCCGAGCTGCGGAAAGTCGCGCGCGAGCTCCTGCCCGCTCACCGGTTGGACGCCGATGCCGAGCGCAGCGATGCGCCCGACCAGGCCGGTGGTCGCCTCCAGGCGCGCGTCGTCCCCGGCGATCAGCAGGTGGTCGATTCGGCGCCAGCCGAACTTGACCGGGCCATCGGCCAGCTCGTCGTAGATCTCGGCGCACGCCAGCAACAGCCGGACCACTTCCGCCTGAGGGCCGCTGAACAGGGTGCCGGTGTTGCGGCCGGAGGATTCGGCGGCGATGGGGCCCTGGTCGTAGACCGTCACGCCGAGCCCGCGCGTCGCCAGCTCGTAGGCCAACGTGCAGCCCGCGATCCCGGCACCGATGATGACGGCGTCGGTGGGCCGCTCGCTCCGGATAGCCATTGACGTATCCCCCGCCGAGCCGGACGACGCTTTACTCTAGCATCCGGTGCATGGAGCGAGACCCTCTCTGCCAACCTGACCGAGACACCGGCGCCCTGTGGAATTGATGCAGGGCGTGGAGGTGAAGACCGATGAGAGTGGAGACGGAGCCGGGCACCGGGAGGCAGACGGGCGCGACCGGGACACGGGCGCTCGTATACTGGACTCTGGACGACTCACCTGCGGATGGACTCGGTACGGCGAGTCAGGAGTTCCAATCCGGGTCGATGGGCCGAACGGGTCGCCGTGACTGCGGACCGGAAGATGTCGCACTTGGCAGGAAAATGGACGCGAGCGAGCTACGCGCGGCCGCGGCGGGTGCCGCGATACCCGCACCGGCGGCACTGCACCTTCTCCACCGTCCCGCTCGGACCGAACCCTATCTGGACCTCGACGACCTCGAGATCGTGCACGCCAAGGGCGCACAGAATGCGACCGAGCCACTCGCGCGCCCGCTCCATGTCGAACGCCCGCTTCACGTCAGGCGCCCGGCCGCGGCGACGCCGGTGAGCAGGCCAGTTTCCTCATCCCCATCTCCGGACGCAGCGAGGTAGTCCCCGTGCAACTCCAACTCAGCACCTGGCAAGAGGTGGAAGCATATCTTGAGCGGGCCACCGCGATCATCGTCCCGATCGGCTCGACCGAGCAGCACGGACCGAACGGGCTCATCGGAACGGACGCGATCTGCCCCGAGGTGGTGGCGCGGGCGGTGGGAGAGGAGGAAGACGCCCTGGTGGGCCCGACCATCAGCGTCGGAATGGCCCAGCACCACCTCGCGTTTCCCGGCAGCATCACGTTGCGTCCCAGCACCCTCATCGCCTGCGTGTCGGACTATGTCGAATCGCTGACCCGGCACGGCTTCGACGCAATCTATTTCCTCAACGGACACGGCGGCAACATCGCGACCCTGAACGCCGCGTTCTCCGAGATCTACGCGCACGCGAGCCTCGGCCGGACCGAACGCCGGGTACGCCTCGCCCTCACCAACTGGTGGGACGGAGGCGACGTGCGCCGGGTCTCGAACGAGCACTTTGCGGGCGTCGAGGGCAGCCACGCGACGCCGAGCGAGGTATCGCTCTCCTACTTCGCCTATCCGGAGGCGGTCAAGTCCGCCTCCCTCGAGCCGCGGGTGGCTCCGAGCGGTCGGTTCCGCGACGCCGAGGACTATCGACGACGATTCCCGGACGGGCGCATCGGCTCGGATCCGTCCCGCGCGAGTCCCGAAGTGGGGGAACGCCTCTTTCACGCGGCGGTGCGCGACGTGCGAAAGGACTACCGGGCGTTCGCCGCCGGAGGGCGGTAGGTAACGGACCCCGGCGCACCGCGCGGGGCGTGCTACCCCCGGAGCGAAGCTCGCCGCAGCACGGCACGGTCCGCTGTCCGCCCGCCGCGGTTTCCCGTCTCCGGACCCGGGCGGTTCTCCCCACCCTCGTGGAATATAATCGGCGGCCCGAACCCCCGAAGCGCGTCCAGGAACCGGACGGAGTCGACCGTGGCGAAGAAAAAGCCGACCTACCGAATTATCTTCCACAACCAGGGCAAGGTGTACGAGCTCTACTCGCACACCGTCAGCCAGGGGGATCTCTTCGGGTTCATCGAGATTGGAGACATCATCTTCGGCGAGCGCTCGGCCGTGCTCATCGATCCCTCGGAGGAGCGGCTCAAGACGGAGTTCGCCGGAGTGAGCCGGACCTGCATCCCTATGCACGCCGTGATCCGCATCGATCAGGTCGACAAGCAGGGCGTGAACAAGATCGTCAGCGTCGAGGACGGGAAGGGTCAGGGCAACGTGACCCCCTTCCCGGTTCCCATGTTCACCCCGGGCGGGGACCCCGGCTCTTCCGGGAGCTGAAGCGCAGGCGAAACACCCTCCACCCGGTTCCGGAGCAGGCTCGGATCCGACCTGGAGCGGGATCGGAGCAGGCTCGGACAGGGCTCAGATCCGGTACGCCGTCGTGGTCATCACTCCGGACGCGACACGCATCGCGATCCGGACCAGAGCGGGGAGCGGCCGGCCCCCCGCCTCCACCGCACGGGTCCCGTGTCGCCGTTCATCGTCCAGCATGCGGCGGCAGATGGCGCGGCTCCGGTAGTCGTCGCGGGGAAGGCGCCGCAGATGGCGAGCAAGGTGATCGACCACCTGGCGCTCGGTCTCCGCGACAAAGCCGAGGCTCGGCGCGTCGCCCGCCGCTCCGGCCACCGCGCCGATCACGAACGAGCCGGCCCACCAGAAGGGGTCCAGCCGGCTCGGCTTCGCGGAGAGTTCGGAGAGCCGCCGGCGGCACCAGTCGAGATGGGCACGTTCCTCGCCGGCCGCCGAGTCGAGGGCGCGGCGCACCTCCGGATCCCGGGCGAGCATGCCCTGACCGAGATAGAGAGCCTGGGCCGCGACCTCCCCGGCGTGGTTGACCCGCATGAGCCGTGCCGACCGCCGCCGCGCCCGCTCATCGAGCCGTCCCTCCTCGATCCCCTCCGCGGGATACCCCGAGGCCGAGTCGGAGGCTTCGGCTCCACCGCCCCCACCCGGGGACGGAGTAGCGGTCTCCTCCCCGGGCGGCCCCGGCCGGCGACGCCCCCGGAGCAATCGGTCCGCGGCGAGCACGAGCCGGTCCCCTAGACCGTGCCTGATCACCCTCGAATCGCTCATGAATCGCTCATTGACATTCACGCACGCCGGTAATAGAGTCCCGCGTCTTTGGCCGGGACAGGGCGTCCCGCCCTTCACGCCTGGAACGGAACATGCCGACCTTCAGCGCCAAGCCGGCGGAAGTCAAGCGGGAATGGTACGTCGTCGATGCCGGGGAGAAGGTCCTCGGACGCATCGCCACGGAGATCGCGAGCCGTCTTCGCGGCAAGCACAAGCCCGAGTACACTCCCCACGTCGACACCGGTGACCATGTGGTCGTGATCAACGCCGCTCAGGTCAAGGTCACCGGCCGCAAGACTTCCGACAAGATCTACCATCGCCATTCGGGGTACCCTGGCGGGCTCCGTTCGACGAGCTTCGAGAAGCTCCAGGAGCGCGCGCCGGGCCGCGCCATCGAGCTCGCGGTGAAGGGCATGCTCCCGCGCGGCCCGCTCGGCCGGGCCATGTTCCGCAAGCTTCACGTGTACGCTGGCGCCACCCACCCTCACGCCGCCCAGCAGCCCAAGCCCCTGGAACTCTGACGACCCGTCGCCCTCGACCCGTCAGAAAACGCCCGCGACAAAGAGCCATACCAGAATGTCCGAACTTCTTGGCTACGGAACCGGCCGCCGCAAGACCTCGACCGCACGCGTGTTCATGCGCCGGGGCTCCGGAAGGATCGTCGTCAACCGTCGACCGCTGGACGAGTTCTTCGGTCGCGAGACCGCCCGCATGGTGGTGCGTCAACCCCTGGAGGAGACGCAGCGCACGCAGGACTTCGACTTCACCGTCACCGTCCGGGGCGGCGGCGGCACCGGTCAGGCGGGCGCCATCCGGCTCGGCATCGCGCGGGCGCTCTGCGAGTACGACGAGACCCACCGCCCGACCCTGCGCCGGGCGGGGCTCCTCACGCGGGACGCGCGCAAGGTCGAGCGCAAGAAGGTCGGCCTGCACAAGGCCCGCAAGCGGCCGCAGTACTCGAAACGCTAGGATGCGTCTCGCAGCCCTCTGGGGGATCGTCTAGCGGTAGGACTGCGGACTCTGACTCCGCCAGCCCAGGTTCGAATCCTGGTCCCCCAGCCAATATCCATAGGCTCAGGTCACGGGCGGTACGGGAACGTCCAGGCCCTCAGCCAGGCCAGTCAGGGACCGCCAGACCTCGACGGGGATGGGGATGCCTTCTCGGGTGCGCTCTTCGCGGACGCGGACCTCGAGATCTCCCGGCACCAGCACTTCGTCGAAGCCGGCGGCGGGCGGGACCGCGTTGACCCGGCGCTTGAGCTCGCCGGAGCGGCGGGAGAAGTCGGCCATCGGCTGGAACAGGTCGGCCCGGAGGACGATCATGGTGACCCCCTGGCGCCGCATGAGGGGGCCGCCGCGCTCACCCTGCGTGTGGCCATCGGCGCCGGCGAGCACCCTGCCGAGGAACTCGTCGGCGAGCATGAACGCGTAGCCCTTGTGGTCACCGAAAGCGATCATGCCTCCGCCTGACGGGTAGCCGGACGGATCGGTGGTCGGGTTGCCATCCTCGTCGACCAGGGACCCGGGCGGCACCTTCTCGCCCTTCAACTGGGCGGTCCTGACCTTGGAGCCGGCGATCCTGGTGGTCGCGAAGTCCATCACCATCGGGGTCTCGTCGCCGGCCGGGATGCCGATCGCGATCGGGTTGGTGTGCAGGAGCGGCGCCCGGCCTCCGAACGGAACGGCGACGGGTACCTCGGATCCGTAGCCGGAGGCCCAGACGAGGGCGATCATGCCGTTCGCCACGGCCATTTCAGCGTATTCGCCCACCCTGCCGATGTGCATCGCCCTCACCAGACTGACCGTCGCCACGTTCTGGTCGCGGGCCTTGGCGATGGCGACCTCCATGGCGTACTTGGCGACCACGTGGCCGAAGGTCCAGTTCCCGGAGACGAGGGCGGTCGTCGGGGTCTCGGTGAGGATCTCGGGCCAGGCGGTCGGGACGAGCATGCCTTCGCGAATTTCGTTCACGTACCGGGGCAGGTGGAAGACGCCGTGCGTATCGACGCCGCTCAGGTTCGACGACACCAGAGCGTCGGCAACACGGGTGGCGTTGCGGTCGTCGGCACCGGCCGCAAGCAGGACACGTCTCGTCAGGTCGTGCAGGTCTTCGGCGGCTATGGTCGGCATGGGTCCCTTCCCTCCCGTGACTCACCGCCCGGATCGGCCGGTGCACGGCTCGCCAAGATACAGGGAATCGGAGTACCGCGTTGGGGCCACCCCATGCGGGACGCCTCCACCACCCCGGGCGAGGGCGGACTCGGATTCGGCCGGTCGAACGGCGCACGCGCCGCCCTCACGGCCGGCTCACCGGAGCAGAGGAGGATGGCCCGAAGGCCGCTCAGCCGACGTGTGCGGCGAATTCCCGGGAGGGTGTCGGCCGGGATTTTCGATAATCCCTCCCCTTCTCGTGCTAATCTTTGCGACATCCTCGCTCGGTACGGGCGCTGCTTCGTCAAGCGAGAGTGGTTCCGCCGGGAGCGCGGGCCCGGGCCTTGCACAAGGTGACGCGATGGATGAGTTCGAGCGTGTCCAGGAACGCTTGACGAGAGTTCGGCCGACACTGTCCCCGACTCTCCGCCGAGCTGCGGCGTACATGCTGGAACACCCGGCCGATGTCGTCACCATGTCGATGCGCGAGCTTGCCCGCGCCGCCGACATACCTGCTCCCAACTTCTCGCGTCTCGCCCAGCAGGTCGGCTTCGCGGCCTACAGCAAGCTGCGCGCGGTCTACCGCCAGCGAGTCCACTCGGGAAGGCCGATACACGATTCCACTCCCGACCGGGTCCGCCCGCCACCCACCGACGCGGAGAACGCGGCGGAGGCGCTGTGGGACGGATTCCGGCGGGCGGCGCTCGGCAACCTCGCGGCCGCCTTCGACAACGTGGGGTCCGCCCTCGCGGCTTCGCTCGCCGACGACCTTCGCTCCCGCGACCGGATCTACGTCGCGGCCACCCGCGCCCCGCACTTCCTCGCGCGATACCTCCACACCATCGGCAACATGGCGACCCCGTCATTCCGTCTGGTTGGACGCGACACGGGAAGCTTCGGCGACGACCTCGTCGACCTCGGCGCGAACGACGCCCTGATCTGCCTGGCGTCGACGACGACGGCGGAGTCCGCGGTTCGAATCGCGGAGATGGGGCGCGAACGCGGCGCGCTGGTGATCGGTATCACCGAGAGCCGGACGACTCCGCTCGCGGCGGTCTCCGACCGCCTGCTCCTCGTGCCGGTGGAGAGCCCCTCGTTCTTCCGGTCGCACGTGGGTGCGCTCGCGGTCGTCGAGATGCTTGTCGGATTCATCATGGCAGGGGCAGGAGAGGCGGCGGCGGAACGCATCGCCCGCATCGAAGCGGAGCGGCGGCGCTTCGCGGAGGAATAGCCGTAGCGCGGTACGACCTGTCTCTGGCCACCATGCAGACCCGCTACCACGGCGCGCAGGCACCGTGGCGCCCAAGCCCGAAGAATTCGGAGAACCTGTTCGGGCAGACGACGAAAACCGGTGCAATTCCCAGGCTGACTCCTCGCTGCCACGCGAGCCACTTCGGACGAGACGGTCCAACGAGGCGACCCAACCGAGCGCCGCCCCAGGGCCGAAACTCAAGCGGCTCGCCAGTTCACTGCGTATCCAGGGCTACTCCCCCCTTCGATTGGCATAAACGATTGGTCCTACAATCCTTACGCGATGGGGAGCAGCCGTTTCCCACCCCCTTGGCGAGTTTTCCGAGCTAGTTGCCGACGACCGCGGTGGCCGCGATCTCGACCAGGAACTCGGGCCGAACGAGCCCCGCTTGCACGCAGGCGCGGGCGGGCGGGTTCTCCGGGAAGTACGAGCCATAGACCTCGTTCATCGCCTGGTAGTCCCCTAGGTCGGCGAGGAAGATCATGTTGTACACGATGTCTTCCATCGTTCCGCCGGCTGCCTCGATGATCTCCTTGATGTTCTCGAGGACCTGGCGGGTCTGCGCGCCGGCGTCGCCATCCCCGATCAGGTTCCCGGACGAATCGAGCGCAAGCATGCCCGCGGTGCAGACGAACTGGCCGGAGCGAAACCCCGGCGAATAGGGAGCGAGCGGGGGCGGCGAGCCCTCGGGCAGTACGGGATGACCGGCCATGTTGCGGTTCCTCCTTCCGAAGTGCGGTCCGGGGTACGACCGGCGCGACGTGCGCCGGCCGGCGATCCCGGCCGGCTAGTTGTAGCACGACCGGCCCGGGGGCGGCGCGGCCCCAAGGGACCGTGCGCGGCAGGGAGCCGACTGACGCGCTATGCCCGGAGGCGCTCGTTGTTCGGGTCGAAGGGCGATTCCGGGATCACCGTCGCCCGCCGGCGCTCGCCGAGGATCTCGATCTCGACCTCCGTCCCCTCCGCCGCGAGGTCCGGCCGCACCATCGCGAGGGCGAGGCTCTTGGCCGTGCGCCAGCCGTAGCTCCCGCTCGTCGCGCGTCCGACGAGCTCGCCGCCGGCGTAGATGGGCTCCGAGCCGCGGGCGTCGGCGTCGCCGACCGCGTGCACCTCCAGGGTCACGAAGGCGTACGAGAAGCCGCGCTGCTGCCATTCGACGAGGGCGTCGCGGCCGAGGAACGAGCCCTTGTTGAGATGCACGAAGCGGTGGAGGCCCGATTCGAGGGCCGCGTACTCGATGGAGAGCTCCCGGGGGATGAGCCGGTAGGACTTCTCGAGGCGAAGGGAGTCCATCGCGCGGATCCCGAACGGGCGGAGGTCGTGGTCGCCCCCCGCCTCCATCAGCCGGTCGAAGAGGTGGTTCTGCATCTCGATGGGGTGATGGAGCTCCCAGCCGAGCTCGCCCACGAAGTTGAGGCGAAGGGCGCGGGCATGGGCGACCCCGACGTCGATGGTCCGCCCGGTGAGCCAGGGGAAGTCCGCGTCGGCGAGGGAGGCGTCGGTGAGCCCCTCCAACAGCTCGCGCGACCGGGGGCCCGCAATCACGAACACCCCGTAGCGAGTGGTGGCGGGCTCGAAGCGCACGCTCCCGTCGGACGGGAGGAGCTTCGCCAACGTGTCGAAATCGTGACGCTCGTAGGCCCCCGCCGACACGAGGTAGAAGTGCTCGGGCGCCTCGCGGTACACCGTGAACTCCGAGCGCACCCCGCCGTTCTCCGAGAGAAGGTGGCAGAGGCCGATGCGGCCGACCCGGGCGGGAATGCGGTTCGCGAAGAGCCCGTCGAGCCACGCCTCCGCCCCCGGCCCCGACACCTCGCACTTCGCGAAGGCGCTCATGTCGAGGAGCCCGACCCGCTCGTGCACGTGGCGGCACTCGGCCCCCACGTGCTCGAAATAGTTGGTGCGCCGGAAGCTCCACACGTCCCGGGGCTCCACCCCATCGGGGGCGAACCAGTTGGGCCGCTCCCAGCCGTAGACCTGGCCGAAGACCGCCCCGAGGGACTTCATGCGCGAATGGCAGGGCGCCTGCTTGAGGGGTCGGGCGGCGGGACGCTCCTCGTCCGGGTAGTGGATGGTGAAGACGTTGGCGTAGGCCTCCTCGTTCTTCTCCTTGAGGTACCCGCGCGTCGCATAGGGGCCGAAGCGGCGGGGGTCGACGCCCATCATGTCGATGGACGGCTCTCCCTCGACGATCCACTCCGCGATCTGCCAGCCGGCCCCGCCCGCCGCGGTGATCCCGAAGCTGTGGCCCTCGTTGAGCCAGAAGTTGGGCACATCCCACGCCGGGCCGATGAGAGGGCTCCCATCCGGGGTGTAGGGGATGGGGCCGTTGACGGCCTGCTTGAGCCCGACCTCGCCGAACGCGGGGACCCGGCGGATGACCGCCTCGATGTGCGGCTCGAGGCGCTCGAGGTCCTCGGGGAAGAGGTCGTTCTCGAAGTCGTCGGGGGGGCCGTCCACGAAGCAGGCGGGCGCGCCGCGCTCGTAGGGTCCGAGAAGGAGGCCGCCCCGCTCCTCGCGGAGGTAGTAGGACGCGTCCGATTCGCGGAGGACTCCCATCTCCGGCAGCCCCTGTTCGTGGCGGGCGAGGATGTCCGGGTGCGGCTCGGTCACGAGGTACTGATGCTCGACGGGGACGGTGGGGATGTCGAGCCCGACCATCGCCCCGGTCTGACGCGCGTGGTTCCCGGTCGCGCTCACCACGTGCTCGCAGACGATGTCGCCCCGGTCCGTCAGCACCCGCCACTCGCCGCCCGCGGTCCGCTCGATGGCGGTCACCCGGGTGCGCCGGTGGATCTCCGCCCCCCGGTCACGGGCGCCGCGCGCGAAGGCCTGGGTGAGATCGGCGGGCTGGATGTACCCGTCCTCGGGGTGGAGGATGGCCCCGACGAGTCCCTCGGTCTCGCAGAGCGGCCAGATTTCGCGGACCTCGCTCGGGGTCAGGAACTCGACGCGGACCCCGATGGTGCGGGCGACCCCGGCGTAGAACCGGTACTCGTCCATGCGGTCGCGGTTGGTCGCGAGGCGGATGTTGCCGACCGGGCGGAAGCCGACGTCCTGCCCCGTCTCGCGCTCGAGCTCGGGGTACAGGCGCACCGAGTACTTGTGGATCTGCCCGACGCTGTAGCTCATGTTGAAAAGGGGCAGGAGCCCCGCCGCGTGCCAGGTGGAGCCGGCGGTGAGCTCGGTGCGTTCGCAAAGGACCACGTCCGACCAGCCCTTGCGGGCGAGGTGGTAGAGGGTCGCGACGCCGACGACGCCGCCGCCGATGACGACCACCCGGGCATGAGACTTCATGGGCCAACCCCCGCCGCGGAGAATCGGGGCGGCACGGTAGCCCGATTCGAGGCGCGTGGGAAGTCCCGCGGCGCATCTTTTGGCTCCGGTCGGACCACCCGCCCCCTCCACCCGAGGGGGCGAAACGGCAGGGGCGGATTGCGGTACGCAGCCGGGTCGGTTAGTGTCGCGCCCGCACGGCCCGCGCCGCGAATCCGCCGGACTCAGCAGTGGCGGCAGGGTGCAGGAGCCGTCTGGCTTTCACAACAACCGATCACGAGGAACTGACGATGCGAAAGACAATCCTCACCGTCGCGGCGGCGGCCCTGGTCGCCGCCGGCGCAGGCCTCACCGGGAGCATCGCCCCCGCCGCCGCCCAGATGGTGGACGGCCCGGAGGTGAGCTGGAAGATGTCGCTCTGGGGGAAGCGCCGGGCCTTCACCGAGGGCGTGGAGTACGTGTCCGCCCAGGTCGCCGAGCGCACCGGCGGCAAGTTCACGATCAAGCTGTTCTACGGCGACCAGCTCTCGAAGAGCAAGGAAAACCTCGACGGCATCTCGATCGGGGCCTTCGAAGCCGCGATCTTCTGTGCCTCCTACCACCCGGGCAAGAACAAGCCGCTCAACGTGCTTGACCTGCCGTTCCTGCCCCTCTCCGACTTTGGAGTGATGCGCAAGGTGCACCAGGCGGTGTATGACCACCCGGCGGCGCAGGAGGCGATGTCGAAGTGGAATGCGGTCATCTACATGCCGGCAATCCTGCCCCAGTACGAGTACATGGGCCGCGGCGAGCCCCCACAGTCCGTCGCCGACTTCGAGGGCAAGCGCCTGCGGGCACTCGGCGGCATGGGCGAGGCGGCCAAGAAGCTCGGGGCCACGCCGTCCACGATGCCCGCGTCGGAGACCTACACCGCTCTCCAGCGCGGCACGATTGACGCGATCGGGTTTCCGTACACCTACACGTTCGTCTCCTACAAGACCGAGGAGATCTCGGACTGGGTCACGACGAACATGAAGCTCGGAACCGTGAATTGCCCGACCGTGTTCAACGTCGACGCCTGGAACGCGCTTCCCGACCAGTACAAGGAATTGCTCAACAGCCTCAAGGATGGAGCGGCGGCCGCGATGCAAGCCGCGTACGACGCGCAGGACGTGGAGAACGTGAAGCGGTGGAAGGAAGAGGGCAAGATCCAGTTGGTCGAGATCCCCGAAGAGGAGATGGCCGAGTTCCGCCGCATCGGGGGCAAGCCGGTCTGGGACGCCTGGATTGAGGACAACAAGGACGAACTTCCCGCTCAGGAGCTCTTCGACCTCGTGATTTCCACCGCCACGGCGGGAATGTAGCTCTCGAAGACGGATTGCCCCGCTCCCGGTCCCGGGAGCGGGGCCGAACTTGAAGACGGAGCTCGTTCGTGTCCTCCAAGCCACCACCGGATAGCGGCCGTTCACCGTTCGCCCGATTCCTCGGCTCCGCCGACGAGGGATTCTTCAAGTTCGAGAGTGCGCTCAATCTCGCCGCCGCCCTCGTCATCCTCGCGGTGATGTTCATCGGGGTGTTCCAGGTGTTCGGGCGCAAGCTCATCAACTTTCCGGTCCCCGGCTACGTCGACGTCATCGAGTTCGTGATGACGGTGTTCGCGTTCATCTCCATCGCCTACACCCAGCGCCTCGGGGGCCACGTGCGGATGGAGATCATCCTCAAGCGGCTCCGGGGCCGCGCCCTCTGGATCGTCGAGTTCCTGGGAACACTGACCATCATCGGAATCGTCGCGATCCTCGCGTGGTTCGCCTACGAGCACTTCCTTCGCGCCTGGACCATCGGTGACAGCTCCATCGACATCCAGATACCCATCTGGCCGTCCAAGCTGCTGGTTCCCCTCGCGTTCGCGGTCCTCCTGGTGCGCCTCTTCATCCAGCTCCTCGGCTTCCTGCGGCTCTCGGCGAAGCCCGATGCCGAACCGATCGGGATCCCCCTCATCGAGACGGTGGACGAGCAGGCCCAGCACGAGATCGAGACCGGCCTCGCCGGTGAATCGGAGGTGCCGGACCTGACCGGTCACCGTGAAGCGAGCGGCGGAAAGAACGACTGATGGACGAGCTCACCATCGGTATCATCGTGACCGGTGGGTTGCTGGCCGCGGTGTTCCTCGGGGTACGGGTGTTCGCGGCCGCCGCCCTCGCCGGTCTCGTCGGACTGGTCTGGCTCATCGGCTGGAAGGCGGGGGCCGGGATCGTCGGCACGGTTCCGCACTCGAAGTCGATCAACTACGTGCTGAGCGTCCTCCCGATGTTCATCCTCATCGGGTTCGTCGCGTACCACGCCGGGCTCACCCATGCCCTGTTCAACGCGGCGCGCGCTTGGGTCGGATGGGTGCCGGGCGGGCTCGCGGTCGCGAGCGTGTTCGCGACGGCCGGCTTCGCGGCGGTTTCGGGAGCGAGCACCGCGACCGCCGCGGTATTCAGCCGGGTCGCGATCCCCCACATGCTCGAGAACGGCTACAACCCGCGGCTCGCGGCCGGGGTGGTCGCGGCGGGGGGAACCCTCGCCTCCCTCATCCCCCCGAGCGCGATCCTCGTCATCTACGCGATCATCGTCGAGGAGTCGGTCGGCACCCTGATCCTCGCCGGATTCCTGCCCGGAATGGTGTCGGCCCTCATCTATGCGGCCCTCATCATCGGGCAGTGCACTGCGCGGCCCGAGATGGGACGCCCCATCGCGTCGCCCCCCCTCGCCGAGCGGCTGAGGACCCTGCCGCCCACCATCCCCATCTTCGCGGTCGTCGCGATCATCTTCAGCGCGATGTACGCGGGGTGGGCGACGCCGACCGAGGCGGGCGCGCTCGGGGCGTTCGTGGTGATGTGCATCGCCCTCTACCGCGGGATGCGATGGCCGGCCCTCAAGAGCGCCCTCCTCGAGACCGCGAAGCTCACCGTGATGATCTTCGCCCTCATCTGGGGGGTGCTGATCTTCGTCCGATTCCTCGGTTTCGCGGGCCTGCCTGAAGCGTTCGCGACGTGGCTCGTCAACCTCCCGCTGCCCCCGGTGGTGACCATGATCTTCATCCTCCTCGGCTACGCCGTGCTCGGGATGTTCATGGACGCGATCGGGATGCTGCTGCTCACCCTGCCCGTCGTGTACCCCGCGGTGGTCGCGCTCGGCTACGACCCCATCTGGTTCGGGATCATCGTGGTCAAGATGTGCGAGGTGTGCCTCATCACCCCGCCGGTCGGCCTCAACTGCTACGTGGTGGCGGCGGTGCGCCCGGACATCCCGCTCGGCGAGGTCTTCCGGGGGATCCTGCCGTTCTTCCTCGCCGACGCGGCGACGGTCGGCCTCTTCCTCGCGTTCCCCGAGATCGTGCTCTGGCTGCCCAACCTCGTGAATAGCTGACCGCCGCAACGCACCGACAGCGAGAGTCGAAGCCGTGCCAACCTGGTGAATAGCTGACCGCCGCAACGCACCGGCGACGCGAATCGAGGCCGTGCCGACCTGGTGAATGGCCGAGCCGGCGTCGCTCCGCGAAACGGCAGTCGAGAGCGATCAGACGTCGGTGGCGGCGAGCATCGCCCGGAGGGCCCGTAGCGCCTGCCCGCGATGGCTGAGCGCGTCCTTGCGCCCGGGGGACAGCTCGGCCGCGGTGCACCCGGTCGCGGGATCCAGAAAGAGCGGGTCGTATCCGAACCCGTTCGTGCCCTGCGGCGCCTCGAGCACCCGCCCCGACCAGGTGCCCCGGGCGATGAGGGGCACGGGATCGCGCGGATCACGGAGCCAGACGACGGCGCACTCGAAGCGGGCGGTCCGCTCCGCCTCCGGCACCCCCGCGAGGGCGCGGAGCAACTTCTCGTTGTTGGCCGCATCGCCGCCCCCAGGTCCGGCATAGCGGGCGGAATGCACGCCGGGCGCCCCGCCGAGGGCATCGACGACGATCCCGGAATCGTCCGCGAGGGCCGGCCGGCCGGTGCGTTCCGCCGCGTGCCGGGCCTTGATGATCGCGTTCTCGACGAAGGTGAGCCCGTCCTCGGGGGGTGGCTCCACCCCGAAGTCGGACTGGGCCACAACCTCCCACCCGACCCCGTCGAGCAACCGGTCGAGCTCCGCGAGCTTGCCGCGATTGCCGGTCGCGGCGACGAGGGTCCGGCTCACTCCCCGAGGACCCGGCGCTGGACCTCGAGGATCCGACCGATCCCGGCCCGGCCAAGGGACAGCATCGCGTCCAGCTCCTCGGCCCGGAACGCGTGTCCTTCGGCGGTACCCTGAATCTCGATGAACCCATCGTTGTCGTTCATGACGACGTTCATGTCGGTCTCCGCCTCCCGGTCCTCGGCATAGTCGAGGTCGAGGACGGGGTGACCGTTCCAGATCCCCACCGACACCGCCGCGACCTGGCCGTGCAGCGCCTCGCGCCTCCCCGGGTTGCGCAGGGTCTCGACCGCGTCGGC
The DNA here is from genome assembly GCA_022823045.1 of Gammaproteobacteria bacterium. Classification (GTDB taxonomy): domain Bacteria; phylum Pseudomonadota; class Gammaproteobacteria; order HK1; family HK1; genus JAJDXW01. The sequence goes on from JAJDXW010000086.1 coordinate 16,701, forward strand.
GAGCGCGACGTAGCCGCCGGAGATGGCGGCGGTGCGGGTGCCTCCGTCCGCCTGGATGACGTCGCAGTCGACGTGGACGGTGCGTTCCCCGAGGGCTTCGAGGTCTACGACGGCCCGGAGGCTTCGGCCGATGAGCCGCTGGATCTCGAGAGTCCGGCCGCCCTGGCGCCCACGGGCCGCCTCGCGCGCGGTACGCTCGCTCGTCGCGCGGGGGAGCATGCCGTACTCCGCGGTGACCCAGCCCGAGCCGCTCCCGAGGAGGAACCGGGGCACCCGCTTCTCGACGCTCGCGGTGCAGATGACCCGGGTATCGCCGAACTCGACGAGGACCGAGCCCTCCGCGTGCCGGGTGTAGTGGCGGGTCATCCGCACCGCCCGCAGCTCGTCGGGGCGGCGGCCGCTCGGCCGTTCGTGCATCCGCGTCTCCGTGCTCGCGATGGAGCGATTCGATACCGGCGGGGACCCGGCGCCGGACGGACCCGGACGGTGCGGGACCGGCGCCGGACGCGATCATACAACGCGGCCCACCGCCCGAGGAGGGTCGGGTCCGGATACCGGAGGCGGTGACGGGTGGATTGGGTACGAGACGCGCCTTCCGCGGGCTCCCGGTCGCGAGGCGGAACCCGGCCCGAACCCCGGCGCGGGTCCCGCCTGCCGCCCGGTCTACTGTTAGGATCCGCCCCGCCATGGTCCACAGCATGACCGCATTCGCGCGCGAAGAGTCCGATGCCGAGTGGGGCGCCGCGGTCTGGGAGCTTCGTTCGGTCAATCACCGCTATCTCGACGTATCGCTCCGCCTTCCCGAGGAGCTTCGGTCCCTCGACGCGAGGGTGCGCGAGCGGGTTGCCGCACGGGTGCGGCGGGGAAAGGTCGAGTGCAACCTCCGGGTCCGGCCCTCCGCGGCGGGACGGCGGGGACTCTCGCTCGATATCGGGCTCGTCGAGGGGCTGCTCGTCGCGGCGCGGAAGGTGGAGGCGGCGGCAGGGCGAACGCCGGGCGGGATCACCCTCCGTCGCCCCACGGC
>JAJDXW010000241.1 GCA_022823045.1 Gammaproteobacteria bacterium
CCGACGACATGAATACGAGGAGGCCCCGATCCCAGTTAGCCGACCGGAACGCACCCGCCACAACCTGAGAATCCGCGGGGCCGCACCCCGCGATCCGGTACCGGAATCCCGAACCGCGCGCATCATACCCGCTCTCGACACGCGTCGCCGGGTCGAGGCCGAGCAGGCGCACCGCGTCGTGCACCGCGACGTCCCGGACGAGGGCCGCCCGCCGGCTCGGCTCGCCCAACCCTGCTGCCCGGCCCCGGCGTTCCCCTTCGAGGCGAGAGAGGCGCCGACGGGCCTCCGCCCGCCGGTCGGTCATGAGACCCCCCCGAGGCGGAGGCACACGCGCATCCGCTTGTGCTCGGCCCGGTTGGCGAGCGAATCCGGAGGCACGAGGACCGACATGCGGCCACGGTTCGTTTCGAGCCGCAGGGCCACCAGCCAGGCGTGGACGAGCGGCGTCTCGCGGAGCCGGGCCCCGCACTCGCGTCCATCCCGGAAGCAGATGCGAATCTCGGGCTCGAGCGCGATCCGGATGACGGCGTCCCGCGCGCTCCGCAGCGCATGGAGGCGAAGGCCCCGAACCAGGCTTGCCGCGGCAAGGACGGAGAGGGCACCCGCGACGGTCGGCGGCAGCGCGCTCCCCCACGCCGCGAGCACCCCGCCCCCGATCACCCCGGCGAGCCAGAGCACGAGAGCGCGCGACGGGCGAAGGTCGAATCGAGTCGGGGTCCGGGGCATGAACGTCTCCGTGCAAGAGAAACGCGCCGCGACGCGGCACGCCGTGACGCGATAGACTAGACCGCCGTCGCGCGTGCGGATCGCGATGAGCCGATCGCGTACGAGAGACGAGCCGTATTCCGACACGCGGCGGGGTGTCGGCCCGCATTCGGGAAGCCCGGCCGTCCACGTTCGAGGGAGACGATGTCGACCAGCAGCCGTCCGCTATCGCCTCATATCCAGATCTACAAGCCGCAGCTCACCTCGGTGCTGTCCATCCTTCATCGGGGGACGGGGATCTTTCTCTGCCTGGGGGCGATCGTCTTCGCCTGGTGGGTGACCGCTCTCGCGCTCGGTCCGGAGGCGTACGCGGAGATGCGCGGCGCGCTCGGGTCCTGGCTCGGGAGGCTCTTCCTCTTCGCCTGGACCTTCTCGTTCTTCTATCACCTCTGCAACGGGATCCGGCACCTTTTCTGGGACGCCGGCGTCGGCTTCGAGATCCGGGCCGCCTACGCGAGCGGCAAGGCGGTCGTCGTGGCCTCGATCGCGATGACCCTCGTCGCGTTCGGGCTCGCGTACGCGGTGTAGGGCGGCGGACCGGCGGCGGGAGGAGCGAATGAGGTATCGCACGGCGCTCTCGGTGGTCCGCGGCACGGGCGCCGCGAAGGACGGCACCCGCCACTGGTGGGCGCAGCGTCTGACCGCGGTCGCGCTCATCCCGCTCGGCATCGGGTTCGTGGCGGTGATGATCGCGCTTGTCGGGAGCGAATACGACGCGGCGCGCGCCGCCCTCGCCCACCCGGTGGCCGCTGCTCTCTGGATCCTCTTCACCGTCGCCCTCTTCCACCACGCCCAGCTCGGCCTGCAGGTGGTGATCGAGGACTACGTTCACTCGCGGGGGCTCAAGATCGCGAGCATCGTCGCGGTCAAGTTCGCCGCCCTCGCTCTCGGCGCGACCTGCGTCGTCTCCATCCTTCGCGTATCCGTCGGGAGCTAGCGCAAGATGCCGGATGCCTATCCGATCACCGAACACACGTATGACGTCGTCGTCGTCGGGGCCGGCGGGGCGGGGCTCCGCGCGACCCTCGGGCTCGCCGCGCGGGGTCTGTCCACCGCGTGCGTCACGAAGGTGTTTCCGACCCGCAGCCACACCGTCGCCGCCCAGGGTGGGATGAGCGCCGCGCTCGGAAACATGGGAGAGGACGACTGGCGCTGGCACATGTACGACACCGTAAAGGGTTCCGACTGGCTCGGCGATCAGGACGCGATCGAATTCATGTGCCGCGAGGCGATGCCCGCCGTGCTCGAGCTCGAACACTACGGGGTGCCGTTCTCCCGCACCGAGGACGGTAGAATCTACCAGCGCCCTTTCGGCGGAATGACCACCCGCTACGGCGAGGGGATCGCGCAGCGCACCTGCGCGGCGGCGGACCGCACCGGTCACGCGATCCTCCACACCCTCTACCAGCAGTCCCTGAAGCACGACGCCGAGTTCTTCATCGAGTACTTCGCGCTCGATCTCCTGACGGACGATTCGGGAGCCTGTCGGGGGATCCTCGCCTGGGACCTCGACACCGGCACCCTGCACCGCTTTCGGGCGCACGCGACCGTGCTTGCCACCGGCGGCTACGGGCGGACCTACTTCTCCTGCACTTCCGCGCACACCTGCACCGGCGACGGCAACGCGATGGTGCTGCGCGCCGGGTTGCCGCTCGAGGACATGGAGTTCGTGCAGTTTCACCCGACCGGGGTGTACGGGGCGGGCTGCCTCATCACCGAGGGAGTGCGGGGCGAGGGCGGGTTCCTCACCAATTCCGAGGGCGAGCGGTTCATGGAGCGGTACGCTCCGAACGCCAAGGATCTCGCCTCGCGGGACGTGGTGAGCCGCTCGATGACCATCGAGATCCGGGAGGGCCGCGGGGTGGGCCAGCTCCAGGATCACATCCATCTTCACCTCGAGCACCTCGAGGGTGACGTAATCGAGAAGCGGCTCCCCGGGATCTCCGAGACGGCACGGATCTTCGCGGACGTGGACGTCACCAAGGAGCCCATTCCGGTCCTCCCGACCGTGCACTACAACATGGGAGGGATCCCCACGAATGTCCACGGAGAGGTGGTGACCTCGGGAACCGGGGACACGGAAACGGTGGTCCCGGGGCTGTTCGCCATCGGGGAGTGCGCGTGCGTGTCCGTCCACGGTGCGAACCGCCTCGGTTCGAACTCGCTCCTCGACATCGTCGTCTTCGGCCGGGCGGCCGCGGAACGGTGCGCCGCGGTCATCGCTCCCGGCGAGTCCCACCCGCCGCTCCCCGGGGACTCCGAAGAGCGCGCCCTCGAGAGCTTCGACGGGCACCGCCACGCGGACGGGGAGCGACCGACGGCATCCATCCGCCTCGAGATGCAGCGCATCATGCAGAACAATGCAGCGGTGTTCCGTACCGGCGAGATCCTCGAGGAAGGCTGCCGGCTCATCGACGAGTGCCGTGCGACGATGAGCGACATCCAGGTGTCGGACCGGTCCCTGGTGTGGAACTCCGACCTGGTGGAGACGCTCGAGCTCGACAACCTCATCCGACAGGCGGTGGTGACGATGCACTCGGCGAACCACCGCACCGAGAGTCGGGGCGCGCACGCGCGCGAGGACTTTCCCGAGCGCGACGACGCGAACTGGCTCAAGCACACCCTCTGCTGGCTTCGCAACGGCACGGCACCGGACTTCGGCTATCGGCCCGTCCATCTCGAGACGCTGACGAACGACGTGCAGTCGTTCCCCCCGCAGCAGCGGTCCTACTGAGGGAATGCAATGGCCGTACTGACGCTTCCGCCGAACTCGAAGGTGGAATCCGGGAAGACCCACCCCGCCCCTCCCGGGTCCGGGGAGGTTCGGCGCTTCGTCATCTACCGGTGGACTCCGGACGACGGGCGGAACCCGAGGACGGATACCTTCGAGGTGGACCTCGACGACTGCGGGCCGATGGTTCTCGACGCCCTCATCAAGATCAAGAACGAGATGGACTCCACCCTGACCTTCCGTCGTTCCTGCCGGGAGGGAGTGTGCGGGTCGTGCTCCATGAACATCGGCGGGGTCAACTCGCTCGCGTGCACCTCCCCGATCCGGAACCTCAAGGGCGACGTGAAGATCTTTCCCCTCCCCCACCTTCCGGTGGTCAAGGACCTCGTTCCGGACATGACGCAGTTCTATGCGCAATACGCTTCCATCAAGCCGTGGATGCGCGCGGTGACCCCTCCCCCGCCGGACCGGGAACGGCTCCAGTCCCCGGAGGACCGGGACCGGCTGGATGGGCTCTACGAGTGCATCCTCTGCGCGTGCTGCTCCACGAGCTGCCCGAGCTACTGGTGGAACGGCGAACGCTATCTCGGGCCTGCCGCCCTGCTCCAGGCGTACCGGTGGATCGCGGACAGCCGGGACGAGTACTCGGGCGAGCGCCTGGACGAGCTGGAGGATCCCTTCCGGCTCTATCGCTGCCACACCATCATGAACTGCACGAGCGCCTGCCCCAAGGGGCTCAACCCGGCGAAGGCGATCGCCGAGGTCAAGAAGATGATGGTGGTCCGCCAGCTCTGAAAGGAGACGGCATGACGCTCGTGAGACGGCTTCGGTGGCGGTGCCGGCGAGGAACGCGCGAGATGGACCTGATTCTCGACCGGTTCCTTGCCGCGGCCGGCGACACTCTGGACGAGGACGAGGTCCGGGGTCTCGATCGGCTGCTCGACCAGTCGGATCAGGATCTCCTTGACTGGGTCGCCCGGCGGTCCGCTCCGCCGGACCCCGCCCTCGCCGCCCTCGTGGACCGGATCCGTTCCGCGTCGTCCGCCCCCGCCGATGGCTGATTCGACCGTGCTCCACAACCCTGGCATGGCAAATGTGGAGGTTCGCGGCTCCGGCGCGGAGGGGTTTCTCCAGGCTCAGTTGACGAGCGACGTCGCGACGCTCGCTCCCGGCGGGGTGACGTTGAGCGCATGGTGCACCCCCCGGGGGCAGGTCCGGAACCTGTTCTGGCTCGTTCGGCGCGCGGATGGGGCACGGTTCTCCCTCGTTGCGCCGGCCGGTGAGGCGGACGGTCTCGTCCGGGGCCTTCGGGGGTTCGTGCTGAGGGCCAAAGTGGAGGTGGAGCGGACCGGGGACGAGGTCGTGGGAGCGGCCGGGTCCGGGTCCGGGTCCGAGGCGTTCGTCTCCGGCCGGGTCGGCGTCGTCCCTGCGCCGGGATCCGCCGTCGAGTCCGGCGTCCGGTTCGCGATACGTCCACCCGGCTTCCCCGACCGCTTCCTCGTCCTCGGACCCGAACCCCCTCCCGCGGGGGCGAGCGACGACGAATGGCGGCGGCTCGAGATCGCGGCCGGGATCGCGTGGCTCACCGACAAGACCCGCGAGTCGTTCATCCCCCAGATGCTCGACCTCGACCGACTCGGGGCCCTGAGCTTCGAGAAGGGCTGTTTCCCCGGGCAGGAGGTCATCGCGAGGACCCGCTACCTCGGCCGCCTCAAGCGCCGGCTCTACCCGGGGCGGCTTCCGGCGGGGGAGCGGCCGATGCCCGGGGATCCGGTCCGGTCCGAAGGCCGGAGCGCAGGCACGATCGTCGCCGCCGGGAGGGATGCCGCGGACGGCGGCTACGAGCTGCTCGCGATCGTCGCCGATGAAGTCGCCGACGGCCCGTTGGCGTGCGAGGACGGACGCCGCATCTCGCTCTCGCCCAGGAGGGCGTAGCCGCTCCTCACGCGGCGCAAGGCGAGGCGCGGAGCGCGATGAGCCGTCTCGAAGCCACCGGGGACCCTCCCCCTTCCCTTTCCGGAGGGGCCGAATGGCGGTTCCGCCCCGCGTGGTGGCTGCCCGGGCCGCACTTCCAGACATTGTGGGCCGCGGTCGTGCGTCGCCGCGGCAAGCCGGCGCTGGAACGCGAGCGTGTCGAGCTCCCGGACGGCGACTTCCTCGACCTCGACTGGAACGGAGCCGATTCCGGCGGCGCGCCGATCGTGGTGCTCCTCCACGGGCTGGAGGGCTCCAGCGAATCACCCTACGCCTGGGGGCTGCTCGCGGCGTTCCGGCGCCGCGGCTGGCCCGCGGTGGTCATGCACTTCCGGGGATGCGGCGGCGAGCCGAATCGACTCGCGCGGTGCTACCACTCGGGGGAGACCGGCGACCTCGCCTGGTTCGCCGGTGAGCTCTCAAGGCGCTTCCCGGATCGCCCCCTCTTCGCGGCCGGGGTCTCCCTCGGGGGAAATGTCCTCCTCAAGTGGCTCGGGGAGCTCGGCCTCGGTGCGCCCCTCGCGGGGGCCGCCGCGATCTCCGTTCCCTTCGATCTCGGGCAGTGCGCCGACCGAATCGAACGAGGTTTCTCAAGGGTCTACAGACGATACCTGGTTCGTCAGATGCACCTCAAGATCCGGGCGAAATTCGGAACGTGGGACGAGAGCCCGATCGATCTCGCGAACTTGCCCCGATGGCGGACGTTCCGGGCGTTCGACGAGAACGTGACGTCCCCCCTCCACGGCTTCGCCGGGGCGGAGGACTACTACCGCAAGGCGAGCAGCGGCCCCTGGGTGCCCCGGATCCGCATCCCCACCCTCATCGTGCAGGCGAGGAATGACCCGTTCGTGCCCGGCACGGTCCTCCCTTCGCCCTCCCCTTCGGTCCGGGTGGAGGCGTCTCCGCACGGAGGGCATGCGGGCTTCGTCGCCGGTGCGGTTCCGGGGCGGCCCCGCTACTGGCTGGAGGAGCGGGTCCCCGCCTTCTTCGAGGAGGTGTTGGCCGAGAGAACGGAAAACGATACGGGGCGGTGAGAAGCGGGGTCGGAGTCGGATCTCGGGCCGCGTCGAATTCTCCGGACGGCGGTCGTGGAATCCGACTCCGGCCGCGTTCTCCGCTTCTCAGGAGGCGCCGTCCACCGCCTTCATGCTGAGCCGCACGCGCCCCTGCTTGTCGACCTCGAGCACCTTGACCCGGACCATCTGCCCTTCACGGAGCTTGTCGTTGACGTTCTCGACACGTTCGTTGGAGATCTGGGAGATGTGCACGAGGCCGTCCTTGCCGGGAAGGATGTTCACGAAGGCGCCGAAGTCCATGATCTTCTGCACCTTGCCTTCGTAGACGACCCCCACCTCCACGTCCGCCGTGATCTGCTCGATGCGGCGCTTGGCCTCCTGTCCGCCGAGAGCGTCGACCGACGCGATCTTGATGGTCCCGTCGTCGGAGACGTCGATCGCGGCGCCCGTTTCCTCGGTGATGCTCCGGATGGTCGCCCCGCCGCGGCCGATGACGTCCCGGATCTTCTCCGGATCGATCTTGATGGTAATGATGCGCGGCGCGTACTCGGACATCTCCTTGCGCGGCTCCCGGATGGTCTCGGCCATCCGCTCGAGGATCTGCATGCGTCCCGCGTGGGCCTGGGTGAGCGCCTGGTGCATGATCTCGCGGGTGATGCCTTCGATCTTGATGTCCATCTGGAGGGCGTTCACCCCCCGCGCGGTTCCGGCGACCTTGAAGTCCATGTCGCCAAGATGATCTTCGTCGCCCATGATGTCGGACAGCACCGCGAACCGGTCGTCTTCCTTGACGAGACCCATCGCGATCCCCGCGACCGGAGCATGGATGGGCACGCCCGCGTCCATCAGTGCCATGCTGGAGCCGCATACCGAGGCCATCGAGCTCGATCCGTTCGATTCGGTGATCTCCGACACCACCCGGATGACGTAGGGAAAGTCGTCGAGGCTCGGCATCACCGCGCTGATCCCGCGTCTCGCCAGCCGCCCATGGCCGATTTCGCGGCGTCTCGGCCCGATGTTCCGGCCGGTTTCGCCCACGCAATAGGGCGGGAAGTTGTAGTGGAACATGAACGGATCGCGTCGTTCCCCCTCCAGGGCGTCGATGATCTGCGAATCGCGGCTGTTTCCGAGCGTGATTGCGACGAGGGCCTGGGTCTCGCCCCGGGTGAACAGTGCCGACCCGTGGGTGCGCGGCAGCACGCCCACGCGGGTCGTGACCTCCCGGACGGTTTCGCGGTCGCGGCCGTCAATGCGGGGCTTCCCATCCAGGACCCGGCTCCGCACGACCTTCTTCTCGATCGCGGCCACCGCGTCCCCGACCTGCTGGGCCGTCCAGTGCGGCTCCCCGCCCTCGCCCGAGGATCCGAGAAGCTGCGTTTCGGCCCACCGCCGGGTCTCGGCCAGGGTCCCTTGCCGCTCGGCCTTGTCGACGATCCGGTACGCCTCGGCGATCCGGTCCCCCACCAGGGCCTCCGTCCGCTCGGCGAGGTTCGAGTCCTTCACCGGCGGAGCCCAGTTCCACGCGGGGCGCCCCGCTTCCGCGGCGAACTCGCGGATAAGGCCGATGACCGGCTGCATCTGCTCGTGGCCGAACGTGACGGCTCCGAGCATCACCTCCTCGGGCAGCTCCTTCGCCTCCGATTCGACCATCAGGACCGCGCTGCTCGTCCCCGCCACGACCAGATCGAGCTCCGATTCGGCGAGCGCGGCGAATCCGGGGTTGAGCAGGTACCGCCCGTCGGCGTATCCCACTCGAGCCGCGCCGATCGGCCCGTTGAACGGGATCCCGGAGCAGGCCACCGCGGCCGACGCGCCGACCATGGCCGGGATGTCCGGATCGATGTCCGGATCCACCGAGACCACGGTCGCCATGATCTGGGTCTCGTTGCGGAAGCCCTTGGGGAACAGGGGCCGCATCGGGCGGTCGATCAGCCGGC